>JAJXZO010000203.1 GCA_021780035.1 Pseudomonadota bacterium
TGCCCGGCCGCGGGCGTCGCCGCTGGCGCGGCACCGCCGGCCGGGGTGCGCGGCACGCCTGGGGTGCGCGTCTTGCGCACCTCCACCTGCACCACCTTCGAGCGTCCGTGGCTGAAACTCTGGCGGACCGATCCGGCATCCACCGTGCGCCCAAGCTCTGCCCGCCCGCTGGGCCGCAGAGTGAGCCTGCCCTTGCCCTGGTCCTGGTCGCTGCCTTCGGTCATCTACCCGCCTGTGTCCTACCCAACCTGGCGCCGGTTGCGCCGCCGTCGATCCGCCCGTCCGCCGCCGGTGGCGCCACGTCGAGCCCCGCCAGACGTTCGGCCTCCAGCCGCACCCGCTCCGCGAGCGCGCCCGCCGCCATCACCCCATGCACCGCCCGCTCGCGGCCGAAAACCGCGCCCAGGCTGGCACCATCCAACGGCGCCACCACCGGCCCCTGCCAAGCGCCAAGGAAACGCCGACGTTCGTCGGCGCTGCCATCGGCAGCCTCGACCACCAGCGCCGCCCGCCCGCACTCCAGCCACTCCCGCGCCTTGGCAAAACCGGCGACCGCCTGACCGGCCCGGCGTGCGAGGCCGAGCTGTTCGACGATGCGGCGCCGCAGCGCCGCCTCCACGGCCACCACCAGCCCCGGCGGAATCACCACCGGTCCGGCCGCCGCCCTGGCAAAAGCCCCCCGGGCACAGGCGGCTTCTATCACATCCCGCCGGGCACTCAACCAGATTCCCCGTCCGGGCAGCCGCCCGGCGGCGTCGAACACGACCTTGCGATCCGGCCCGACGACGAAACGGAGCATCCGCTCCTTCGCCAGCCGCTCGCGGGTGACGGCGCAGCGCCGCAGCGGCCCCGTTTCCGGCGCCTCGTCGGACTCGCCGCGTTCGTCTGCCGCGTCTTCAGTCGTGCTCCGCCTCCGTCTCTGCGGAGGAAGCCGCGGCCTCCTCCTCGCCCTCGAACCAGTGGGCACGGGCGGCCATGATCACCTCGTCCGCCGCTGCCTCGTCGAGGCTGTTCTCGCCGACGATCTCCACCAGTTCGTCGGAGGCGAGGTCGGCAAGGTCGTCGAGCGTCTTCACGTCCTTCTCGCCGAGCGCCACCAGCATCGCCGGCGTCAGCGCCTCGATCGCCGCCACCTCGTCGGTGACGCCGAGGGCAACGCGCCGCTCGGTGAACTCGCTGTCGCGGCGGATGAGGAACTGCTCGGCGCGGCGGATCAGCTCGGCGGCGACGCTCTCGTCGAAGCCCTCGATCTCGGCCAGCTCCTCCTGCGGCACGAACGCCAGCTCCTCGACAGTGTTGAACCCCTCGGTGACGAGCAGGCCGGCGATGACGTCGTCCACGTCGAGCGCCTCGACGAACAGGCCGGTGCGGCGGCGGAACTCTTCCTGGCGGCGCTCGCTCTCCTCGGCTTCCGTCAGGATGTCGATGTCCCAGTGGGTGAGCTGGCTGGCGAGGCGCACGTTCTGCCCGCGCCGGCCGATGGCGAGCGAAAGCTGGTCGTCGGGCACCACCACCTCGCAGCGGCCGCCTTCCTCGTCGATCACCACCTTGGTGACCTCCGCCGGGGCGAGCGCGTTCACCACGAAGGTGGCGGTGTTCGCCGACCAGGGGATGATGTCGATCTTCTCGCCCTGCAACTCCTGCACCACCGCCTGCACGCGCGAGCCGCGCATGCCGACGCAGGCGCCCACCGGGTCGATGGAGGCGTCGCGGCTGATCACCGCCATCTTGGCGCGGCTGCCGGGGTCGCGCGCCACCGCCTTGATCTCGATGATGCCGTCGTAGATTTCCGGCACCTCCTGGGCGAACAGCTTGGCGAGGAAGTTGGGATGGGTGCGGGAGAGGAAGATCTGCGGCCCGCGCGGTTCCTCGCGAACGTCGTGGATGTAGGCGCGCACGCGGTCGCCGTTGCGGAAGCTTTCGCGGGCGATCAGCTCGTCGCGGCGCAGCAGCGCCTCGGCGCGGCCGATCTCGACCATCAGGTTGCCGTACTCGGTGCGCTTCACCGTGCCGTTGACGATCTCGCCGACGCGGTCCTTGAACTCCTCGAACTGCCGCTTGCGCTCGTATTCGCGCACGCGCTGCACGATCACCTGCTTGGCGGTCTGCGCGGCGATGCGGCCGAAGTCGATCGGCGGCAGCGGATCGACGATGAACTCGCCCACCTCGATGCCGGGCTTGAACTTCCGCGCGATGACCACGGGGATCTGCGTGTCCTCGTTCTCCACCGCCTCCACCACCTCGGTCCAGCGCGACAGCCGCACGTCGCCGCTCTTGCGGTCGATGGTGGCGCGGATGTCCTTCTCGTGCCCGTATTTGGCGCGGCCGGCCTTCTGGATGGCCTGCTCCATCGCCTCCAGCACTTCCTCGCGGTCGATCGACTTCTCCCGCGCCACGGCATCGGCGACCAGCAGCAGTTCGGGGCGGGCGACAGAGGTGTCCATGGCGGGTTCTCTCGGACCTAGGCGCTAGAGGATGGGGTGGGTTGGGCGGTGGCGGCGATCAGGCTGTCGGTGAGCACGAGCTTGGCGCGGCGGATCTGCGCGAGCGGCAGCGCCACCTCGCCGGCCTCGGTGGCGAGGCGGGCGAAGCTCTCGTCGGCACCGAGCACGGTGCCGGAGAAGCGCTTGCGCCCGTCCACCGGCAGATACGTCTCGACGCGCGCAAGGTGCCCGGCGAAGCGGTTCCAGTCGCGCGGGCGGGTGAGCGGGCGATCGATGCCGGCGGAGCTCACCTCCAGCGTCCAGGCGCCGGGGATCGGGTCGTCCACGTCGAGCAGCGCGCTCACGGCGCGGCTGATCGCTTCGCAGTCTTCGAGGCCGATGAGGCCGCCGTCGGCGCGGTCGGCCATGATCTGCACGGTGGGGCGCGTGCGGCCGAGCACGGAAACCTGCACCAGATCGTAGCCCATCGCGGCCAGCGCGGGGCCGACGATTTCGGCGACGCGGCTTTCGAGGCCGCCGGCGCGGAGCAGGTCGTCTGTGGCGGAAGCTTGCGGCAAACAAAAAAGGCGGCCCGTTAAGGCCACCCCCCGGGAACGATCGGAAGATGAAGATGCCCGAATGTAGGCGCCGCGCCTTCCTGGCGCAAGCCCGCCCTTGTCAGGCTTCGCGCGGGGGGGGTATGCGGCGGCGATGGACCCCGCCGCAAGCGATTCCCGCGCTCCCGACCTCGCCGTGGTCATTCCGGTGCTGAACGAGGCACCGAACGTGGCACCGATGGTGGAGTGCCTGCGCGCGGCGCTCGGCGACATCGCCTGGGAGGCGATTTTCGTCGACGACGACAGCACCGACGGCACGCGCGAGGCGGTGGCGGCGATCGGCCGGCAGGATACGCGCGTCCGCCTTCTGCACCGGGTGGGCCGGCGCGGCCTCGCCTCGGCCTTCGTCGAGGGGGCGCTGGCGAGCTTCGCCCCCTGTGTCGCCGCCATCGACGGCGACCTGCAGCACGACGAGACGCTGCTGCCCGCCATGTACGCGGCGCTGACGGAGGAGGGGTACGAGCTGGCCATCGGCAGCCGCTACATCGCCGGTGGCGGCCTCGGGGAATGGGACCGCACGCGGGCCGGCATGTCGGGCTTCGCCACCCGCCTCGCGCGCGTGGTGCTGAAGGTGCCGATGAGCGACCCGATGAGCGGCTTCTTCATGCTCCGCCGCGAGACGCTGCTGGCGGCGCTGCCCCGGCTTTCCGCCATCGGCTTCAAGATCCTGCTCGACGTGGTGGCGAGCCTGCCCGCGCCGCCGCGCATCAAGGAGCTTCCGTACCAGTTCCGCACCCGCAGCGCGGGGGAAAGCAAGCTCGATGCCGGGGTGCTGCGCGACTACCTGATGCTGCTCGCCGACAAGGTGGTGGGCGAGTACGTGCCGGTGCGGTTCCTGATGTTCGCCGCGGTGGGCGCGCTGGGCATCGCGCTGCATCTCGTCGTGCTGCGCCTGTCGCTCGGGCTGCTCACCGCCCATTTCGGCGTGGCGCAGAGCATCGCCACCGCCGCCGCCATCGTCGCCAATTTCTGGCTGAACAATTTCTTCACCTTCCGCGACCGCCGGCTCAGGGGGCTGGCGATGCTGAAGGGGCTGGCGATCTTCGCGCTGATCTGCTCGGTGGGCGCCTTCGCCAATGTGAGCGTGGCGGTGTTCCTGTTCAGCCCGGTGGTGCACGAGGCGTGGTGGCTGGCGGGGCTTTCGGGCGCGGCGATGAGCCTGGTGTGGAATTATGCGGTGAGCTCGCTGTTCACCTGGAGAAGCTGGCGGAGGGCCTGACGCGGCGCCGCCGGCCGGTTGCCGTTTTGCTTGCAAGCGGTCTTCCTCTTTCGCCAATGTGCGGCGATGCTGGGAAGCATCGATCCCGTTTTCGTGCTGGCCGGTTTTCTGGTGGGTGTTCTGGTCGGGCAGACCGGAGTCGGCGGCGGCTCGCTGATGACGCCGCTGCTGGTGCTGGGGTTCGGCGTGAACCCCATGTCCGCCGTCGGCACCGACCTGCTGTTCGCCGCCGCCACCAAGTCCGCGGGCACCCTGGCGCACGGTTTGAACCGCACGGTGGATTGGCGGCTGGTGGGCTGGATGGCGACGGGAAGCGTGCCGGCCGGCGCGGCGGCGCTGGTGCTGCTGGCGCGCATGCCGCCGGACGACTCGCTCGGCGCCTTCATCCGCACCGTGCTCGGGGGGGCGCTGCTACTCACCTCGGTGGTGATGCTGGTGCGCCGGCCGATGCTGCACTGGCTGGCGCTGCACCGGAAGGCGAGCCTGTCGCCCGGCGCCACCGCGGCGCTGACGGTGGCGCTGGGGGCCGTGCTCGGCCTGCTGGTGACGCTGTCGTCGGTGGGGGCGGGAGCGCTCGGCATTCCGGCGCTGCTGCTGATCTATCCGCACCAGCGGAGCGCGGTGCTGGTCGGCTCCGACATCGCGCACGCGGTGCCGCTGACGCTGCTGGCGGGCGTGGGGCACTGGTGGCTGGGGTCGGCGGACCTGCACCTGCTGGCGTCGATGCTGACGGGCTCGGTGCCCGGCGTGGTTCTCGGCAGCCATTTCGCCGCGCGCCTGCCGGAAGCGCTGACGCGGACGGTGCTGGCGACGCTGCTGGTGATTGCCGGCGCGCGGCTGCTGTTCTGAAGTAACAGAAGTCTTTCTGCTTTTTTTTGGAAAAAGCAGCCTTGCCCTAGCCCTGTTTCTTTCTCGCGGCCCAGTAGAGCGGCGTTCTGCCGGCGGCGAGCGCCTTCGCCTCGTAGCGGGTGGGCGGCCAGCCCTCGGGCCGCGCATCGGCGGGCGGCGGCGCGTCGAACAGCGTTTGTGCCGCCAGCACTTCGGCGGTCCATTCCTGGTAGGTGGGATCGTCGGAGGCGATGCGCCATTCGCCGCCCTTGTGGAGCACGCGGGCGATTTCCGGCAGGTATGCCGGGTGGACGAAGCGGCGCTTGGCGTGGCGGGCCTTCGGCCAGGGGTCCGGGAACAGCAGGAACAGCCTTTCCAGGCAGCCGTCCGGCAGTGCGCGGATGAGGTCGCGCGCGTCGGCGTCCCAGAGGCGCAGGTTCGGGGGCAGCGGCGCGCTCGCCTCGCCGCCTTCCGGCACCAGCGCCGACAACAGCGAGCAGATGCCGTTCACGTAGACCTCGCAGGCGATCAGCCCGACGCCGGGGTGCGCCCTCGCCTGGGCCAGCGCGTGCTCGCCGCCGCCGGCGCCCACTTCCAGCCACAGCGCCGATAGCGGCGCGCCGAACGCCGCGAGCGGCGGGGCGGCTTCGGCGGCACGGAAGCGGAGCCGCGGCAGGGTGACTTCGAGCAGCCGCTCCTGGCGGGCGCGCAGCTTGTGGCCGCGGGCGCGGCCGTACAGCCGGTCGGGCGGCGGCTTCGGCGGCTTCGTTGCGCTCAGCGGCCGAACGCGGTTTTCAGCGCGTCCACCAGATCCGTCTTTTCCCAGGTGAAGGTGCCGGTCTGCGTGTCGGGCTCGCGGCCGAAGTGGCCGTAGGCGGAGGTGGGAACGTAGATCGGCCGGTTCAGGTGCAGGTGCTCGCGGATGCCGCGCGGAGTGAGGTTGACGAGTTCGCGCAGCGTCGTCTCGAGCTTGCCCTCGTTAACCTCGTAGGGGTTGCCATGCAGTTCCACGTAGACCGACAGCGGGTGCGAAACGCCGATGGCGTAGCTGATCTGGATGGTGCAGCGGTCGGCCAGCCCCGCGGCCACAACGTTCTTGGCGAGGTAGCGGCAGACGTAGGCGGCGGAGCGGTCGACCTTGCTCGGGTCCTTGCCGCTGAAGGCCCCGCCGCCGTGCGGCGCGGCGCCGCCGTAGGTGTCGACGATGATCTTCCGGCCGGTCAGCCCGCAGTCGCCGTCCGGCCCGCCGATGACGAACTTGCCGGTGGGGTTGATGTAGATATCCTTGTCCGGCGGCATCCAGCCGTCGGGCAGCACGCCGGCGATGATCGGCATCAGCATGCGCTTGATCTGCGCCTGCTCCAGCCGCTCTTCGTGCTGGGTGGAGATGACGACGCTGGTGGCACTCACGGGCATGCCGTCCACGTAGCGGAGCGTCACCTGGCTTTTGGCGTCGGGCAGCAGGCCGACCACGGCGCGGTCGCCGGCGCGGCGCATCTCGCGGATGGTGCGCAGCAGTTCGTGCGCGTAGTAGATCGGCGCCGGCATCAGCGTCGGCGTCTCGGCGCAGGCGTAGCCGAACATGATGCCCTGGTCGCCGGCGCCTTCGTCCTTGTTGCCGAGCGAATCGACGCCGAGGGCGATGTCGGCGGACTGCGCGTGCAGGTGCACGGCGACTTCGGCGCGCTGCCAGTGGAAGCCTTCCTGTTCGTAGCCGATGTCGCGGATGGCCATGCGCGCGAGGTGGGCCAGGTATTCCGCACTCACGGTACCGGGGCCGCGCGTTTCGCCGGCCAGCACCACGCGGTTGGTGGTGACCATGGTTTCGCAGGCGACGCGCGAATAGGGGTCGGCGGCAAGGAACGCGTCGAGCACGGTATCGCTCACACGGTCGGCAACCTTGTCCGGATGGCCTTCGGAAACGGATTCCGAGGTGAAAAGGAACTCACCCTTGTCGCGCATTCACTCTCAATCCTGTCAGGCGGAAAATGAGCAATCTGGCCGCTGCCCGCCACCGCGCCGGGTGCGGTGTGTGAACGAAAGCCCCTGGAGGGTCAAGGGCGTGCGGACGCCCCGGCCCGCTCAGGCGAGGCCGAGGACGTCATGCATGGAATAGAGCCCGGCCGGCCTCCCCTGCACCCAGAGCGCGGCGCGCACCGCGCCGGTGGCGAAGGTGCGGCGGTCGAAAGCGCGATGCGTGAGCGCGATGTGCTCGGTGTCGGAGGCGAACAGCAGCGTGTGTTCGCCCACCACCTGCCCGCCGCGCAGCGCGGCGAAGCCGATGGCCCCTTGCGGACGCGGGCCGGTGTGGCCGTCGCGGCCGCTCTGCTTGACCTGTGCCAGATCGACGCCGCGGCCCTTCGCCACCGCCTGGCCGAGACCGATGGCGGTACCGGACGGCGCGTCCACCTTCTGCCGGTGGTGCATCTCGACGATCTCGGCGTCGTACTGCGCCGCGGGCAGGGCGGCGGCCATGCGCTCGGCCAGCGCCAGCATCAGCGTCACCCCCGCCGAGAAGTTCGGTGCCCAGACAACGGGGATGCGCGCCGCCGCCGCCCGCACCGCCGCCTCGCCCGCGGCGTCGATGCCGGTGGTGCCGAGCACCCAGGCGGTGCCGGCCGCCGCCAGCGCGTTCGCGTGGGCGACGGCGGTGGAGGCGTGGCTGAAGTCGAGCACCACGTCCGCCCCCGCCGCCAGGGCCGTGATGTCAGGAAACATGCGGGCGCCCTCGACGGCGAGACCCGGGCGGTCGACGCCGCCCGCCAGCGCCGCCCCCGCCGCCGGCACTTCCTCGGCCAGCAGCCGCCCCATGCGCCCGGCGATGCCGGCGATGCCGATTCCCTTGTTCATCCGCCCGTGCTCCTTTTCCCCGGCCTATGGTGCGGCCGATTCCACACTCTCGCGCGCCGCCGTGGCAAGCCTGTCCACCCGCTCGTTGCGCGCATCCCCGGCGTGGCCGCGCACCCACTCCCAGCGCACCTCGTGCGGCGACTCCGCCGCGAGCAGGCGCTGCCAGAGATCCTGGTTCGCCACCGGCTCGCGGCTCGCGGTGCGCCAGCCCCGGCGCCGCCAGTCGGTGAGCCAGCGGGTGATGCCGTTGCGCAGATATTCGCTGTCGGTGCGCACCACCACCCGGCAGGGACGCTTCAAGGCCTCCAGCGCGGCGGCGGCGGCGGTGAGTTCCATGCGGTTGTTGGTGGTGGCGGGCTCGGCGCCGCTGATCTCCCGCTCGTGCGCGCCCCAGCAGAGCAGCGCCGCCCAGCCGCCGGGGCCGGGGTTCGGCTTGCAGCCGCCGTCGGTCCAGATCTCCACCACGCCCGCCTCCGCGCCGCTCTCCGCCTCACAGGCCATAGGCGCGCTCGTTCTCGGCGGCGAGGTGGAAGCGCAGGCGGCGGACGTATTCCAGCGGGTCCTTGCGCGTCACCAGCGCGCCGGGGGGCGTGTTGATCCAGTCGTAGAGGCGGGTGAGCGCGAAGCGGATCGCCGCGCCCTGGCAGAGCACCGGCAGCGCCGCCTTCTCCGCCGGCGACAGCGGCCGCACCGCCTCGTAGGCGCGGCACATCGCCCGCGCCTTGGTGACGTTGAGCGAGAAGTCGGTTTCGAAGCACCAGGCGTTGAGGCACACGGCGAGGTCGTAGGCCAGGATGTCGGTGGCGGCGAAGTAGAAGTCGATCAGCCCGGAAAGCCGGTTGCCGAGGAAGAACACGTTGTCGGGGAACAGGTCGGCGTGGATGTGCCCCTCGGGCAGGCCGGAGGGCCAGGCGGCGAGGATGCGCCCGAGCGCCGCTTCGAGGTCGGCGCCCAGGCCCGGAAACACCGCCTCCGCGCCCGGCAGGCTGCGGGCGAGCAGCGGCGCCCAGCCGTGCGGCCCGAGCGCGTTCCGCCGCCTGGGCGCATATCCCGCCCCGGCGAGGTGCAGTCCCGCCAGCGCCCCGCCCACCGGGCCGCAGTGCTCCGGGCGGACGCGCCTGGGCCACACCCCGGGCAGGAAGGTGGTGATGGCGGCATGCCGCCCGCACAGGCGCCGCAGCGCCTCGCCGTCGGCCCCCGGCACCGGGCGCGGGCAGGTGATGCCGGCTTCCGCCAGATGCTCCATCAGGCCGATGAACCAGGGCAGGTCGGCGGGATCGACCCGTTTCTCGTAGAGCGTCAGGATGAAGTCGCCCCCGGTGGTGCGCAGCTGGAAATTGCTGTTCTCCACCCCCTCGGCAATGCCGCGGAACGCCACCAGTTCGCCGATCTCGTACTCGCCGAGGAACGCCACCAGCGCGTCGTCGGAAACATCGGTGTAGACCGCCATGGAAGCCGCGACTCCCGCCCGTTTGGGAAGGAACCGGCCTAGCTCAGCCAAGCGGCGGGGGCAACCGGAAGACGACATCCTCGACCGCCGTCCGCCGCTCCTCCACGGCGAGCGCGAAACGGCCGGCCAGACGGCGCAGCAGCCCTTCCACCAGTGCCTCCGGAGCGGAGGCGGAGGCGGTGACGCCCAGCACCTCCACGCCCCGGAGTTCCTCCCAGGCGAGATCCTCGGGCCGGGCGAGCAGCCTCACCCTGCCCGCGCCCGCCCGCTTCGCCACTTCGCACAGCCGCCTGGTGTTGGAGGAATGCGCGCCGCCCAGCACCACCACCAGGTCGGCGCCGGCGGCGATGGCGCGCACCGCCGCCTGCCGGTTCGCCGTGGCGTAGCAGATGTCCTCGCGTTTCGGCCCGACGATGCCGGGGAAGCGCCGGCGCAGCGCCGCGACGATCTCCGCCGTGTCCTCCACCGAAAGCGTGGTCTGGGTGACGAAGGCGAGCGGCCCGGGCGGCGGGAGCACCGCCTCGGCCCCGGCCAGCGTCTCCACCAGGGTGATGGCGCCTTCCGGCAACTGGCCGATGGTGCCCGCCACCTCGGGATGGCCGGCGTGGCCGACCATCAGCACGTGGCGCCCCGCCGCGGCGTGCCTCTCCGCCTCGCGGTGCACCTTGCCCACCAGCGGGCAGGTGGCGTCGAGCACGGCGAGCCCGCGCCGCGCCGCCGCCGCCGTCACCGCCTTGGCCACCCCGTGCGCGGAGAACACCAGCCGCGCGCCCTCGGGCACCTCGGCGAGGTCCTCGACGAATATCGCGCCCTTCGCCTCGAGCTCGGCCACCACGGTGTCGTTGTGCACGATCTGGTGGCGCACGTAGACCGGCCGGCCGAAACGAAGCAGCGCCGCCTCGACGATGCGCACCGCGCGCTCGACGCCGGCGCAGAAGCCGCGGGGAGCGGCGAGCCGCACGGCAAGCGGCGGCAGCGCGGGCGCATACGGGCGGTTGCCCAACGCCGCCCGCCGTTCCACTATGGTCGCCGCCCGGCTGGTCCCTTCTCCAGCCTCTGTTCGGGAGTCGCGGATGCTCATGCCTGATCCTGCCAGCCCCGCCCGTCCGGCCTTCCCGGCCTCGCGCCGGCGCCGCCAGGTTGCCACCTTGTGGCGCCGCTCCCGCAGCGCAATGCCCGCGGTCAGCACAATGGCGCTACTGGCGCTTGCCGGCTGCACCGGACCGCAGGGCTTCGCCCCCGCCTGCCCGCAGCTTTCCGTGCCAAGCGAGGCTTCCCGGTTCGTCCGCTACGCCGGCGACAGGCGCGACATCACCGACCTGCAATTCGACGCGCACATCGCGGCGGTACCGGCGAGCTGCTCGTGGGCGGACAAGGCGCACGACAGGGTGAAGGCGGAACTCTCGCTCACCATCGCCGCCTCGCGCGGGCCGGCGTTGCACGCCAGCGCCGTGGGGCTGCCCTATTTCGTCGCCGTGAGCGAGGGCGACCGGATCTACGACAAGCAGGTCTACGTGGATCAGGCGAGCTTCGGCGCCAACGCCGACCAGACCACCGTGAACACGCCCGTGGTGAGCATGCTGTTCCCGGTCACGGCGGCGAAGCGGGCGAGCGCCTACACCATCACGGTGGGCTTCCAGCTCAGCCCGGCGCAACTCGACGCCAACCGCGCCCAGCCGCAGCGGTAATTCGCTCGG
>JAJXZO010000048.1 GCA_021780035.1 Pseudomonadota bacterium
GATCTCGCTCTGCCCGCCGATCTCGCCGATCATGACGATCGCCTCCGTCTCGGGGTCGGCGAGGAACATCTCCAGCACCTCGATGAAATCCGTCCCCTTCACCGGGTCGCCACCGATGCCCACGCAGGTGGACTGGCCGAGCCCCGCCGCCGTGGTCTGCGACACCGCCTCGTAGGTGAGGGTGCCGGAGCGCGAGACGATGCCGATCTTGCCGCGCTTGTGGATGTGGCCGGGCATGATGCCGATCTTGCAGGCATCCGGCGTGATGACGCCAGGGCAGTTGGGCCCGATGAGCCGCGACGTGCCGCCGCACAGCGCGCGCTTCACCCGCACCATGTCGAGCACCGGGATCCCCTCGGTGATGCAGACGATCAGCGGGATCCCGGCGTCGATCGCCTCCAGGATCGCGTCCGCCGCGAAGGGCGGCGGGACGTAGATGGCGCTCGCGGTCGCCCCGGTCGCCGCCCGCGCGTCGGCCACGGTGTCGAACACCGGCAGGCCGAGATGCTTGCCGCCGCCCTTGCCCGGCGTGACGCCGCCCACGACCTTGGTGCCGTAGGCGATCGCCTGCTCGGAATGGAACGTGCCCTGCGCGCCGGTGAAGCCCTGGGTGATCACCCGCGTGTCGGCATCGACGAGAATGGCCATCAGGCGGCTTCCTTCACGGCACGCACCACCTTCTCGGCGGCGTCGGCGAGATTGTCGGCGGTGATGATCGGCAGGCCGGATCTCGCCAGGATCTGCTTGCCGAGTTCCACGTTGGTCCCCTCCAGGCGCACCACCAGCGGCACGTCGAGGCTGACCTCGCGCGCCGCGGCCACCACGCCCTCCGCGATCACGTCGCAGCGCATGATGCCGCCGAAGATGTTGACCAGGATGCCCTCCACGTGCGGGTCCGAGAGGATGATCTTGAACGCCGCCGTCACCCGCTCCTTGGTCGCCCCGCCGCCCACGTCGAGGAAGTTCGCGGGCGCGCCGCCGTAGAGCTTGATGATGTCCATCGTCGCCATGGCGAGGCCGGCGCCGTTGACCATGCAGCCGATGGTGCCGTCCAGTGCGACATAGTTGAGCGCGTGCCGCGCGGCCTCGAGCTCCTTCGGGTCCTCCTCCGCCTCGTCGCGCAGCGCCTCGAGGTCGGCGTGGCGGTAGAGCGCGTTGTCGTCAAACGCGACCTTGGCATCGAGCGCCACGATATCGCCGGCCTTGGTCACCACCAGCGGGTTGATCTCGATGATGGAGCAGTCGAGGGCGATGAACGCCTCGTACATGGCGGCGGCGAACTTGCCGAAGCTCGCGATCTGCCTGCCTTCCAGCTTCAGCGCGTAGGCAAGCCGGCGGGCATGGAACGGCGAGAGCCCGGCGGCGGGATCGACGGCCACGCGCAGGATCTTCTCCGGCTGCGTCGCGGCCACCTGCTCGATCTCCATGCCGCCCTCGGTGGAGGCGACGATGGTCACCCGCGCCGAGGCGCGGTCCACGAGCAGCGAGAGGTAGAGCTCACGGGCGATGTCGCAGCCGGCCTCGACATAGACCCGGCTCACGCGCCGCCCGGCCGCCCCGGTCTGCTTGGTGACCAGGACATGCCCGATCATCGCCGCGGCGGCGGCGCGCGCCTCCTGCGCGGACTTCGCCAGCCGCACGCCGCCCTTGCCGGCCCCTTCCTTGCCTGGGGGGTCGCCGGCGAAGTGGCCGGCGCCGCGCCCGCCGGCGTGGATCTGGGCCTTCACCACCGAGACCGGGCCGCCGAGCTTGCGCGCGGCGGCCTCGGCCTCTTCGGGTGTCCACGCCACGTGCCCGTCGAGCACGGCGACGCCGTAGCGCCGGAGCAGCTCTTTCGCCTGGTACTCGTGGATGTTCATCGCCCCACTCCTTGCGTTACGGGGCGCTCAGACGCCGAGCTTCTTGAATGCCTCGTTGAGGTCCCGCACCGCGGCGCAGGACTTGTCGAACGCCGCCTTCTCCTCCGGCGTGAACTGGATCTCGACGATCCGCTCGATGCCGCCGGCGCCGAGCACCACCGGCACGCCGATGTAGAGCCCGTTGATGCCGTACTGGCCCTTGAGCAGCGCCGCGCAGGGCATCACGCGCTTCTTGTCGAGCAGGAAGCTCTCGGCCATCGCGATCGCGGAGGCGGCCGGCGCGTAGTAGGCGCTGCCCTTCTCCAGCAGCTTCACGATCTCGCCGCCGCCGTTCGCGGTGCGCTTGATGATCGCGTCGATCCGCTCCTGCGTCGTCCAGCCCATTTTGATGAGGTCCGGCACCGGGATGCCGGCGACCGTGGAGTAGCGCGGCAGCGGCACCATGGTGTCGCCGTGCCCGCCGAGCACGAAGGCGGTGACGTCCTCGACCGAGACCCCGAACTCCTGCGCGAGGAAGAGGCGGAACCGCGCCGAGTCCAGCACGCCGGCCATGCCCACCACGCGCTCCGGCGGCAGGCCCGACTTCTCCTGCATCACCGCCACCATCACGTCGAGCGGGTTGGTGACGACGATGACGAACGCGCCCGGGCAGTGCGCCTTGATGCCCTCGGCCACCTGCGCGACCACGCCGGCGTTCTTCACCAGCAGGTCGTCGCGGCTCATGCCCGGCGTGCGGGCGAAGCCGGCGGTCACGATCACCACGTCCGCGCCCTTGATCGCGGCATAGTCGCTGGTGCCGGTCATCGCCGAGTCGAAGCCATCGACGGGGCCGGACTGCGTGATGTCGAGCGCCTTGCCCGCCGCGACGCCGCCGAACACGTCGAACAGCACCACGTCGCCGAGTTCCTTGAGCCCGATGAGGTGGGCGAGCGTGCCGCCGATGTTGCCGGCGCCGATCAGCG
>JAJXZO010000171.1 GCA_021780035.1 Pseudomonadota bacterium
AGCTACGGGCGCTTCCGCCAGCCGCGCCAGGAGGCCTCATGAAAGCACTGCACCGCCTCGACCTCAGGTCCGGCAAGGTCGATCTTTCCCACGGCGCCGGCGGGCGGGCGATGGTGCAACTGATCGGTGAGATCTTCCACGACGCGCTGGCCAACGACTACCTCGCCCAGGGCAACGACCAGGCCATCGTCGAGGTGCCCGGCGGACGCATGGCGATAACCACCGACGGCTACGTCATCTCGCCGCTGTTCTTCCCCGGCGGCGACATCGGCTCGCTCGCCGTGCACGGCACCATCAACGACCTGGCCATGGGCGGCGCGCGGCCGCTCTACCTCACCGCGAGCTTCATCCTGGAGGAAGGCCTGCCTTTCGCCGACCTCGCCCGCATCGCCCAGTCGATGGGCCGCGCCAGCCGCGAGGCGGGCGTGCCGGTGGTGGCGGGCGACACCAAGGTGGTGGAGCGCGGCAAGGGCGACGGCGTGTTCATCGCCACCGCCGGCATCGGCATCGTGCCGCCGGGACTGCACCTCTCCGGCGACCGGGCACGCCCGGGCGACGCGGTGCTGCTTTCCGGCACCATGGGCGACCACGGCGTGGCCATTCTTTCCAGCCGCGAGAACCTTTCCTTCGAGACCGCCATCCGCTCCGATTCGGCCGCCCTGCACGGGCTGGTGGCCGGCCTCGTGGCGAAGGCGGCAGACGGCATCAGGCTCCTGCGCGACCCCACGCGCGGCGGGCTTGCCGCGACGCTGAACGAGATCGCGCAACAGTCCGGGGTGGGCATGCTGCTCGCCGAGGCGGCGATCCCGGTGCGGGCGGAGGTCGCGGCGGCCTGCGAACTGCTCGGCATCGATCCGCTGAACGTGGCGAACGAAGGCAAGCTGATCGCCGTGGTGGCGCCCGAGGCGGCGGAGGCCGCGCTCGCCGCGCTGCGTGGCCACCCGCTCGGCCGTGATGCCGCCCGCATCGGCACCGTGCAGGCCGACAACGACCATTTCGTGCAGATGACCACGCGCTTCGGCGGCACGCGCATCATCGACTGGCTGGCCGGCGAGCAACTGCCGCGCATCTGCTGAAGAACGCGGCGCGGATCAGACCGGAAAATCAAGGGAGACAACAAAAGTGTTCAAACTCGCTGGCAAGGTTGCGGTCGTCACCGGCAGCCGCACCGGACTTGGCCGCGGCATGGCGGTGGCCCTCGCGGAGGCCGGCTGCGACGTGGTGGGCATCAGCAAGGGGCCGTCCACCGAGACCGGCGTTGCCGTCGCCGCCTGCGGCCGGCGCTTCGCCGATCTACCGGCCGATGTCGGCCGCGCCGACGCGGCGGCGCTGATCGGCAAGGCCACGGCGGCTTTCGGGCGCATCGACATCCTGGTGAACAATGCCGGCATCATCCGCCGCGCCGACGCCATCGAGTTCGGCGAACGCGACTGGGACGAGGTGATGGACGTCGACCTCAAGTCGGTGTTCTTCCTCTGCCAGGCGGCGGCGCGGCAGTTCCTCGCGCAGAAGACGCCGGGGCGGATCATCAACATCGCCTCCCTGCTCTCCTTCCAGGGCGGCATCCGCGTGCCCGCCTACACCGCGGCGAAGCACGGGGTGATGGGGCTGACGAAGCTGCTCGCCAACGAATGGGCGAAACACGGCATCACCGTGAACGCCATCGCGCCCGGCTACATGGACACCGACAACACCGAGGCGCTGCGCAACGATCCGCAGCGTTCGGCGGAAATCCTCGGGCGCATCCCGATGGGCCGCTGGGGCCTACCGGCCGATCTTGGCGGGCCGGTGGTGTTTCTCGCCTCCGACGAGGCCGCCTATGTCACCGGGCATACGCTTGCGGTCGACGGCGGCTGGCTCGCCCGCTAAGGTATCCGGCTCCCCCAACTGGCAAGGAGGACTTTCGATGGCCAGCATCAAGCGTAACGCCAGCGCCGTCTGGCAGGGTACCGGCAAGGAAGGCGGCGGCTCGCTCACCACGCAGAGCGGCACGCTGAAAGCCACGCCCTATTCGTTCGGCAGGCGGTTCGGCGACGAACCGGGCACCAACCCGGAGGAACTGATCGCCGCCGCCCATGCCGGTTGCTACAGCATGGCGCTCGCCTTCATGCTGACCGGCGCCGGGCACCCGCCCGCCAGCCTGAACACTACGGCAACCGTGGGCCTGGAGCAGGAAGGCGCCGGCTGGAAGATCGCCACCGTGCATCTGGTGCTGAAGGCGAAGGTGCCGGGCATCGACCGCGCCACGTTCGACAAGCTGGCCGCCGACGCCAAGGCCGGCTGCCCGGTTTCCAAGGTGCTGAACGCGGCGGTCAGCCTCGACGCCACACTCGAATAGGCTTCCCGTCCGACGGCGGCGGTACCCCCGCCGCCGTCGGCGTCACTTGCCGCAGCCGGCCAGGTACACCGAATAGATCGGGTTTTCGTACGCGGAGAGTTCCGGCTCGTTCATCAAGATCCAGGCCGCGAACGGCGCCGCGACCTGTTTGCTGTCGGTAATTTGCAGGAAGGCCGCCGCGTCCGCCGGCAGATCGGCGGGGCGGACCACGCAGGCGCGCGCGATGATGGAGAGCGTGCCCGTGGTCAGGGTGCTGCCCACCGGGCCGCTCAGCTTCGCCGTCTGCGCCGAAACTTTGTTCAGCACCACGAGCGAGACGGTGTTCTGCGTCACCCAAGGCTCGGGCGGCGCGGCCGGTGCCGACGCCGCGGGCGGAGGAGTGGCGGTCGGCGCCGCGGTCCCGGTTGCCGGGGCGACAGGCGGCGGTGCGGTGGGAATCGTGGCGGCCGGTGGCACGGCGTTCG
>JAJXZO010000199.1 GCA_021780035.1 Pseudomonadota bacterium
GTGCCGGCGGATGATGGCCGTGTCCGCGGGCGGCGCGACGGCGCTTGCCGCCGCCGCGGCCCTGGTCGGCAGCGCGGCCGCGGAGGCGCTCGGCGAGGCGGGGCGGTTTCTCGAGTCGCTGTCGCCGTGAGCCGTGGCTCGCGTCGGCGTGCCGTGCCGGAAAGTGGCGACGAAGCAACTACCACGGGAGAAGGAGGCCTCAACCATGCAGCGCGATGAACTCGAGGCCCGGGCAGGCGAGGTGCTGTCTGGTGCCGTTCTGCCGGAACTGGGAGTGCCCCAGGCTGGTAAGGTGCGAGAGAACTACGACCTTCCCGACGGGCGGCGCATTCTCATCGCCACTGACCGCCTCAGCGCCTTCGACCGCGTCCTCGCGGTGATCCCGTTCAAGGGCCAGGTGCTCACCGGGGTCGCGCGCTACTGGTTCGACGCCACGGGCGACATCTGCCCCAACCACGTGATCGAATATCCCGACCCGAACGTGGTGGTGGCGCGAAGGCTCCGCATCCTGCCGGTGGAGATGGTGGTGCGCGGCTATCTTGCCGGCACGACCAACACCTCCATCCTCACCTTCTACAAGGAGGGCCGGCGGGAGATGTACGGCATCCGCCTGCCCGACGGCCTGCGCGACAACGACCCGCTGCCGCATCCCATCGTCACCCCCACCACCAAGGGCTCCGACGGCGCCCACGACGAGCCGCTTTCGCCGGACGACATCCTCCGCCGCGGCCTCCTCACCGCCGAACAGTGGGACCGCGTGCGCGCCTACGCGCTGGCGCTGTTCGCGCGCGGCCAGGAAATGGCGGCCCGCCGCGGCCTGATTCTCGCCGACACCAAATACGAGTTCGGCCTCGACGCGGAGGGCCGGGTGGTGCTCGCCGACGAGATCCACACGCCGGACAGCAGCCGCTACTGGATGGCCACGACCTACGCCGAGAGGCGCGACCGCGGCGAGGCGCCGGAAAGCTTCGACAAGGACGTCATCCGCCGCTGGGTGAACGCTCATTGCGACCCCTACCGCGACGAGGTGCCGCCGATCCCCGCCGAAGTGGTGCTGCACACCGCCGAAGTGTACATCGGCGCCTTCGAAACCATCACCGGCACTGTCTTCGCGCCGCCGCCGCCCGAGCCGCCGCTCGAACGCATCCGCCGCAATCTCGCGGCCTGGCAGGCGCGGGGGGCTGCCGGCCCGAAGACGCCCGCCTAGACGTCTGCCCGGAACCGAGTGTGGACAAGGAGCGCGCGATGAGTGGCATGCCTTTCGGCTGGACCCTGCAGGCCTCGGGCGGCGACGTCGCCCCTGGGCAACGACTGCCCTGGCCGCAGACCATCGCCATGGGCATGCAGCACGTGGTGGCGATGTTCGGCTCCACGGCGCTGGCGCCGATCCTGATGGGTTTCGATCCCAACACCGCGATCTTCTTCTCCGGCCTCGGCACGCTGCTGTTCTTCTTCATCACCGGCGGGCGGCTGCCCAGCTATCTCGGCTCCTCCTTCGCCTTCATCGCCGTGGTGATCGCCGCCTCGCACTATGCGGGCAGCGGGCCGAATGCCAACATCGGCGTCGCGCTCTGCGGCATCTTCGCCGCGGGCGTGCTGTACCTGATGATCGGCCTCGTGGTGCGCCGCGCCGGGGTGGCCTGGATCGAGCGGCTGATGCCGCCGGCGGTCACCGGCGCGATCGTCGCCGCCATCGGTCTCAACCTCGCGCCGGTGGCGATGCAAAGCGTGGGCAAGGGCGGCTTCGGCACCGCCATCGCGCTGCTCACGGTGGTGGCCGTGGCGCTGGTGGCGGTGAAGGGAAGCGGCATCGCCCGCCGCCTGCCGATCCTGATCGGCGCCGCCTGCGGCTACGGCTGCTACTGGCTGGGCGCGAACCTGCTGCATCTGGCGAAGCCCATCGATTTAGCCGGCGTGGCGGCGGCGCCCTGGTTCGGCCTGCCGCATTTCACCGCCCCGCGCTTCGACGTCTCCGCGATCGTGCTGATCGCGCCCATCTGCGTCATCCTGGTGGCCGAGAACCTCGGCCATATCAAGGCCCTGGCGGCGATGACGGGGCGCGACTTCGACCCGCTGATCGGCCGGGCCTTCATGGCCGACGGGCTGGCCACCATGATCTCGGCGCTCGGCGGCGGCACGGGCGTCACGACGTATGCCGAGAACATCGGCGTCATGGCGGTCACCAAGGTCTATTCCACGCTGCTGTTCGTGGTCGCCGCCTGCTTCGCCCTGCTGCTCGGGCTGTCGCCCAAGTTCGGCGCGCTGATCCTCACCCTGCCCGTACCGGTGATCGGCGGCCTCGCCGTCGTCGTCTTCGGGCTCATCGCGGCTACCGGCGGGCGCATCTGGGTGGTGCACCGGGTCGATTTCTCCGACCCGCGCAACCTGGTGGTGGCGGCGGTGACGCTCACTGCCGGCGCCGGCAACCTCACCCTCGGCGTCGGCCATTTCTCCGTCGGCGGCATCGGCACCGCCACCTTCGGCGCGATCCTGCTCAACCTCCTGCTGCAGCGGCGAACGGAGCACGAGGCTTCCGCCACGGCGGAAGCGGCGGACGCACCGTGACGGCACCCGCCTCCCGCGAGAGGCGGCCGGGAAAACGGCGGCAGGAAGCGCCGGTGTGAGGCGCTTCTGGCCCGCGGCTGGCGTTGGCGAACGTCTCGGCGGCCGCCCGCCCGTCACCACCGCGACGGTGGTTGGCTATGGGCTGGTGATCGCTCTCGCCGCCCTGATCTGGGGGAGTATCGGGGCTTCCCTGAATCTCGCGCATCGGCGCCTGCTGCTCGCGGCTGACAAGG
>JAJXZO010000044.1 GCA_021780035.1 Pseudomonadota bacterium
CGCCGAGGCATCCCGCCGCGTCGAGGAACTTGCCGCGCGCCAAGGGGAAGCCGCGGCCACCCGGGCGACGCTTGCGGCGGCGCCGGAACGGATTCTCGCGCGCCAGCGGCAGGCCGCTGAGGCGCTGGCCGAGGCTGAGGCCGGCTACCGAACGGCGGCCGACGCGCTTGCCGAGGCGGACACTGCCGCGGCAACGGCGGCGCTGGTGGCGCGGCAGGCGGAAATGGCAGCCGCAACCGCGCGCGAGCGGGCGCTCCGGCTGGAAGGCGAGGCGGCGGCGGCGGAACAGGCGGCGGCCGAACTGGAACTGCGCATTCGCGAGCGGCTCGGCGCCACCACGGTGCTGCCCGATCCTCCGGCCGAGCGCACGCCGGAGGTGGAGGAAAAACTGCGGCGGAAGCACGAACGGCTGTTGCGCGAGCGCGACGAGATGGGCCCGGTGAACCTGCGCGCCGAGATCGAGGCCGAGGACATCGGCCGGCAGATCGCCGTCATCGAAAGCGAGGGCGCCGAACTGACCAGCGCCATCGCCAAGCTGCGCGGCTCCATCGGGCACCTGAACCGCCAGGGGCGCGAGCGGCTGCTCGCCGTGCTGGAGGCGGTGGACAGCCATTTCCGCGCCCTGTTCTCGCGCATGTTCGACGGTGGCAAGGCGCATCTGGCTCTGGTGGGCGACGACGACCCGCTGGCGGCGGGGCTGGAAATCTACGCCGAGCCGCCGGGCAAGCGGCTGGCGACGCTTTCGCTGCTGTCGGGTGGCGAGCAGGCGCTTACCGCCATCTCGCTCATCTTCGCGGTGTTCCGCTGCAATCCGGCGCCGATCGCACTGCTCGACGAGGTGGACGCGCCGCTCGACGACGCGAACGTGGAGCGCTTCTGCGTGCTGCTCGAGGACATGGTGCGCGACTGCGGCACCCGCTTCGTGGTGATGACCCACCACTACATCACCATGGCGCGCATGGACCGGCTCTACGGCGTGACCATGCAGGAGCGCGGCGTGTCGCAGGTGCTGTCCGTCGATCTGCGGCAGGCGGCGGAGATGGCCGACGCGTAGGCCGTCCCCGCGCGCCGCCTCAGTGCAGGAAGCCGATGGAGAACCAGGGCACCGCCGCGATCAGCAGCAGCGAGACGATCAGCGTGAGGATGTAGGGGACGATGCGGGTGAACGCCTCGTCCGACGAGACCTTCACGAACAGGCAGCTCTGGTAGAAGCCGACGCCGAACGGCGGCGCGAACAGCCCGATGCCCATCGCCAGGATGGCGACGATCGCGTACTGCACCTGGTGGATGCCAAGCTGTTGCGCGATCGGAAACAACAGCGGCCCGAACAGCACCATCGCCGGCAGGCCCTCCAGCACGCTGCCGAGCACCAGAAACACGACGATGGAAAGCGCCATGAAGGAAATCCGGCCCCCCGGCAGCGAGGTCATGATGTCCGCCAGCTGCTGGGCGAAGCCCGCCTGCGTCAGGGCCCAGCTCATCGCCGAGGCGTTGCCGATGATGAACAGGATGGCCCCCGACAGCGCCGCCGTTTCCACCAGCACCGGCAGCACGCGCCGCCATTCGAAGCAGCGGTAAACGAAGATGCCGATCAGTGTCGCGTACACCACGCCGACAGTGGCCACCTCGACGGCGGTGGTGACGCCCTCGAGCACGGCGTAGCGGATGACGAAGGGCAGGATCAGCGCCGGAATGGCGATGACGAACAGCCTGCCCGCCTGCGCCCAGGTGGCGCGTTCGCCGAGGATGGTCTCGTGGCGGGAGCGGAAGAACACCAGCACCACGAGGCCGAGGGCGGCGATTCCGGCCGGCAGCAGGCCGCCGGTGAACAGCGCCGCCGTGGAAACGCCGGTGACCGAGCCGACGATGATCAGCACGAGGCTCGGCGGGATCGTTTCGCTCATCGCCGCCGCTGCCGCGAGTTGCGAGGCAAGCTCGCCGCCGGCGGCGCCGCGGCGCTTCATCTCGGGCACCAGCACCGGCGCCACCGCCGCCTGGTCGGCCGCCTTCGAGCCGGAGATGCCGGAGATCAGGTACATCGCGCCGATCAGCACGTAGGAAAGCCCGCCGCGCCGGTGGCCGACGAGCGCCGCGAGCAGATCGACCATCACCCGGGCAATGCCGGTCATTTCCAGCAGCAGGCCGAGCACGACGAACATCGGCACCGCGAGAAGCTCGATGCCGCCCATGCCCTGGTCGGCCTGGCCGATGATGATGGAGAGCGGCAAGGTGGAGGTGAATTGCAGGTAGGCGAAGGTGGCGATGCCGAAGCTGAAGGCGATCGGCACGCCGAGGCCGATGCAGATGCCGACGACGCCGATGAAGAAGATCACCAGGTCGGCGTTGCCGAGCGCGGCGAAGGCGGGCTCCAGCGCCCAGAAGGCGAGAGCAATCACGGCGCCGCCGCCGAGCACGACGGCAAGCTCGCGCCAGCTTGCCCCGGCGAGGAGTTGCCGCAGCGCCACGTAACAAAGTAGCGCCAGGGCGACGAGCTGGCCGTCGATCATCCACGAGCCGGGAATGCCGAGCGCGGGCGTGGTGATCGCCGCCTGCTGTTCGCCGTAGCCTATGCCGGGCCAGAGGAAGCCCAGCGCTACCAGCGCCACCACCATGCCGGCGAAGCGGTTGGCGAGCTTCTGCGCCGCCGGGCTGAGGCGGCCGACGAACAGCGTCATGCGCATGTGCACGCTGCGCTGCAGCGCGATCACCGCGCCGAGGCTGACCAGCCAGAGGAACAGCATCTCCGCCAGTTCGTCGGTCC
>JAJXZO010000106.1 GCA_021780035.1 Pseudomonadota bacterium
CGGCGGCTCCGGCCGCCACAGCGGCGCACGCCCCGCCCAGCGCGGCAGGGGCGCCGCCGGCGTTTCCGTCACCGTGGGCGTGATCTGCGGCGCGCGCGTCTGCGGGCAGGCGCGGCGCAGAATCGTGCCCTCCCAGGGCAGCGCTTCCGCCACCGCCTCGGCGCCGAGCCGCGCGAAACCTTCGCGGACCAGGGCGTACCAGCTTTCCGCCGGCAGGCCGCGCGACGGCTCCCAGCCGCACACCAGCAGACGGTCCTCCGCCCGGGTCAGCGCCACGTAGAGCAGGCGACGGAACTCCTGCATCTGCGCCGCACGGAGCGAATCGAGCGCGTCCTGCACGGAGCGCGGGCGCATCGTCTTCAGCGGCGCCCACACCGGCAGGGCGGGGCCACCGCCGCCCGGCTCCACCCACACCACCCGTTCCTCGTCGGGCGGCAGGGCGGTGGTGTCCGGCAGCACGACGAGCGGCGCCTGCAGGCCCTTGGCCCCGTGCACCGTCATCACCCGTACCGCGTCGCCGCCACCCCCCGCCTCGCGCTTCACCTCCGCCCCCGACTGCCGGAGCCACTGCACGAAGCCCTGCAACGAAGGCGGGTGGTTGCGCGCGTATTCCAGCGCCTTGTTCAGCAGCTCCGCGATCGGCTCCGCCGCCTCCGTTCCGAGGCGGGCGAGCAGCCGCGACCGGCCGCCGAGCCGCCCCAGCGCGTCCACCAGCAGCGCGTGCGGAGTGACGTAGTCGGCGCGGGCGAACAACTCGGAAAGGAAGGCGTGCGCCGCCAGCCAGTCGGGGCGTTCGGCGGCGCGACGCACGAGGGCCTGCCACAGCGTGCCGTGCCTTCCCATGGCGAGTCGCATCAGGCTCTCGTCCGAGAGCCCGCCGAGCGGGCTGGTGAGCACCGCGGCGAGTTGCAGGTCGTCCTCCGGCAGCAACAGCACGTCGGCCAGCGCCAGCAGATCGGCCACCGCCGGCTGCTCGGTCAGCATCATGCGGTCGAGCCCGGCCACCGGCACGCCTTCCGCCTTCAACGCCCGCACCAGCGCGTGGGCGAAGGCGGAGCGCCGCCGCACCAGCACCAGCACGTCGCCGGGGCGAAGCGCGCGGCCGCGCGCGGGCAGCATGACGCCGCCCGCCGTCTGGCCGGCGATCCATTGCGCCAGCGCCTCGGCCAAGCGCTGCGGCGGCGCCTTCAGCGCGGGGGTGCGCTCTGGCACCTGCCACGCATCCTCGTCCTCCGGCGGCTTCGTTGCCGGCGTCAGCGGCCAGAGTTCCACGCCGCCGGCGTGCCCGGCGCGGTTGGCGAGGTGGCGCAGCGTTCCCGGCACCGCTACGCCCGCAGCCGCCTCGGGAGCCTGGAACACCGCGTCCACCAGTTCCAGCACCGGCGTGGTGGAGCGAAACGACACCGGCACCTCGACATCGCGCCAGCCGCCGGCGGCACGGGCGCGCAGCGTTGCCCGCCAGGTCTCGAAACCTGCCGGATCGGCGCCCTGGAAGGAGTAGATCGACTGCTTGCGGTCGCCCACCGCGAACAGCGTGCGCGTTCGTTCGCGCGCCCCCCGCCCGGCGAAGAACTCCTCGGACAGCTTGCCGACGATGTCCCACTGCGCGGGCGCGGTGTCCTGAACCTCGTCGAGCAGCAGATGGTCGATACCGCCGTCGAGCTTGTACAGCACCCAGGCGGCGCCGGGATCGACCAGCAGTCTGCGCGTGCGGTGGATCAGGTCCTCGTAGTCCAGGCGGTCGGCGGTCGCCTTCGCCGCCGTCCATCCGGCGACCAGCGGCCGGGCGAGGCGAAGCAGCGCCACCGAGGCCAGCGCCGTTTTCACCGCCCGGCAGGCGTCGTCCACCGCGGCGACGCGCTCCTGCTCGGCGAGAAGCGCCGCCGCCGCCTCGGGACGCCGGGCGGCGAGAACCTTGTTCACCAGTTTCGTCGGGCCGCGCGGCGTGCCGTCGTCCAGCAGGAAGCGGCCCCGCCAGGCGCTCCAGGACCGCTCTCCCGCCGGCATGGCGAGCCACTCCAGCGACGCCCGAGCTCCTTCGGCCACCGTGGGCGAGCCCTGTTCCGCCACCAGCCGCAGGGCTTCCGCGACCGCGGCGGGCGGCGGAGCGACGGCGGCGGCGGCCACCACCGCTGCCTCGTCGCCGCTGACGCCAAGGGCGCGGCGGAGCGCCAGTTCCACTCCCGCCTCGGGAAGCGCGAGCAAGCCGGCCAGCCGGTCGCGGTCGCGTTGCAAGGCCTGCACCAGCGCGTCGAACTGCCCGGTGAGAGCGAACACCGCCACCTGTTCCAGCGCCTCGCGCGCGGCGGGGGTGAAGGCGTGCTGCAGCATGCCCTCCCGCGCCTCGCGCCAGGCGAGGGCGGCGTCAGTCTCCTCGAGCAGGCGGAAGCGCGGAGAGAGCGCCGCCTCCACCGGGAAGCGCCGCAGCAGCGATTCGCAGAAGGCATGGATGGTGCCGATGCGCATGCCGCCGGGCAGATCGAGCACGCTGGCGAACAGGCCGCGCGCCTTTTCCAGGGTCGCGCCGCGCGGCTCCACGCCGAGTCCGGTGAGTTCCCGGGCGAGCTTCTCGTCCGGCAGCGTCACCCAGACGCCCAGGCGCCGGTGCAGCCGCACCGCCATCTCGGCCGCCGCCGCGCGGGTGTAGGTGAGGCAGTGGATGCGCGTCGGTTCTTCGCCCGCCAGCAGCAGCCGCAGCACCCGGTCGGTCAGCAGCTTGGTCTTGCCCGAGCCGGCGGAAGCGGAGACGAAGGCGGAAACTCCAGGGTCGGAGGCAGCGTTCTGGGCGGCGATGGCGACCGCGCGCGGGCTCGTGCTCATTCCCCGCCCTCTGCGAGATCCCACTCGGCGACGCGAGCAAGCTGCGCATAGTCGGAAAAGCGTGGCGCGTGCTGCGGCCAGGGGCGGGCGATATAGGGTTGCGCCGGGTCGGCGAAGCGGTGGATCAGCCGCGCCAGCCCATCGGTGGCGGCCTCCACCGTCGCACGCAGGCGGTCGCGATCCGCGCCGAACAGCGAAACTTCCTCGCCCGGCGTGCTGCGCCCGGAAAGCTGCCAGTAGAGAAGCTCCGCCGCCTCGCCGGCAAGCTCCGGGCCGAAGGCGCCGGCGCGCGCCATCGCCGCTTCCAGCGCCAGTTGCGGGCGGAAGCCGGCGGCCACCTCCTTCTCCTTCGGCAACTGCCCGGTCTTGTAGTCGAGGATGGCGAGACCCCCGGCGCGGCGTTCGATGCGGTCGGCGCGGCCGCGCAGCACAAAGCCGTCCGCCTCCGGCAGTTCCCACTCCCCGCTCACCTCGGCGGCGATGGCCTCCAAGCCGCCCGCGCGCCGCTCCGCCTCGCGTTCGGCCACCCAGCCGGCGATCCGCAGCAGCCTGGGCCGCCACCATTCCGCGAGTGCGCGGCGCAGCCCTTGCTTCTCCAGTTCCCGCTCGACGATCAGCCGCGCGCGCTCCGCGCCGTCGGCCGGCCAGGAGGTGCCGATGTCGGCGATCAGCCGGTGCATCGCCTGGTGCACCAGCACACCGTAGTCGGCGGCCTCGGTCTCCTGCTCCAGCGGCGACAGCGCCGAGAGGCGGAGGATGTGGCGAGCGTAGATGGCATAAGGATCGGCGAGCCAGGTCTCGATCTCGGTGACGCTGAGCCGGCGCGGGCGGAAGGCCACCGGCGGGCAGGGCGCGGGCGGGCGGGTCGGTTGCGGCGGGCCTTCCGGCAGATCGAGCGCGCGCGCCCAGGCTGCCGCCGGATGCTCGGGCAACACCGCGCCCTGGCCGCGCAGACAGGCTTCGAGGCGCACCAGCCAGCGCGCCGGCACCGCGGGCGAGCCCTCGCGGCGGCGCGGGCTGGAGAAAATCACCGTGGGCGCAGCAGCGGCCAGGACGAAGAAATCGTGCGCCGTCTGGCCGACAACTTCCTCGGCGCTCGGCAGCCCGGCGCGGGCGCGCATCGGCCGGCTCATCCATGGGCCGGGGTCGGTGGCCGGCGGCCACACGCCCTCCACCAGCCCGCCGAGCACCAGCACCTCCGCGCTTTGCAGCCGCGCCTCCAGCAGGCCCCAGATGAACACCCTCGGGTGCTCGAAGCCCTTGCGGCCGCGCAGCGCCCGACGGCTGCGCACCACCGCGCCCTCCAACACGGACTCCAGCACGCCGGGAAGCACCGCGGGCACTTGCTCCGGCAGGTGCCCGAGCCCCGGCAGCGCGCCGGCCAGCACCCCGGCCAGCGCCTCGCCCTCCTCCGCCGCCCACAGGCGCGTGGGCCCGGATTCGGCGTCGCTGGCGGCCACCGCCTCCCCTGCCGCGATCAGCGCGCGCAGCATCTCCGCCGGTGCGGCGGTGGCGGCGCTCGCCACCCGCAGCAGCGGCTCCGCCGCCACCTCCAGCGCGGCGACCAGCGCCAATACCTCCTCGCCCTCCGCGCCGTTGGCGCGCTGGCGCAGCCCGGCAAGCCCCGGCTCCGGCTTCGGCCCGCGCAGCACCGCTTCCAGTGCGCGCGCCGCCGCCCGGCAGTTTGCCGGAACGAGTCCGAGAGCGGCGAGCGGGTGCTTCAGCAGCGCCAGCAAGGCGACGGGCGCGAAACCGGAGAGCACTGCTTCCGCCAGCAAGCGGAGCAGCACCGCGGGCGGCGTTTCCGCCAGCGCCTCGCCGGCGCTGTCGTCGGCGACGACGCCGAAGCGGCCGAGTTCGGCGGCCACACGCACGGCGAGCGCCCGGTCGGGCGTGACCAGCGCGGCGCGCGCTCCCGGCGTTTCCAGCGCGTCGCGCAGGATGAAGGCGATGGAAACCGCCTCCTCCTGTTCGTCCGCCGCTGTGAGCCGCCACAGCCCCTCTATGCCTCCCGGTCCGGGTTTCAGCCACTCGGCGGCCAGCATCTCGGCGGGCAGCAGCGCCCGCGACAGCGTTTGCGTCCGCCCACGCGGCGCCACCGCCTCTCCGGGCCAGATTTCCACGTCCTCGGGCCTGGCGCCGAGCGAGGCGAGCAGCCGCTTCATTCCCGCCTGCGGATGCGCCTCCCCCAGCGCCGCCCAGGCGGCGGTGGAAAGCTCCGTGTCGAGCGCCGGCAGCACCACTCGCCCTTGCGGCAACCGCGCCACGGCCCGCAGCAGTTCTGCCACCGCCGGGATGCCGCCGGTAGTGCCGGCGATCCACACCGGCTCGGCCGGCGGGTGCGCGGCCCAGGCGGCGGCCTGCGCCCTGAGCAGCGCCACCTGCCTCGCGGCGGGGTTCCTCAGCCCCTGCCCGGCGAGCCACGCCGGCCACGCCTCGGTGACAATGCGGAGGAACCGCAGCGTCACCTGCCAGTGCGCCGCGTAGTCGGCATCCGCCGCCCGCTCCAGCGCCTCGGCGAGCGGCACGTCGGCGCGCTCGGCCTCGTCCATCAGCGCCGCGAGTTCGCGGGCGAGCGCCAGCGCCCGGTCCGCGCTGCCGCCACCGCCGAGATCGGCGGGGAGTTTAAGCACCAGGGCGGCGAGCGCCCCGAGCCGTTCCCCCGCCTCCGCCGCAGGCGGCAGGGAAAGGCCCCCGGCGAGGGCGAGCGCCGCCTCGTCGGGCGCGCCGAGGGCAGCGATGCGCGGCAGCAGCCGCGGCCGGCCGCCGGCCTGGGCGATGAAGGTGGTGGCGAGGGCGCGGGCGGCGCGGCGCGTGGGCAGCAGGATCAGCCCGCGGGCCAGAACGTCCCCGCCGTGGGCATCGTGCCAGCGTGCGGCCAGGGTGGCGAGAAACCCGGCCTCGGCGGGGATGGTGGCGAGCTTCACCGGCTCCAGCCGGTGCGCCGCGCGGCGAGAACCGCCTCGGCCACCGCCACGTCGGCCTCGGTGACGAGGCGGAACCACAGCCCGTCGTGCACCAGTGCGCGCAGCCTTCCCGCTTCCAGCGCCCGCCGCCAGGCGGCGGCAAAGCCGAACGGCTCCGCCGCCATGCCGGTGAGAAGCGCCGGAGAGACCAGTTGCACGCCGGCGAAGACGAACGGCACCAGTTCGCGCTCGCCGCGCGGACGCGGATGACCCAGCGGATCGAGGCCGAAGTCGCCCGGTCCGCAGGCGCCCAGCACCGCGGCGGTGCGGTGCAGGAGCAGCACGGCGTCCACGTCGTCGCCCCAGGCGGCGGCAAGGCGGGAAAGCGCCGGGATCGGCCCGTCGAACCACAGGCTGTCGCCGGAAACGACGAAGAACGGCTCCGGGCCAAGCTGGCTGAGCGCCGGCGGCTCCGCCGCGTGGCGCAGGCGCGCGTGCGGGCGCCGCTCGTGCGCCGCAACATGGCGGGCGAGGGCTTCGGTGGGGGCCTGCGCCTCCACCACCACTTCCTCCACCCCGGCAGCAGCGAGCCTGTCGAGCATCTGGTCGAGCACGCTGCGTCCGCCCAGGGTGAGCAGCGGCGCGGGCGCGGCGGGCGACGGCGACAGCCCGCCCATCAGCAGCAGCGCACCGCGCGGCCTCGCCTGGGCGAGCGCCGCGAGCCGCCCCGGCCAGCCGGTGAGCGTGGCGCGGCGGCGCTCCCCTTCCAGCAGCGCGAAGGTGATGACGAGCGCCTCGAGCGGCACCGCGTCGCCCAGCCGTTCCGGCCATTCGGCGAGCACGATGTCGGCGCGCGCCGCGTCCCAGCCCAGTTCGGCCAGCGCCTCCGGCCCTTCAAGCCGCCACAGGTCGAAGTGGTGCGCCGGGCCGAGGCGCGTGTCGTAGCTCTGCACCAGGGTGAAGCTCGGGCTCGGCACTTCGAGATCCGGATCGTTGGCGAGCGCGCGCAGCAGCGCGCGGGCGAAGGCGGTCTTGCCGGCGCCGAAGGGCCCGGCGAGCAGCAGCAGATCGCCGCGCCGCAGCAGACCGGCCACCTCGGCGGCGAAGGCCTCGGTGGCGGCGAGGTCGGCAAGCTCGCGGGTGAGCGCGGGAGCGGGAGCGGGAGCGGACGAAACGGAAGGACACATGCGGCCAGTGTGCCCTGTCGGCGCCCCGGCCTCAACGCGGTTCCTCTCTCCGCGCTTGCCTTGGCCGGCGCGCCCGCTACGCTGGGCGCATGAGCGAGACATCCCTGCAAACCGACGTCGCCATCGTGGGGGCCGGACCCGCCGGTCTGTTCGCCGTGTTCGAGCTTGGCATGCTGCGGCTCGGCGCCGTGCTGATCGACGCCCTTGACGTGGTGGGCGGGCAGTGCACCGCGCTCTACCCGGAAAAGCCGATCTACGACATCCCCGCGCACCCGGAGATCACCGCCGGAGCCTTGGTGGAGCAACTGGAGATGCAGATCGCCCCCTTTGCCGCGCCCCGGCTGCTCGGCGAGCGCGCGGTGACGCTGGAGGGAAACGCAGGCGCTTTCACGCTGACGACGGATCGCGGCAGCGTGGTGCGCTGCAAGGCGGTGATCATCGCCGCCGGCTCCGGCGCCTTCGGCCCGAACCGCCCGCCGCTCGAGCGTCTGGCGGAGTTCGAGGCGGGCGGCGCGGTGCGCTACTACCTCCGCCAACGCGAGGAGATGCGGGCGAAGCGCGTGGTGATCGCCGGCGGCGGCGACGCGGCGGTGGACTGGGCGCTCGCCCTGGCCGACGTGGCCGCCTCGGTCCACCTCGTACACCGGCGGGCGAAGTTCCGTGCCGCGCCCGAGTCCGCCGCACGGCTGGCGGAACTGGCCGCCCAGGGCGCGGTGGACCTGGTGACGCCCTTCCAGTTGCACGCGCTGCACGGAGAAGGCGGAAAGCTTGCTTTCGTCGAGGTGGCCGATCTCGACGGGGCATCGCGGCGGATCGAGGCCGACGTGCTGCTCGCCTTCTTCGGGCTGGCCGCCGATCTCGGGCCGCTCGCCGGCTGGGGGCTGGAACTCGCCGGGCACCAGATCGCGGTCGATCCCGCCACCGGGGCCACCTCGCGCAAGGGCGTGTTCGCTATCGGCGACATCGCCGCCGCGCCGGGCAAGCTCAAACTGATTCTGCAGGGGTTCGCCGAGGCGGCGGTGGCAGCGCACGCCATCCACCCCATCGTGCACCCCGAGCAGGCGCTGCACTTCGCCTACTCCACCTCGCTCGGACGGCCGGGCGGGGACTGACGCGACGGCACCGGGGAGGATCGCATGGAACTGAAGGGCAAGACCGCGCTGGTGACGGGCGGCAACGGAGGCCTCGGGCAACGCATCTGCCACGCCCTCGCCCGCGAGGGGGTGAACGTCGCCGTAGGCTATGGCGCGAGCCGCGAGCAGGCGGAGGGCATGGCCCGGGAACTGACCGCGAGCCACGGCGTGCGGGCCGAGGCGTTCGGCTGCGACCTCGCGAACGCGGATGCCGTGGCGCGGCTGCCGGCGGCGGTGGCGGCGCGCTTCGGCGGGCTCGACATCCTGGTGAACGACGCCGCCTGGAACAAGGCGATCGCCTTTGCCGATCTCGACGCGCTTACGCCCGAGGTGTGGGCGCGCATCATGGCGGTTAACCTCACCGGGCCGTTCCTGCTCGCCAAGGCGGCGGCGCCGCTGCTGAAGGCTTCCGGTGGCGGGCGGGTGGTGAACATCACCTCGGTGGCCGGGCTTTCGCCCCAGGGATCGTCGATCGCCTATGCGGTGGCCAAAGCCGGGCTGATCCACCTCACCCGCTGCCTCGCCGTGGCGCTCGCGCCCGACGTGCTGGTGAACTCGGTGGCGCCCGGCCTGCTGGAAGGCACGCGCGCGACAGCGAATCTTACGCCCGAGCACATCGCCCGGTCGGCGTCGGCGTCGTTGCTGAAGAAGCCGGCCGACAAGGACGACTGCGCCGCCATGGTGGTGGAGATGTGCCGCACGGAGACGATGACCGGCCAGACGGTGGTCGTCGACTCGGGACGGGTGTTCCACTGACGGGAGCGTTGTCCGCGAAAGAACGGCGCCTGTCGCCGCAGGTGGAAACCAGCGAGTTCATCGCCTATAATCAAGTTTCACGGAAGTCGAGAAAACCGCCATGCCCAGTTCGGACGTCCCGACCGCGCCGGTTCCGGTTCTGGGGATAATGCCGCCGAGCGTGCCCGAGGCGGTCATCAACCCGGCGAAATGGATGCACGACCGCCTGATCAAGGCCATCATCGACTTCGAGAAAAAACTGGCGGATTCGGAAGAAATAGGGGCGAAACTCGTCAACTTCGGCGCCCACGAGATCATCAGCATCACCGATGTCGGCTATTGGGGGCCGGATCTCATCGTCTTCTTCGGCAGGAATATCGAAGGCCAGCCGGTCGAGCTGCTGCAGCACATCAGCCAGATCAGCATCCTTCTCGTGGCCTTGAAGCGGGACGGGGACAGCGACACGCCCCGGCGCATCGGCTTCGCGCTGCAGAAGAAGCTCGACCAGCCCGAGATCCAGAAGGCAGAAGTCTGACGAACCCGGCAGAAGCCCCCGGCGGCGGCAAGCCGCGCCGCCGGGGAAAGGCAGGTCGGATCAGGCAACCCACAGCAGCCAGGGCACGCCGATGACCAGGAACGTCACCAGATAGATGGCGCCGAAGATGGCGCCCAGCCGCCAGAAGTCGGCCGCCGGCAGGAAGCCGCTGCCGGCGTAGATCGGCCCCGGCCCCGTCGCATACGGGTCGAGGATGCCCATCATGCCGATGGTCATGGACAGCGCCAGCGCCGCCGCCATCACGTTCATCCCCGGCACGGCGGCCGCCACCAGCAGCAGCGGCGGCAGCAGCGCCGTCGTGTGCGCGGTGAGGCTCGCGAACAGGTAGTGCAGGATGAAGAATGCCGCCACCAGCGCGATCAGCGCCGGAGCCACGGCCAGATGGCCGAAGGCGCCGGCGAGCAGCGCCGCCAGCCACTTCACCACGCCCACGCGGGAAAGCCCGGTGGCCAGCGTAACCATCGTCCCGAACCAGATCAGCGTGTTCCACGCCGGCTTGTTGGAGAGCAGGTCGTTCCAGGTGAGGGTGCCGGTGAGCAGCAGGCCGGCGACCACGATCAGCGCCGCCGTTGTGGCGGCGACGTGGGCGCCGCCGAACACCCACAGGATGAGGGCGAGCAGCACCAGCCCCGCCAGGATCTTCTCCTCCCGCTTCATCGGCCCGAGCTTGGCAAGCTCTCCCGCGGCCCAGACCGGGACCTCCGGGCTACTCTTCACCTCCGGGGGATAGATCAGGTAGGTGAGCAGCGGGGTGCCGAGCAGCAGCAGGATGCCCACCGGCAGGAAGCCCCAGAACCAGCCGAGCCACGTCACCTGCACGTGCAGCGTGCTGCGGATCAACGACAGCGCCAGCACGTTCGGCGCCACCCCGGTGAGGAACATGGAACTGGTGACGCAGGTGGTGGCGAGTGCGCACCACATCAGGTAGCTGCCGATGCGCCGCATCGAGGGGTCGTTCGGCTGCGAGCCGTAGAGCGCCGGCAGGTTCTTGATGACGGGATACACCGAACCGCCGCTGCGCGCCGTGTTCGAGGGCGTGAACGGAGCGAGCACGGTGTCGGAGAAAGCCACCGCGTAGCCGAGAGAGAGCGTCTTGCCGCCCAGCGAGCGCACCAGCCACAGCGCGATGCGCCGGCCGAGCCCGGTCTTCTCGTAACCCTGTGAGAAGATGAAGGCGGCGAAGATCAGCCAGACGATCGTGTCGGAGAAGCCGAGCAGCGCCCATTTCAACGCCGCGTCGGCCATGTGGAAGCCGGGCTTCGCCAATTCGGCCGACGAAAACAGCGTCCACGGCGCGAGGGCGGCGGCGAGCGCGACGCCGATGACACCGATGGCCGCCGAGGGGATCGGTTCGGTCACGCAACCTGCGATGACGGCGGCGAAGATGGCGAAGAAATGCCA
>JAJXZO010000015.1 GCA_021780035.1 Pseudomonadota bacterium
GACGGAGAAGCTGCTCACCGTGTCGCCATCGCCGTGCACCGCGTAGAGAAACCGCCCACTGCGGTCGAAGGCGAGGAACGAGGGATTCACCAGCCCCGCCAGAAGCTGGATCTTCTCCCAGCGGCCGGAGGCGGCGTCGATGCGGCAGACGGTGACGCCCTCGCCGCGCGCGTTGCGCTCCTTCGTGGTGCGGCAACCGATGTAGGCAAGCAGATCGCCTACGCGGGGGCTTTCATCCTGTTCCGTCGCGGTCACTTGCCGGCCCCCTTTCCGCCCGCCATGCCGCCAGGCCGCGGCGACGCCGTTCGGCGGCGAACGTAGAGCAGGAACCGGCCTGCCGCCAGCTTGCTCGTCGCGGCGGTGTATGCTCCACCGCGTCGCGGGACGGCGGCGGACGGGCAAGCATGGATCAGGGCATCCGCAAGATCATCCACATCGACATGGACGCCTTCTTCGCGTCGGTGGAGCAGCGCGACGACCCGGCCTTGCGCGGCCGCCCGGTCGCGGTAGGGCACTCCCGCGAGCGCGGCGTGGTGGCGGCAGCCAGCTACGAGGCACGCCGCTTCGGCGTCCACTCGGCGATGCCCTCCCTCACGGCACTCCGGCTTTGCCCTGATCTCGTCTTCGTGCCGCCGCGCTTCGACACCTACCGCGCGGTCTCGGCCGAGATCCGCGCGGTGTTCGCCGAATACACGCCGCTGATAGAGCCGCTGTCGCTCGACGAGGCCTATCTCGACGTCACCACCAATTTGAAGGGGATTCCGCGGGCAACCCGCATCGCCCGCGATATACGCGCCCTCATTCTGGAGCGAACGCAACTCACCGCCTCGGCCGGCATTTCCTACAACAAGTTCCTGGCCAAGCTGGCCTCGGACTACCGCAAGCCGAACGGCCAGTTCACCATTACGCCCGAGATGGGACCGGATTTCGTCGCGGCCCTCGACATCGGCCGCTTCCACGGCATCGGTCCGGCGACGGCGGCGAAGATGCACGCGCTCGGCATCCACACCGGCGCCGACCTGAGGAAGCCCACGGAGGCTTTCCTACTCCTCCACTTCGGCAAGATCGGCGCGCATTTCCACAGCATCGCCTGGGGCATCGACGCCCGCCCGGTGGTTCCCGACCGGCCGCGTAAATCGACAGGTGCCGAGAGAACCTACGGCACCGATCTGAAGAGGGAGGAAGAAGTCCTGGCGGCGCTCGGGCCGCTGGTGGATGAAGTCTGGCGTTGGCGGGAAAAATCCGGGGCGCTGGGACGGTCGGTGACGGTGAAGCTCCGCTACGCCGATTTCACCCAGACCACACGCAGCCGCACCCTCGCCTCCCCGGTCACGCGGCGCGGCGAACTGGAAGCCGTCGCCGTCGATCTGGTCCGTTCGCTGCTGCCGCTGGCACAGCCGGTGCGCCTGCTCGGCGTGACGCTCTCCCACTTCGAGGACACAGAAGCGGGCGAACCGGGACAGATGACCTTCGAGTTCTGAACCGGCAACATGCCGGCGCGCCGGCGCGGGCACATCGCCTGCTGGTTCGGCGCCACGTTCCAGGACGGGGCGACTTTGGGCAGCGCGCCGGTGGTGCGGAACAGCCGGGCGATCACCTCAGCCGGCAGGAAACTTGCGTAGCGTCCGCACATCTCTGTATCCTGCCCGGTGTGTGGATGATCCCAACTCTTTTCTACGCTCTGCTTTGGCTCAGTTTCGGGGCTGCGCATACCCTACTCGCCTCACCGCCGGGCCGGCGGTGGCTGGAGTTGGTTGCGGGCCCGGCCCACCGGTTGGTCTATAATCTCCTCGCCTCGGTGCATCTGGGCGTCGTCCTTGGTGCCGGCTGGCGCCTCTTGCATGGCTTCCCCGCCTTTACCTTGCCAGCGGTCGTCCGTCCGCTTCTGGCACTAATCTTTCTCGCCGGTCTCGTCATCCTGGCAGTGGCCGGCCGGTCATACGACTTGGCCCGGTTTGCCGGCTTTGCTCAGCTCCGTCGGTGGGTTCCAGACTCCGCCCTTGCGACGGAGGGGCTGGCCACCGGCGGGATGAATGCGCGGGTGCGCCACCCGCTGTACCTTGGTGTGCTGCTTATGCTGTGGGGCGGGTCGACGACGCTCTTCGCGCTGGCTACGGCGGTCTGCGGAACTGTCTATATCCTCGTTGGCATCCGTTTCGAGGAAGACAAGCTCCTGCGCCTCTACGGCGATGCCTACGCTGCCTACCGAAAACACGTGCCGATGCTGCTGCCCTGGCCAGGCGGCCATCCGAAGCGCCAGGGTAATCACCTGCTCTGATCGGTCACCCCGGGTGCCGCGTGCCGAGATAGTGTCCGTCATGTATGGACGACCCCCTCTTGGCAAGGGTTTTCGTAACGGTGTGCCTTGGTCGCTCGCGGTCATGTACCCGGCCTCGCGATGCGGTCGGCGAGTATGACCGTATGTCCGTAATCTGGTGAGGCGGCTCGCCTCACACCGTGCGAGTGAACGAGGGTTGCTCGCGCGAGCGAGCCTATCCTCAGCACGGAAGGGCGCGCCATGGTGGATGATACCATCGTTTACGTGGGTTTGGACGTGGCGAAGGCGAGCCACGCGGTCGCGGTGGCGGAGAGCGGGCGCCAGGGAGAGGTGCGTTTCATGGGCGAGGTCTCGGCGGATCCGGATATCGTGCGCCGCCTAATTGCCCGACTTAAGAAGAAGCACGGTCGGTTGCACTTTTGTTATGAGGCAGGCGCGACCGGCTACGGTCTGTACAGGCAATTGAT
>JAJXZO010000045.1 GCA_021780035.1 Pseudomonadota bacterium
GCCCGATTCGCCGACGATGCCGAGCGTGCGCCCCTTCGCCACGGAAAGCCACACGTCGTCCACAGCCGCCACTTCCCCGCCTGGGGACCGGAATGTGGTGCGCAGGGCCTCGATGCGGAGAAGTTCGCTCATGCCCCCGCTGCGATAAGCCCGCAGGGCGGGCGGAGCAAGGGAGTTCCGCCGCCGCCGGCTGGCGGCGGGCCGGCGCCCGCTTTATAGGGTGCGGCCATGTGCTCCCCCGTGCACGTGATCGGCGCCAGCGGGCGTTCCGGGTTCGCGCTCTGCCGCGCCTTGCTCGCTTCCGGCATCAGGGTGGTGCCGGTGGTGCGCGACGCGGAGAAGTGGCGGCGCGGTGGCATTGGCCTCGAGGCGCGGGTTGCCGACCTCGCCGATGCGCCCGCGCTCCGTCGCGCCCTCGCGGACGCGTCGCGCTTGGCGTGCTGCGCGCACGCGCGGCACACGGCGGCGATCCTCGCCGCAGCGCCCGGAAGCTGCCGCTTCGTCCTGCTCGGCAGCACGCGCCGCTTCACCCGCTGGCCGGATGCCCACGGCAACGGCGTGCTGGCCGGCGAGACGGCGTTCCTCGCCTCCGGCCGCAATGGGGTGATACTGCATCCGACGATGATCTATGGCGCCGAGGGCGAAAACAACGTGCAGCGCCTCGCCGCCCTGTTGCGCCGGCTGCCGCTGGTGCCGCTGCCAGGGGGCGGAACAACGCTGGTGCAGCCCATCCACCAGGACGATGTCACCCGCTCCGTGCTTGCCGCGCTGTCCATCCCCTGGGACGGCCCGCATACGATTGTCATCGCCGGCCCCACCCCCGTTTCTTACGCCGCATTCGTCCGTGCCGTGGCCGCGGCCGCCGGCTTGCCGCCGCCCCGCCTCGTTCCCGTGCCGGCCGCGCTGCTCGGCGCGCTGTCGCCGCTGACGCTGCTTCCCGGGCTGCCGCGCGTGCGCGCCGGCGAGATCCGCCGCCTGCTCGAGGACAGGAATTTTTCCGTTTCCGACATGATTGCCAAACTCGGCGTGCACCCCATTTCCCTTGCCGAGGGCTTGGCGCTGACGTTTCGCCGATGAGGGAGGATTATCGATGCCCGTGAACAACCGGATCGCGGCCCTGGGGGCCGACATGGCGGAGTGGCGGCACCAGTTGCACCGCCATCCGGAACTTTCCTTGCAGGAAAAGGCCACCGCCCGATACCTCGAGGAGAAGCTGAAAGGCTTCGGCGTGGACGAGGTGATAGCCGGCCTCGCCGGCACCGGCGTCGTCGGCGTCATCCGCGGCGAAAGCCCCGGCGATGCCATCGGGCTCCGCGCCGACATCGACGCGCTGCCCATCGTCGAGCAGACCGGCGTCCCGTATGCCAGCGAGAACGCCGGAGTGATGCACGCCTGCGGCCATGACGGCCACATGACCATGCTGCTCGGCGCCGCCCGCTACCTGGCGGAGACGCGCAACTTCGGCGGCACCGTCTACGTTATCTTCCAGCCCGGCGAGGAGAGCCTCGGCGGCGGCCGGATCATGGTGGAGGAAGGCCTGTTCCGCCGCTTCCCCATGCGCATGGTGTTCGGCATGCACAACTGGCCGGCGCTGCCCGAGGGCAATTTCTACTGGCGCAAGGGCCCGGTGATGGCCGCGGTCGCCAACATCACCATCACCGTCACGGGCCGCGGCTCGCACGGGGCGCAGCCCGAGCGCAGCATCGACCCCATCGTGGTTTCGGCGCAGATCGTCACCGCCTTGCAGACGCTGGTGTCGCGCTCCATCGATCCGGTGGACAGCGGCGTGGTCACCATCGCCCACATCGGCGGCGGCGACACCTTCAACGTCATCCCCGACAGCGTGCGCATGCTCGGCACGGCACGGTGGTTCGTCCCTGCCGTCGGCGACCGGCTGGAGGAAGGCGTGAGGAAACTCGCCACCGGCATCGCCGCGAGCTTCGGCGCCACCGCCGAGGTGGATTTCCAGCGCGCCTATCCGCCGCTGGTCAACGACGCCGCGGCCACCGATCTCACCCGCAGGGCCGCCGCGGCCGTAGTCGGGTCCGACCGCGTGCTGGAGATGCCGAAGCCGACGATGGGCGGCGAGGATTTCGCCTTCATGCTGGAGGCGAAACAGGGCAGCTACATCATGCTCGGCACCGGGAGGGCCGACAGCGCCGGGCTGCACAACCCGAAGTTCAACTTCAACGACGACATGCTGGTGACCGGCGCCAGCTACTGGGCGGCGCTGGCCGAGCAGGAACTGCCGCGCAAGTCCTGAGTCCGGGGGAACGTCGCGGCGGGCGGCGCTACGCCCGCGCGATACCCTCGCGCGCGAGGCACGCGCACACGCGCTCGCTGCACAGCGCGGCAAGCTCGGCCACGTGCTCGTATTCCGGCATCAGCCCGGCGAGTGTGGCATCGCGGCTCGCGGCCGGGTGGAAATAGATCTCGCTCAAGCCCTCGGGCAGCAGCGGCAGCAGCCCGAGCAGCCGTTCCTCGCGGAAGTGCCCGCTCCAGGCGATGCCGAACGTAGCCCGCGCGGAAGCGAGACCGGCGCGGGCAACCTGCCGGCGCAGCACGCGCGTCCACAGCGCCAGCGCCTGCGCGCCGGCCCCGACGCGCTCGCCGCAGCGCAGGAGGACAGCCGGCGGCTCCTCGGGAACGCGCACGCGCACCGCGCCACTCCCGCCGGCATGCCTGACCGCCGCCGCCCCCACCACGGGATGCAGGTGCATGTGCTTGTGCGCAT
>JAJXZO010000239.1 GCA_021780035.1 Pseudomonadota bacterium
GCGGGGCGCTCGGCCATCCGCGGGTGTTCCTCCGCATCAGCGACGGCGAGATCACCTGCCCCTACTGCTCGCGCGTCTATCGCCTGCAGGGCGAAACCGGAGAGACGCACTGAACGCGGCCGCCGCCGGGGAGCCGACGCAACTCGTCCTGGTCGATGGATCGGGGTTCGTCTTTCGCGCCTTCCATGCCCTGCCACCGATGACGCGGCCCGACGGGGTGCCGGTGAATGCCGTTTTCGGCTTCACCAACATGCTGGCGCGAGTGCTGAAAGACAATGGCTGCAGCCACCTCGCGGTAATCTTCGACGCCGGAAGGGTTACCTTCCGTAACCGTCTCTATCCTCTCTACAAGGCGCAGCGCCCGGAACCGCCGGAAGACTTGCGCCCGCAGTTTTCCCTGGTGCGCGAGGCGACGGAGGCCTTCGGCGTGCCGGCGATCGAACTCGCCGACTGGGAGGCCGATGACCTCATTGCCAGTTACGCCCGTGCCGCCACCAATGCAGGCGGCGAGGTTAGCATCGTCTCCGCGGACAAGGACCTCATACAGCTGATCCGCCCCGGCGTGCGGCTGATCGACCCGATCCGTCAGCAGCCCATCGGGCCCGCCGAGGTGGAGGCGAAGTGGGGCGTGGGGCCGGAGCGGATGGCGGACCTGCTCGCGCTGATGGGGGACTCGGCGGACAACATCCCCGGCGTTCCCGGCATCGGGCCGAAGACAGCCGCGCAGTTGCTCGCCGAGTTCGGCAATCTGGAGACGGTGCTCGCTTCCGCGGCGGCGATGAAGCCTTCGCGCCGGCGCGAACTGTTGCTGCAGCACGCCGAGGCCGCACGGCTCGCACGGAAGCTGGTGGCACTCAGCGAGGAAGTGCCGCTGCCGCTGCCGCTGGCCGAGCTTCAGCGCCGCGAACCTGACCGCGAGACGCTGACGCGCTGGCTGCTGCGCCAGGGGTTTCGCAGCACGGTGCAGCGGCTCGGCCTCGGCGAACCCGCGGCCACGCCCGCACCGGAGGCTGCCGCGCTTCCGAAGCCCGCCGCTCCCGCCGCCGGCTTCGGCGCCTACGCCACCGTCACCACGGCGGAGGAGCTTGCCGGCTGGGTCCGCGACGCCACCGCCGCCGGGGTGGTGGCGATCGACACGGAAACCGACAGCCTCGACGCACGGCGGGCGACCCTCGTGGGCTTCTCGCTCGCGGTGGCGCCGGGAAAGGCTTGCTACGTGCCGCTTCGGCACGAGGATCTGGGCGGCAGGCTCGCCGGCCAGTTGCAGCCGGCGGAGGCGCTGGCGATCCTTGGTCCCCTGCTCGCCGACGCCTCGGTGCTGAAGGTGTTCTTCAACGCCAAATACGACCTGCTGGTGCTGGAAGGCGCGGGTGCGCCGCCGGCCGCGCCGCTCGACGACGCCATGCTGATCTCTTACCTGGAGGAGGCTGGGCGGCACGGGCACGGCATGGACGAACTGGCGATGCTGCATCTCGACCATCGCACCATCCATTACGACGAGGTGACGGGGACGGCACGCGCGCGGCGGCCGTTCGCCGAGGTGGCGCTTGCCAGTGCCACCGCCTACGCCGCCGAGGATGCCGACGTGACGCTGAGGCTCTGGCAGCACTTGCGCCCCGGGCTGCGTCCCGCCGGTGCGCTCGCGCTCTACGAGCAGGTGGAGCGCCGCCTGATCCGCGTGCTGATCGACATGGAGCGCGCCGGGGTCCGCGTCGATGCCGCGGAACTCGCGCGGCTCTCGGCGGACTTCTCCGCTCGCATGACGGCGATGGAACGCCAGATCCACCATCTCGCGGGAGGGGAGTTCAACGTCGGCAGCCCGAAACAGCTGGGCGAGGTGCTGTTTGATCGCATGCATCTCCCCGGTGGGCGGCGCATGAAGACCGGCGCCTGGGGCACCGACTCCGGCGTGTTGCAGGGGCTCGCCGACCAGGGGCATGAGTTGCCGGCGCAGGTTCTGGCGTGGCGGCAGCTGCAGAAGCTGAAGTCCACCTACGCCGACGCGCTGGTGGAGCAGATCGACCCCGCCACCGGCCGCGTGCACACGAGCTTCGCCATGGCCGTCACCAGCACCGGGCGGCTTTCCTCCACCGATCCCAACCTGCAGAACATCCCGATCCGCACCGAGGAGGGCGGTCGCATCCGCCGCGCCTTCGTAGCCGAGCCAGGTTCCTTGCTGGTTTCCGCCGACTACTCGCAGATCGAATTGCGCCTGCTCGCGCACGTTGCCGACGTGGCGGCGCTGAAGGCGAGCTTCGCGGCGGGGGATGACATCCACGCCCGCACCGCCGCCGAGGTGTTCGGCGTGACGCTCGCCGGCATGGACCCGCTGGTGCGCCGGCGCGCCAAGGCGATCAACTTCGGCATCATCTACGGCATCAGCGCCTTCGGCCTTGGCCGGCAGCTCGGCATCGCGCCGGGCGAGGCGGCAGCCTACATCGAGGCCTATTTCGCTCGCTACCCGGAGATCCGCGCCTACATGGAGCGCACGCGCGGGCAGGCGCGGGCGGAGGGCTTCGTTCGCACTCCGTTCGGGCGGCGTTGCTGGATCGAGGGCATCGCCGACCGCAACCCCGCCCGCCGCGGCTACGCCGAGCGGCAGGCGATCAACGCGCCCTTGCAGGGGGGCGCCGCCGACCTGATCAAGCGCGCCATGGTGCGGCTGCCGGAGTCGCTCCGCGAGGCGGGGCTTTCCGCGCGCATGCTGCTGCAGGTGCACGACGAGATCCTGCTCGAAGTCCCGGCGGCAGAGGCCGAGGCCACCGCCGCCGTCGCCAGGCGGGTGATGGAGGGGGTCGCATCGCTGCACGTGCCGCTCGTGGTGGAGGTGGGCATCGGCGCCGACTGGGCAGGTGCGCATTGAGAGGGAAGCATCGATTTCGTGGCGCTCGCGAACAGGAAAAGCTATAATGGAAACGGAAGGAAATCAGGGGGGTCGGCCATGTTTGACACATCCAACCTGACCGCTGCGGACGTCATGACCCGCAACGTCATCACCATCGGCCCGAAGGCCACCCTGCGGCAGGCCGCCCAGCTAATGCTGGATCGCGCGGTTTCCGCCCTGCCGGTCGTCGATGCGGAGGGGCACGTTCTCGGCGTGGTCTCCGAGGCTGAACTGATCCGCCCGGACGAGGCGGCGGAAAATCGTGCGCGCCGCTGGCTCGACATCCTGGCCGAGGGCGAAGAACTGTCGCCCGAGTTTCTCTCGATGGTGAACGGCATTGACCGGCCGGTCACCAAGGTGATGCGTACCGATTGCATCCGGGTGAGCGAGAACACGCCGCTGCCCGAGGTGGCGGCGTTGATCTGTAAGCAGTTCACCCGTCGCGTGCTGGTGATGCGCGACGAGAGGCTGGTGGGACTGGTGGCGCGGCGCGACCTTGTGCGGGTGCTGACGGGCAAGAAGTTCAAGTAGCCTGCCGGTGGCCTCTGGTGATGGCCGCGTGGCGCCGCCATAGTGTGTGCATGGACAGCATCTATCGCGGCGGGCTCGATACGCCGGCGGGGAGGCGACGTGCGTGGATCGACAGCCTCCTCGTCGACCACGGCCTGCTTCGTTTGTTCTGGAGCAACGCCGGCGTGGTGATGCCGGGCCGTCTGTACCGCTGCAACCACCCCACACCCGGGCGGCTCACCTCCCTGGTGCGGCGCTGGGGTATCCGCAGCGTCGTCAATCTGCGCGGCGCCACCGGCAACGGCTCCGACGTGCTCTCCCGCGAGCGGGCGCGACAACTCGGTCTTGCTTTTTATGATGTGCCAATGGCGAGCGGGCGGTCACCCTCTCGCGAGTTGCTGCTCGAGTTGATCGCCGCCCTGACCGATATGCCCGAGCCCGGCCTCGTTCACTGCAAATCCGGCGCTGATCGCGCCGGCTTCGCAGCAGCAGTATTTCTGCTGCTGCAGGGCGAGCGCGCGAAGGAAGCGCGACGGCACTTGTCGCTGCGCTGGGGGCATCTCGCCCGCTCGCGCGCCGGCGTCCTCGACGCCGTGCTGGAGGCTTTCGCGCGCGAGGGCGAGGGGAGGCAGAATTTCGCTGCCTGGGTGCGCGACACCTACGATCCGCAGAGAGTGAATGCGGGCTTCGCCGCCTCGCGCTTTTCCCGGCTGCTTCAGGACCGGCTGCTCAAGCGCGAGTAGCGCGCCGGCACTTGCTTTTTGCGCCATCGCGAGAGAGGCTCCGCCGCAGTTCCGCGTCCCGTGATGCCGGAGAGGTGGCGATGGCGTTTTTGCGTGCCCTGGTCGCGCTTGCCGGCGCCGTAGCGCTGCTATTGTGGGGCGTGCGCATGGTGCAGACCGGCGTGCAGCGCGCTTTCGGGGCGCGGCTGCGAGTCCTGCTCGGCCGTGCCCTCCGCAACCGCGTTGCCGCGCTCGCCGCCGGTCTTGGAGTGACGGCGGTGTTGCAGAGCAGCACCGCTACCGGCCTGATGGTGGCGGGTTTCGCCGCCGCCGGGCTGGTGGACCTGGTGCCCGCGCTCACCGTCATGCTCGGCGCCGACATTGGCACGACGCTGATCGTGCAGGTGCTCTCCTTCGACATCGCCGCCTTTGCCCCTGTGCTGCTGGTGGCGGGTGTCGCGCTGTTCCGCCGTGGCGATGCGAGACACGCGCGCGACATCGGCAGGGTATTGATCGGGCTCGGCCTCATGCTGCTGGCGCTGCACGAGATGCTCGGGGTAGTCACCCCGTACGAGAACACGTCCAGCCTGCGGACGCTGCTCGCGACGCTGACCGGCCAGCCGCTATTGGCTCTCGTAATCGGCATCATCATGGCCTGGGCGGCGCATTCCTCGATCGCCACCGTCCTGCTGGTGATGTCGTTCGCAGGCAGTGGCGCGCTCGGCCCCGGAGCAGCGTTCGCCGTGGTGCTCGGCGCCAATATCGGCACCACCATCAACCCGCTGCTCGAAGGCACGTCGGGCGACGATCCTGCGGCCCGGCGGGTGCCGCTCGGCAATTTGATGGCACGCACGCTCGGAGCGCTGCTAGCGCTGGCGGCGGTGCCTGAAGTCGTGCCGCTGCTCACCGGGCCGGACGCCGACGCCTCCCGCGCGGTGGCCAACTTCCACACGCTGTTCAACGTCGTCCTCGCCCTGCTGCTGTTCCCGCTCGTGCCCTGGTATTCGCGGCTGCTGCGCTGGTTGTTGCCGGCAAGGGTCGATCCAGCCGACCCGACGCGGCCGCTCTATCTCGACGAGGCGGCGCGGGAGACGCCGATGGTGGCGCTCGGCGGTGCCGCGCGCGAGGCGCTCCGGCTTGCCGATGTGCTGGAGGCGATGTTGGCGGGGCTTTCCACCGGCCTCGCTCAGGGCGATCGGCAGCGACTGGCCGAGGCGCACCGCCTCGATGACGTGCTCGACCGGCTGAACACTTCCATCCGTACCTATCTTGCCGGCCTGGATGCCGAGGCGATGAACGAGGCCGACCACCGGCGCGCCACCGAGATCCTCACATTCGCCACCAATATGGAGCACGCGGGCGACGTGGTGGATCGCAACCTGCTGGTGGTCGCCAGCCGCGCGATCAAGCGCGGCTGGGCGCTTACTCGCGAACAGCACGCCTCGCTCGCGGCGGCGCTGGCGCGGGTGGAGACCAACCTGCGGGTGGCGGCCTCGCTGTTCCTCAATCCCGACCAGCGGCTGGCCCGCCAGCTTGCCGAAGAGAAGCTGATGTTCCGCAATCTGGAGACCGAGGCCACCGACGCCCATTTCGCGGCAATGCGCGCGGGCGAGGCCGGTGAGGCCAGCGCACTGCATCTCGACCTGCTGCGCGATATCCGCCGCGTCAACGGGCATTTGGTCGCTGCGGCCGCCTACCCGGTGCTGGAGAGCCGCGGTGAACTGCTGCCGAGCCGGCTGCGCGATGATGCCTGAGCTGGCGGCATCCACGCCGGGCAGACGATGAACGGACGCATCGGGCCGCGGCTGGCGCAGGTGGTGCCGACGCTGCTGCTGGTGTCGCTGCTGGTGTTCGGGTTGCAGCAACTGATGCCGGGCGACCCCGCGCTGCTGCTTGCGGGCGAAGACCAGGACCCCGCGGTGGTGGCCGAAATCCGACATCAACTCCTGCTCGACCGGTCGCTGCCGGTGCAGTACCTTCACTGGCTGGGCCGGCTGCTGCACGGTGATCTCGGCTACTCCTGGCGGCTGCACCAGCCGGTGGCGGCGCTGGTGACCACCAAGTTGCCGGTCACGGCGCAACTCGCGGCGATGGCCTTCCTCATCGCGGTGGGGATCGGCGTGCCACTCGGCGTGCTGGCGGCAACCAGGAAGAACCGCCCGCTCGACTATCTGGTCAGCGGGGTCGGCCTCGCCGGCCTGTCCACGCCGACCTTCTGGCTCGGTATCATGCTGATTTTGCTGTTTTCCGTGCAGCTCGGCTGGCTGCCGCCCTCGGGCTACGTTTCCCTGTTCGACAACTGGCGGCAGAGCCTCGCCACTACCATCATGCCGGCATTCGTGCTGGGTGCCGCCATCTCCGCCACGCTGATGCGCCACACCCGCAGCGCCATGCTGGGCGCGCTTGGGCAGGACTACGTGCGCACCGCCCGCGCCAAGGGGCTCGGCGAGGTGGCCGTGGTGCTGCGCCACGCGCTCCGCAACGCGCTGGTGCCGGTGGTGACGTTGGGCGCGCTCGAACTCGGCACCCTGCTGTCGGGCGCCGTGCTGACCGAGCAGGTGTTCAGCATTCCCGGTTTTGGCAAGCTGATCGTCGATGCGGTGTTCAACCGCGACTATCCGGTGGTGCAGGGCGTAGTGCTGGTCACCGCCAGCGCCTACGTGCTGCTCAACCTGCTGGCCGATCTCCTGTACGTGCTCATCAACCCGAGGATGCGGGGGCTGTGAGCGCCTCCGCCTTGCCGGAAGCGGTCCGGGGCGCGCGGCCTGGAGCGCTGCTGTTCCGCCGCTTCGCCGCCCGCAAGGCGGCGGTGGCGGGGCTCGTGGTGGTGGCGCTTTTCGTGCTGCTGCTGGTTTTCGCCCCCTTGCTCGCCCCCTACGACCCGATCGCCACTTCCTGGAGCGCCATCCGTCAGGCGCCTTCCTGGTTCCACTGGATGGGCACCGACGAGGACGGCCGCGACGTGCTGAGCCGGGTGCTGTTCGGCGCAAGGGCGAGCCTGCTCGCGGGGGTGATTTCGGTCGGGATCGCCGCCTCGGCCGGAGTGCCGCTCGGCCTGCTGGCCGGATTCGCGGGCGGCGCGACGGATGCCGTCGTCGGCCGGCTGGTGGACGCCATGCTGGCCTGCCCGTTTCTCATCCTCGCCATCGCGCTCGCGGCCTTTCTCGGGCCGTCGCTGCAGAACGCCATGATCGCCATCGGGCTGGCGGCGATGCCAGTGTTCGCGCGGGTGGCACGCGGTGCCACGCTCGATACGATGACCCACGACTACGTGGAGGCGGCCCGCGCGCTCGGTAATCCGCCCTGGCGGGTGATGCTGCGCCACGTGGCGCCGAACATCGTGCCGCCGGTGCTGGTGCAGGCGACGCTCGCCATCGCCAGCGCCATCATCGCCGAGGCGAGCCTCTCGTTCCTCGGTCTCGGCCAGCAGCCGCCGTCGCCCTCCTGGGGCAGCATGCTGAACTCCGCCCAGCGCTTTCTTACCCAGGCGCCGTGGCTCGCCGTTTTTCCCGGTCTTTCGATCTTCCTGGTGGTGATGAGTTTCAACCTCGTGGGCGACGGGCTGCGCGATGCCCTCGACCCCCGCTCGGATTGAATGTCCTGCGCGGGGCCGCGGCTTGGCGCATGCATGCCATGCATGCACCCGCGAACTCGCCCTTGCAAAATACCGGCGGGGAGGGCATGTGCTGGCGCCATCTGGGACCGGCCGAGGAGCCGGAGAGGGACGGGCGCGCGGGGGCAGTCGGCCTCGGGGCGCCCGTTGTAATCATGCCCACTGGGGTGATGGAGGTTTGCCGTGTCTGCGACGCCGCTGGAACGGATCCGCAATATCGGGATCACCGCGCATATCGACGCCGGGAAAACCACGACGACGGAGCGCATCCTCTACTACACGGGCATGTCGCACAAGATCGGCGAGGTGCATGACGGCAACACCACGACCGACTACATGGAGCAGGAGCGCGAGCGCGGCATCACTATCACCTCGGCCGCCGTTACCTGCGAGTGGAAAGACCACCGCATCAACATCATCGACACGCCCGGCCACATCGACTTCAACATCGAGGTGAACCGTTCTTTGCGCGTCCTCGACGGCGCAGTGTTCATCATCGAGGGTGTCGCCGGCGTGCAGCCGCAGTCCGAGACCAACTGGCGCCTGGCTGACCGCTACAACGTGCCGCGCATCATCTTCATTAACAAGCTCGACCGCACCGGGGCCGATTTCTTCCGAGCCTTCGACACGCTGAAGGAGAAGCTCGATATCGTCGCCCTGACGCTGCAGCTGCCGATCGGCATCGAGGACGGCTTCAAGGGCGTCGTCGATCTCGTCGAGATGAAGGCGATCGTCTGGGAGGGCGGCGAGCTTGGCGCCCGCTACTGCGACGAGCCGATCCCCGACGAACTGAAGGAGAAGGCGCAGGAATGCCGCCAGCTGCTGCTGGATACCGCGCTTGCCGTCGATAACGCCGCCATGGAGGAATATTTCGAGCACGGCGACGTTTCCGTGGCGACGCTGAAGCGCTGCATCAAGGCCGGCGCCATCAGCGGTGTTTTCCGGCCGGTGCTGTGCGGCACTGCCTTCAAGAACAAGGGCGTGCAGCCGCTTCTTGACGCGGTGCTCGACTACCTGCCGAGCCCGCTCGACGTGCCCGGCATCGCCGTGCTTCCGCCCGAGGGCGAGGTGGAGGAAGACGAAGCCGACCGCCGCCGCATCAAGGCCGACCCGGCGGAGCCATTCGCCGGCCTCGCCTTCAAGATCATCAACGACAAGTACGGCACGCTCACCTTCGTGCGGGTCTATGCCGGCACGCTGAAGAGCGGCGACACGGTGCTGAACACCACCCGCGGCAACAAGGAGCGGGTGGGGCGCATGTTCCAGATGCACGCGGACAAGCGCGCCGAGATCAAGGAGGTGATGGCGGGCGACATCGTTGCCTTTGTCGGCCTCAAGGACACGGGCACCGGTGACACGCTGGCAAGCCAGGCCGACCCGGTGGTGCTGGAGCGGATGGCCTTCCCGGTGCCGGTGATCGATATCTCCGTCGAGCCCAAGACCAAGGACTCGGTGGAAAAGATGACCATCGGCCTGCAGAAGCTCGCCGCCGAGGACCCGAGCCTCCGGCTGCGTACGGACCAGGAGAGCGGCCAGACCATCCTCTCCGGCATGGGCGAGCTTCACCTCGAGATCATCATCGACCGTCTGCGGCGCGAGTGGGGCGTGGAGGCGAATATCGGCGCCCCGCAGGTGGCCTACCGCGAGACGATCAGCCGGCACCACACCGAAACCTACACCCACAAGAAGCAGACCGGCGGTTCGGGTCAGTTCGCCGAGGTGAAGGTGATCTTCGAGCCGCTGGAGCGGAACGGCGGCGTGGTGTTCGAGAACAAGGTGGTCGGCGGCTCGGTACCGAGGGAATACATCCCTGCGGTGGAAAAGGGCATCCGCAACCAAGCCGAGACGGGCGTGCTGGCCGGCTTCCCCACCGTGGACTTCAAGTATACCCTGGTGGACGGCAAGTACCACGACGTGGACAGCTCGGCGCTCGCCTTCGAGATCGCCGCCAAGGCCTGCTTCCGCGAGGGCATGAAGAAGGCCGCACCGCTGATCCTGGAGCCGGTGATGGACGTCGAGGTCACGACGCCACAGGACCACGTCGGCGACGTGGTGGGCGACATCAACCGCCGCCGCGGCATGATCCAGAACCAGGAGAACGCCGGCTCGACGGTGATCGTCCGTGCCCACGTGCCGCTCAAGGAGATGTTCGGCTATATCTCCGACCTGCGTAGCATGACCAAGGGCCGCGCCTCCTTCACCATGCAGTTCCACCACTACGAGCCGGTGCCGCGCAACGTCGCCGAAGAGGTGATGGCGCGCAGCGCCTGAAGCCGCCTCGGATGCTCGGGCCGCACGTCCGCCTTGTGGGTGGACGCGCGGCCATTAGTGGCTTGTCAATTCCTCGTCCCTAACGTCGTCGGGCAGACCGGGCGGCCCCATGCCGCCGGCAGGGGAGCTGCCCGATGGAGCCGTCCGCGCCGTCCACGTCGCTCGACCCCACCGACTGGTCGACACTGCGCGCGGAGGGTCACGCCATGCTCGACGCGATGGTCGACCACCTCGCCGGGCTCCGCGCGGAGCCGGTCTGGCGGCGACCTCCCCCTGACGTGGAGGCCACGTTCACCGAAAGGCTGCCCCTGGAGCCGACGCCGCTCGAGGCCGTGGCGGCGCGTTTCTTCCGTGACATCCTCCCTTATCACAGCGGTAACAGGGGATCGAATCCCCTACTGGACTCCAATAATTTCAATGAGTTATATCGACTCCCGGTAGCCGGGGCAAAACCCCGGGGACCTGGCGCCCGTCAGGCGGGCTGGCCGCGGCAGCGGATAAGTTCGGGGAGGGGTGGCACGACGGGAGCGCCGGCGAC
>JAJXZO010000142.1 GCA_021780035.1 Pseudomonadota bacterium
GGCACCACCAGCAGCAGGTCGCTGCTGCGCGAAAGCTCGATGTGCCCCATGGCGCTCTCGGCGGTGAGCGAGAACAGGTCGTCGTGCACCGGGTTGCCCGAAAGCGTCTGCAGCGTCAGCGGCGTGACGAAGCGGGCGCCGGCCGCCGTCAGCACGCAGCGCACCTCTGCGCCCTCGCCGGTAAGCAGCCGGATCAGCTCCGGAATCTTGAAGGCGGCGATGCCCCCGGCAACGATCAGCAGGACGCTCCTGCCCTGAAGCCTCACAGCCGCCACCCCGAGTGGATGGCGACGATGCCGCCGCTCATGTTCTCCACCTTCACCTGTTCCAGACCCGCCTCGCGCATCATCGCCGCCAGCGTCTCCTGGTCGGGGAAGGTGCGGATGCTCTCGGCCAGGTACTGGTAGCTCTCGGCGTCCTTCGCCACCCGCGACCCGAGCCTGGGCAGCACCTGAAACGACCAGGTGTCGTAGAGCGGCACGAACGCCGCCACCTGCAGGCGGCTGAACTCCAGGCAAAAGAAGCGCCCGCCCGGTTTCAGCACGCGCCTCGCCTCGCGGAGCACGGCGGCCTTGTCGGTGCAGTTGCGCAACCCGAAGGAGATGCTCACCCGGTCGAAGCTGCGGTCGGGCACCGGCAGGCGCTCGCCGCTCGCCACCAGGAAGTGCAGTTCGGCACCGAAGCCGCGGCCGAGCGCGCGGTCGCGTCCCACCTCCAGCATGGCGGCGTTGATGTCCGACATCACCACCGGGCCGCCGCCGCGCGCCAGCCAGCCGAAGCTGATGTCGCCGGTGCCGGCGGCGAGGTCGAGCAGCGTGCAGTGGTGCCGGGGCGTCAGCGCGGCGAGGAAGCGGCGCTTCCACAGCCGGTGGACGCCGAGCGACATCAGGTCGTTCATCAGGTCGTAGCGGCTGGCGACGCTGTCGAACACCGCGCGCACCATCCCCTGCTTCGCCTCGCGCGGCACCTGCCGGAAACCGAAGTCCACGCTGCGCCCGGAGTCTGTCTCGTCGGAAAGGTTGTCGGCCATGATCTCCCTCTATAGCCTCTCTTGCCGTCATGCCGGAACTCCCCGAAGTCGAGACGGTGATGCGCGCCCTTGCGGGTTGCCTCGCCGGCCAGCGCATCGAGACGGTCACGCTCCGCCGCCAGGCGCTGCGCTGGCCGCTGCCGAAAGGGCTGGCGAAACGCCTGCAAGGGGCACGCGTCGAAGGTTTCCGCCGCCGCGGCAAATACCTGCTGATGCGCCTTGCGGGGGGCGACAGCGTGCTCATCCACCTCGGCATGTCCGGCCGGGTGCTGGTGCGCCCGATTGGTGCCGTGCAGCCCGACCGCCACGAGCACCTCACCCTTGCCACCGACGCAGGCTCCGAGGTCGGTTTCATCGACCCACGCCGCTTCGGCGCCCTCGACCTGTTGCCGACGGCACAGGAAGACCACCACCGCCTGCTCGCCGGCCTCGGGCCGGAACCGCTGGAGGCGCACTTCACGGCCAGGGTGCTGGAGGCGGCGCTCGAGGGCCGGCGCATGCCGATCAAGCCGGCGCTGCTCGACCAGCACGTGGTTGCCGGCCTCGGCAACATCTACGTCTGCGAGGCGCTGTTCCGTGCGGGCATCGGCCCGCTCCGCCCCGCCGGCACCATCACCGGAACGCTGTCGCGGAACCTCGTCGCCGCCATCAAGGCCACGCTGCGCGAGGCGATCGCCGCCGGCGGCTCGAGCTTGCGCGACTATGTCCACCCCGACGGTGGGCGCGGCCACTTCCAGCACGCCTGGAAGGTCTATGGCCGCGAAGGCGAGCAGTGCGAGCGCTGCCCCGGCCCGCCCGCCTGCACCGGCATCCGCCGCGTCACCCAGAGCGGCCGCAGCACGTTCTTCTGCGAACGGACGCAAACATGACCGAAGCCCCGATGGTTCTCGCCGAGCGGCGCGGCCGCGCCGGCCTGCTCACCCTCAACCGCCCGCAGGCGCGCAACGCGCTCAGCGACCGGCTGATGGAGGAACTCGGGACGGCACTGCTCGCCTTCGACGCCGACCCCGACGTTGGCGCCCTGGTGCTCACCGGCGGCCCCGACCGCTTCGCCGCCGGCGCCGACATCCGCGAGATGGCGCCAAGGCGCTACCCGATGGAGGATTTCATCGGCCGACGCTGGGAAACGGTCACGCGCATCCGCAAGCCGGTGATCGCCGCGGTCGCCGGCCCGGCTCTGGGCGGCGGCTGCGAACTCGCCATGATGTGCGACATCGTCATCGCGGCCGACACGGCGCGCTTCGGCCAGCCGGAAATCGGCCTCGGCGTCATCCCCGGCGCCGGCGGCACGCAGCGCCTCGCCCGCGCGGTGGGCAAGGCGGTGGCGATGGACATGGTGCTCACCGGCCGCCAGCTTGATGCGGCGGAAGCCGAACGCCTCGGCCTGGTGGCGCGCGTGGTGCCGGCCGAACGTCTGCTCGCCGAGGCGCTGGCGATCGCCGAACGCATCGCCCTGCTGCCTCCCGATGCGGTGGCGATAGCGAAGGACGCCGTCAACCGTTCCTTCGAGACCACGCTCGCCGAAGGGCTCCGCTACGAAAGGGCGCTGTTCCTGTCGCTGTTCGGCACCGCGGGCCAGCGCGAGGGCATGGCGGCATTCCTCGACAAGCGCCCGCCGCGATTTCGCTGAAATGACAAGCGCTTTGCAAAATCCGGCCACGACCCGCCGGGGCTTCCTTGACTCGCCGCTCCACCCTGCCTAAACAGTGCGCCCTCGGTGCCCCGGTTGTCCGTGGCGCCCGCTGTTTCGTTTCAACGACCGCACACTGCCGAAGAGAGCCCATGGCCAACACTGCCTCGGCGCGCAAGCGCATCCGTCAGACCGAACGCCGCACGGCGCGCAACAAGGCGCGCAAGTCGCGCGTCCACACCTTCGTCAAGAACGTGGAGGCGGCGATCGCCAATGGCGACAAGGCCGCGGCAGCCGAGGCTCTGCGGCTGGCGCAGCCGGAGCTGCAGCGTGCGGCGACCAAGGGCGTGCTGCACCTGAACAAGGTGGCCCGGAAGGTTTCCCGCCTTTCCGCGCGCATCAAGACTCTGCCGCAGGCCTGAGACGGGCTTGCGGTGAGCCGGCCGGCTGGGCGCCAGCAGCAGAGGCGCCCAGGCTGAGTTTTCAGCGAATCTTATCTACCACTCCCTCACCGTTGTTCTTGCACATTATGTAACGGGGCGTCACTCTTCTGGCGCCCGGCGTTTTTTCATTTGCCTTTGACTCGGCTTCGGCATAATCCTTGCGCAATCCGAAAGTGCTCAGTTGGCGGCAGCCGCAACGCCGCCGGGGCTTTCGTAACGGTTGCCGTCGATCATACCGGGACTGTCGAGCGCAGGGAGGTAGAGTGGCCAAGAGCGCGAACATCGACAGCGACGGCGCCGCCATGGCGCTCGGGCCGCACGCCCCGGAAGAGCCGCCTCTCGCCGCACAATGGAGCCGCGTGCGCGGCCGTCTGCAGAACGAGGTCGGCGAACTCGAATACCGCACCTGGCTCAGGCAGATGTCTCTCGGCGGGCTCGAAGGCGACGAGGTCACCATCCGGCTGCCCACCCGCTTTCTGCGCGACTGGGTCCGCACCCACTACGCCGATCGGCTGAACGCGCTCTGGCAGGCGGAGAACCGGCGCATCCGCCGGGTGGATATCCGCGTCGGCCGCGCCAATGCCGAGACGGCGACGACAATCGCACCCGCCGCGGCGCCTGCCACCGCCGCAACAAGGCCCTCGTCGGCCGTCGTTCCCGCGCCCCTGGATGGGCCGCCCGCACCCGAGAGCGAGCGTGCCGAAGGGCGTGTCGAAGTGGCGCTCGATCCCCGCTTCACCTTCGACGGCTTCGTGGTGGGCAAGCCGAACGAATTCGCCTACGCCTGCGCCCGCCGCGTGGCCGAAAAGCCCGCCAGCGCCGGCTTCAACCCGCTTTTCCTCTATGGCGGCGTCGGGCTCGGCAAGACCCACCTGATGCACGCGATCGCCTGGGAACTCGGCCACAACGGCGACGCCTCGCGCAGCGGCGTGTCGGCCGCCGTCTCCTACATGTCGGCGGAAACCTTCATGTACCGGTTCATCGCCGCCATCCGCAACCGCTCCACCATGGAGTTCAAGGAGCAGCTTCGCAGCCTCGACGTGCTGATGGTGGACGACCTGCAGTTCCTGATCGGCAAGGACGCGACACAGGAGGAGTTCTTCCACACCTTCAACGCGCTCGTCGATGCCGGCAAGCAGATCGTGGTCTCCGCCGACAAGTCGCCCTCCGATCTCTCGGGTCTTGAGGAACGCGTCCGCACGCGGCTCGGCTGCGGCATGGTGGCCGATCTGCACGCCACCACCTTCGAGCTTCGCGTCTCCATCCTGGAGGCGAAGGCGCAGCGGGCGAACGTCGCGGTGCCGGCCAAGGTGCTCGAGTTCCTCGCCCACAAGATCACCAGCAACGTCCGCGAACTGGAAGGGGCGCTGAACCGCCTGATCGCCCACGAGCATCTGTTCGGCCGGCCGATCACGCTCGAATCCACCCAGGAGGTCCTGCACGACATCCTGAAGGCGCACGACCGCCGCGTCACCATCGAGGAAATCCAGCGCAAAGTGGCTGAGCACTGGAACATCCGCCTCACCGACATGGCCTCGCCGCGCCGGGCGCGCAATGTCGCCCGTCCCCGCCAGGTGGCGATGTATCTCGCCAAGCAGCTCACCAGCCGCTCCCTGCCGGAAATCGGCCGGCGCTTCGGCAACCGCGACCACACCACGGTGATGCACGCCGTCCAGCGCGTCGCCGAACTGATGGAGCGCGACGCGGGCTTCGCCGAGGACGTGGACCTGCTGCGGCGGATGCTGGAATCCTGAAGTTCGCCCGTGCGGCGCCTTGCACGGAATCGGGCGGTTGCTACAGTGATGGGTCCCGTTCCGGGGCAAGCGCCGGCCGCCCGCCGGCCGCTGGCTCCGGTTCCCGATTACGCGCTGGCGCAAAAGGACACGACATGAAGTTCAAGGCCGAACGCTCCGCCCTTCTCAAGGCGCTCGCGCATGTCCAGAGCGTGGTGGAAAAGCGCAACACCATTCCCATTCTCGCCAACGTGCTGATCACGGTGGAGGCGGGCCAGCTTTCGCTTGCCGCAACCGACATGGAGATCGCCCTGGTGGAGGGCGTGGCCGCCACCACCGCGGGCGAGGGCACCACCACCGCGCCGGCGATGACGCTCTACGAGATCGCGCGCAAGCTGCCGGAAAGCGCGGAGATTGAGTTCGAGCACGCGGGCGGCGAGGCGCAGCTTTCGCTTCGCGCCGGGCGCTACAGCACCAGCCTCATGACGCTCTCCGCCGACGACTTCCCGGCGATGCTGGCCGGCACCCTGCCGCACCATTTCTCGCTGTCGGCACTCGCCCTGCGCGGGCTGATCGACCGCACCCGCTTCGCCATCTCCAGCGAGGAGACCCGCTACTACCTGAACGGCATCTACCTGCACGTGCTGGAGCGCGAGGGCGTGCGCGTGCTGCGCGCGGTCGCCACCGACGGCCACCGCCTCGCCCGCGTCGAGGAACCGGCGCCCGAGGGGCTCGGGGCGATGCCGGGCGTCATCATTCCGCGCAAGACGGTGAACGAACTGCGCAAGCTGCTTGACGAGACCAGCGGCGAGGTCTCGGTCGCGCTCTCCGACACGCGCATCCAGTTCCAGGTGGACGGCATCACGCTCACTAGCAAGCTGATCGACGGCACCTTCCCCGAGTACGAGCGCGTCATCCCGCGCGACAACGACAAGATCCTGCGCGTCGGCAAGAAGGACTTCGCCGAGGCGGTGGATCGCGTCGCCGCAATCTCCTTCGACCGGGCGCGGCCGGTGAAGCTCTCCCTTGCCCGCGATCTGCTGGTGCTGTCCGCCTCCAGCCCCGAGCAGGGCACCGCCACCGAGGAACTCGACGCCGAGCACGTCAAATACGAGTCGGGCCCGCTCGAGATCGGCTTCCAGGCCCGCTACCTCACCGACATCACCGACCAGATCGCCGGCGATGTCGAGCTGTGCTTCGCCGACGGCGCCTCCCCCACCATCATCCGCGACGCCGCCGACACCAGCGCCCTCTACGTGCTGATGCCGATGCGGGTGTAAGCCGGGCGCCGGTCCGCATGGAGCCGGGCCTTACCCTCGGGCGGCTCACGCTGACCGGCTTCCGCAACTACGCCGCACTCACCTGGCGGCCAACGGGGCGCGTCGCCGTGCTGTTCGGGCCGAACGGCAGCGGCAAGACCAACCTGCTGGAGGCGGTGTCCCTGCTCGCCCCCGGCCGCGGGCTCCGCGCCGCGCGGCTCGCCGACCTCGTTCGCCACGGCGACGCCTCGTGGGCGGTGGCGGGCCAGTTCTCCACCCCCGAAGGCGCGCTCGACATCGGCACCGGCAGCCCGCCCGACGGCCCGCTCGATCGCCGCGTCTTCCGCCTCGACGGCACCGCACCGCGCAGCCAGGCCGAGATCGCGCAGCGCGTCGCCATGGTTTGGCTCACGCCGCAGATGGACCGGCTGTTCCAGGAAGGCCCGTCCGGACGGCGGCGCTTCCTCGACCGCCTCGTCTACGCGCTGGAACCCTCGCACGCCCGCGAGGTGGCGGCGCACGACGCGGCGATGGCGCAGCGCAACCGCCTGCTCGCCGAAGGCGGCACCGATTCCTCCTGGCTCGCGGCGCTGGAGGAGGTGATCGCCCAGCATGCGGTCGCGGCGGCGGCGGCCCGCGCCCACCTCGTCGCGCACCTCAACGCCGCCCTCGCCGCGGATGTCGCGCGCGCGTTTCCCGCCGCCCGCCTCTCGCTTCTCTGCCCGATCGCCGAGCGCCTCGCCGCCGAACCCGCGCTCGCCGTGGAAGACTGGCTCAGGGATGCCTTGGCGGCGAGCCGTGCCGCCGACGCCCGCGCCGGCTCGGCCGCGCTTGGCGCCCACCGCGCCGACATGGAGCTTTCCAGCGCCGAGACCGGGCTCGCGGCGGCGCTCGCCAGCACCGGGCAGCAGAAGGCGCTGCTGGTCGGCGTGGTGCTCGGTCACGCCGCCCTGCTCGCGGAGGCGCGCGGCTTCGCGCCGCTGCTGCTGCTCGACGAGGTAACCGTGCACCTCGACGCCGCCCACCGCCGCGCCCTGTTCGCCGCGCTCGCGGCAACGGAGGCGCAGGTGTTGCTCACCGGCACCGACCGCGAGGCGTTCCTGCCGCTGTCCGGCTTCGCCGAGGGTTTGTGCACGGGCGACGGCCGCCTGCAAGCCGACCCTGGGTTCTGCCCGGCATGGCACGCGCGCGGGTGACCGGCGCGCGGAATCGCCCTATACTGCCATTCTCTCGCGAACCCCCCGGAGCACCCGCTCGGCATGTCCGAAAACGCCGCGCCGACCCCCGAGTCCGACGCCTATGACGCCTCGTCCATCTCCATCCTGCGCGGGCTCGACGCCGTGCGCAAACGACCGGGGATGTACATCGGCGACACCGACGACGGCTCCGGCCTGCACCACATGGTGTTCGAGATCATCGACAACGCCGTGGACGAGGCGCAGGCCGGCTTCGCCTCCACCTGCGAGGTGACGCTGAACGGCGACGGCTCCGTCACCGTGCGCGACGACGGCCGCGGCATCCCGGTCGACATCCACCCCGAGGAAGGCGTCTCCGCCACCGAGGTGGTGCTGACGCGGCTGCACGCCGGCGGCAAGTTCGACCAGACCTCCTACAAGGTCTCGGGCGGCCTGCACGGCGTCGGCGCCGCCGTGGTCAACGCGCTCTCGGAATGGATGGAGGTGCGCGTCTGGCGCGACGGTGCCGAGTACTTCATCCGTTTCCGCAACGGCGACGCCGAGGCGCCGCTCGCGCGCATGGGCGAGAGCGCCGAGCGCAGCGGCACCGAAGTCACCTTCATGCCGAGCGCCGAGACCTTCACCCACATCGAGTTCGACCTCCCCACGCTGGAGCGCCGCCTGCGCGAGCTTGCCTTTCTCAACTCGGGGCTGCGCATCGTGCTGCGCGACGAGCGGCACACGCCGGAAACGGAAATCCGTTTCCACTACCAGGGCGGCGTGGTCGCCTTCGCCGAATGGCTGGACCGCGCGAAAACCCCGGTGTTCACGCCGCCCATCCACGCCTCGGAGGAGGTGAACGGCAGCGGTATCCGGGTGGAGTTCGCGCTGTCGTGGAACGATTCCTTCCACGAGACCATGCTCTGCTACACGAACAACATCCCGCAGCGCGACGGAGGCACGCATCTGGCCGGCTTCCGCCAGGCCCTAACGCGGGTGGTCACCCGCTACGCCGAGGGCATGGGCAAGAAGGACAGCCTGTCGCTCGTCGGCGACGACATGCGCGAGGGCATGACGGCGGTACTCTCGGTGAAGGTGCCGGACCCGAAGTTCTCCTCGCAGACGAAGGAGAAGCTCGTCAGCTCCGAGGTGCAGCCGGCGGTGCAGGCGGTGATCGCCGATGGCGTCGGCCACTGGTTCGAGACGCACCCGAAGGAAGCGAAAAGCATCATCCAGAAGGTGATGGACGCCGCCTCCGCGCGCGAGGCGGCGCGCCGGGCGCGCGAACTCACCCGCCGCAAGGGCGTGCTCGACGTCTCCACCTTGCCCGGCAAGCTCGCCGACTGCCAGGAGCGCGATCCGGCGAAGTGCGAGATGTTCATCGTCGAGGGCGAAAGCGCCGGCGGCTCCACCAAGCAGGGCCGCGACCGGCGCTTCCAGGCGGTGCTGCCGCTCCGGGGCAAGATCCTCAACGTCGAGCGCGCCCGCTTCGACCGCATGCTGAGCAGCGCCGAGATCGGCACGCTGATCACCGCCCTCGGCGCCGGCATCGGCCGCGCCGAGGAGGAGCAGGGCGGCTTCGACGTGGGCAAGCTGCGCTACCACCGCGTCGTCATCATGACTGACGCCGATGTCGATGGTTCCCACATCCGCACGCTCCTGCTCACCTTCTTCTTCCGGCAGATGCCGCAGCTCATCGAGCGGGGCCATTTGTTCATCGCCCAGCCGCCGCTCTACCGCGCCAAGCGCGGCAACGACGAACGCTACCTGAAGGACGATCCGGCGCTCGAGCGCTTCCTGCTCGACAAGGCGCTGGCGGAAACCACGCTCACCTACGCCGATGGGCGGGTGCTTGCCGGTGCGGAGCTGCAGGAGGAGGCGGTACTGTTGCGCGAGGCGGCGCTCAGGCTCCGCCGGCTGGCCAAGACCATTCCCGTCGCGCTTCTCGAACAGGCGGCGATCGCCGGCGCGCTCAGCGTCGATGCCGCCCGCGCCACCGCCGCCGCGCCCGTCCTCGCCCAGCGTCTCGACGCCATTTCCGCAATCGGCGAGACCGGCTGGAAGGTCGCCGCCGACGTGCGCGGCCTCACGCTCGGGCGCACCGTGCGCGGCGTGGCCGAGGTGCACACGCTGGACGCCGCGGCCCTGCGCAGCGCCGAGGCGCGCTGGCTCACCGAGCGCGTGCCGGGCTTGCAGAAGCGCTTCACCGAGGCCGGGCATCTGCATTTCGACCGCGACGAGGCCGGGGCGGCGGGCCCGGCGAGCGCGTTCGAGCGCATCATGGCGCAGGGAAGGCGCGGCCTCAGCATCCAGCGCTTCAAGGGCCTGGGCGAAATGAACCCCGATCAGCTGTGGAAAACCACCCTCGACCCGGCCGAGCGCACGCTCCTGCAGGTGCGGGTGGGCGACATCGAGGACGCGGGTCAGGTGTTCTCCACGCTGATGGGCGACGTGGTAGAGCCCCGGCGCGAGTTCATCGTCGGCAACGCGCAGAAGGTGGCGAACCTCGACGTGTAGGCGCCAAGGTCCGCCGCGCGCCGGCTACGGCCAGGCGATCATCACCTTCAGCGTCTCATCGCGGCGCGCCTTCCAGTAGGGCAGGGCCTCCGCCGCCTCCGCGAACGGAAACACCTTCGAGATCACATCGTCGGGCGGCGTCTCGCGCGCCTCCAGCCAGGAAATCACCGCCTCGAAATCCTCCCTCAGCGCGTTGCGCGAGCCGAGGAAGTCGAGCTCCTTCAGGTTGAAGAATTTCGTTTCGAAGCTCACCGGCTCCTTGCAGTAGCCGATGGTCACCACCCGGCCGCTGAAGGAGGCGAACTCCACCGCCTGCCGGAACGTGAGCGGCAGTCCCACCGCCTCGATGGCCACGTCCGCGCCGTCGCCCCCGGTCAACGCGTCGATGCGGGCGGCCAGGTCCGTGCCGCCGCCGGCCACCGTGTGGCGCGCGCCGAAGCGTTCCGCGAGCACGAGCTTGGCGGGGGCGACATCGACCGCGATCACCTCGGCGCCGCGCGCCGCGGCACCCGCCACCGCGCCGAGGCCGATCATGCCGCAGCCGAGTACCAGCACCCTGTCGCCGGGGCCGACGCGCCCGCGCGAGGCCGCGTGGAAGCCCACGGAAAGCGGCTCCACCAGCGCCAGGTGCCGCGGCGCCAGCGTGTCGTTCAGCAGCACCTTGCCGTAGGGCAGCACCAGCCGCTCGGTGAGCCCGCCGTCCTGCTGCACGCCGAGCGTGCGGTTGGA
>JAJXZO010000140.1 GCA_021780035.1 Pseudomonadota bacterium
TCACGCGCGCCCGCCAGCGCGGCTCCGCCACCAGCACCACGGGAGAGGGGGGGCGCATCGTCAGGTTCCCGGCGTCTCCGCCCGCCGCGCCGCGGCGATCTCGGTGTCGCGCCGCTCGTAGGCGGCGACGATGCGCGCCACCAGCGGGTGCCGCACCACGTCGCGCTGGTCCAGCCGGCACACCGTCACGCCCTGCACGCCCTCGATGGTGGCCAGCGCCTCGTGCAGCCCGCACTTCATGCCGGTGGGCAGGTCGATCTGGCTGAGGTCGCCGGTCACCACCATGCGCGTGCCCTCGCCCATGCGGGTGAGGAACATCTTGATCTGCACCGGCGAGGTGTTCTGCGCTTCGTCGAGAATGGCGTAGGCGTGGGAGAGCGTGCGCCCGCGCATGAAGGCGAGCGGCGCCACCTCGATCTCGCCCGAATTCATCCGCCGCAGCACCTGCTCGCCCGGCATCATGTCGTGCAGCGCGTCGTAGATCGGCCGCAGGTACGGATCGACCTTCTCCTTCAGGTCGCCGGGCAGGAAGCCGAGCTTCTCGCCCGCCTCCACCGCCGGCCGGGTCAGCACGATGCGATCGACGCGCCCGGCCTGCAGCATCGCCACCGCCTGCGCCACGGCGAGATAGGTCTTGCCGGTGCCGGCCGGCCCGACGCCGAACACCAGTTCCGAGCGGGCCAGCGCCTCCATGTAGGCGGCCTGGCCGGGGCTGCGGGCGGCGATCATGCCGCGCCGGGTGCGGATGGCCGGCAGGTCGGCGAGCGGCAGGCGCGGGGCCTCGGCGTCGCACATGCGGATGGCGGCCTCGACATCGCCGCCGTCGATCGCCTGCCCTTCCTCCAGCCGCCGGTAGAGCGCGGTCAGCGTCATCTGCGCCGCCTCCACCCGCTCGGCCTCGCCGGAAATCGCCACCCGGTTGCCCCGGCAGGAAAGCCTGACCCCGAATGCCTGCTCCAGCCGCACGAGGTGACGGTCGTGGTCGCCGAACAGCAGCGGCAGCAGGGCGTTGTCGGCGAAGGTCAGGGTGACGGCGCGGGAGCCGGTGTCGGCGGCGGCGCGGGTGGCGGATTCGGGTGGGGCGAGCTGGGTCACGCGCTGGCGCGCTCCTGTGCGGGGAGGGTGGCGGCAAGGGAATTGGCGCCGGCGGCGGTGATCCTCGCCACCGTCTCGGTGCCGATCAGGCTTTCCGGGCCTTGCAGATGCACGGCCTGCAGCCAGGGTGTCCGCCCGGAAACCTGCCCCGCGTGGCGACCCGGCCCGGTGAACAGCACCGGCACCGCGCAGCCCACGGTGGCGCGGTTGAAGGCGCGCTGCTGTTCTCCCAGCAGCGCCTGCAATTCCTGGAGGCGCGCGTCCTTCTCCGCCGCCTCCACCTGCTCCGGGGCGCTGGCCGCCGGCGTGCCGGGGCGCGGCGAATACTTGAAGCTGTAGGCCTGGGCGAACTCCACTTCCCGCACCAGCGCCATCGTCGCGGCGAAGTCCTGCGCCGTCTCGCCGGGGTAGCCGACGATGAAATCGGACGAGAGCGCGATGTCGGGCCGCGCCCGCCGCAGCTTCTGCACCCGCCGCAGATACTCGGCCGCCGTGTGCTTCCTGCCCATCGCCCCGAGGATGCGGTCGGAGCCCGACTGCACCGGCAGGTGCAGATAGGGCATCAGCTTCGGCAGGCTGCCGTGCGCGGCGATCAGCGCGTCGTCGAGGTCGCGCGGGTGCGAGGTGGTATAGCGGAGCCGCCACAATTCCGGCAGGGCGCAGAGGGCGGCGAGCAGGGAGGCGAAGCGCGCCGGCCTGCCGTCTTCCCCCGCGCCGTGCCAGGCGTTGACGTTCTGCCCCAGCAGCGTGATCTCGCGCACGCCGCCCCGAAGCAGGGCGCGCGCGTCCGCCACCACCGCGGCAAGGTCGCGGCTCCGCTCGGCGCCGCGGGTGTAGGGCACCACGCAGAAGTGGCAGAACTTGTCGCAGCCCTCCTGCACGGTGAGGAAGGCGGTAAGCCCGTTCGCCTCGGGCAGCGGCAGCAGGTCGAACTTTTCCTCCGTCAGGAACTCGGTCTCCACCGCCGCGCCGCCGTTCTCCACCGCCGCCAGCATCGCCGGCAGGCGTTGCAGCGCCTGCGGCCCCAGCACCAGGTCGACGTAGGGCGCGCGCTCGCGGATCATCTCGCCCTCGGCCTGCGCCACGCAGCCGGCCACGGCAAGGATCATCCGCTGCCCCGCCGCCGCGCGCTCGCGCTTCAGCCGCCGCAGCCGGCCGAGTTCGGAAAACACCTTCTCGGTGGCGTGCTCGCGGATGTGGCAGGTGTTCAGGATGACGACGTCGGCCTCCGCCGGCGCCTCGGCGCGGGCAAAGCCGAGGGAAGCGAGCAGCGCCGCCATGCGGTCGCTGTCGTGGGCGTTCATCTGGCAGCCCCAGGTAAGGATGCAGAAGCGCCTGGAGTTGCGGGTCGCGGCTTCGGTCACGAAACATGCCTCCGTTCCGCCCTGGCCTGGGCGGAAAGGGCGGGAGAATTGGCTGCCACCCCCGGCCGGGTCAAGCGCACGCGCGTCCGCCTGCCTCTCTGCTGCGAGCCTGTTCCCAACGCGACTCCGAATCGCTGGCGCGAGCGTAGCGGCAAGCGGGCGCGAGGCCAAGAGAATCCCGCCCTCCGCGCCTACGCCGAAGGTCCGGCGAGCGGCTTCGGCGGGCGGTTCTGCCGGAGCGTCGCCGCGCCGTTCGCCACCCTGTGCCAGACAGCATCCGCCAGGTGCTTGCGTCCGGAGGGCAGCGCCGCCGGGTCGAACGCCTCGTGCAGCACCACGCTGGCGCGGCAGCTCCGCTGCTGCAGCAGGTGCCAGCAATGGGGCGCGAGGTCCATCGCCCCGTACCAGGCGAACAGCGGCCGGGTCGCGCGCCCGGCCGGCAGGCCGGCGAGCCGGTCGTAGGCGACGGAAACCGGCTGCACCAGCGGCACGGGGGCGCCGTCCCCGGCGTGCGTCACCACGGCGAGGAAGGCGGAATAGAACGGCAGCACGCGCGAGCCGTCGGAAGACGTGCCCTCGGGGAACAGCACCAGCGCGTCGCCCTGGGCGAGGCGCGCGCGCATCATCGCCAGTTCCTCGCGCACGCTGTGCCGGCGGCGGCGGACGAACACCGTCCGCCCCAGCCGCGCGATCAGGGAAACCAGCGGCCAGCCGCGTACCTCCTGCTTGGCGACGAACCCCGCCGGCAGGACGCTGCCGAGTGCCGGGATGTCGAGCCAGGAGACGTGGTTGGCGACATACAGCACGCCGCGCCCCACCGTCGCGCCGGGTTCGGCGCACGCGCCGGTGCACGCCACGCGGAGCCCGATGCAGCGGCAGACCGCGCGCCAATACAGCTTCGGGAAGCGCCGGCACCCGGAACCGGGCAGCAGCAGCAGCGCCGCCTGCACCGGCGCGGCCAGCAGCGTCACCAGCGCCACCAGGACGAGCCGTCCCAGCGCGCGTCCGTGGTGCAGCAGGTTACGACCCGGCGGCAGCGGGCCGACCCAGTCGGCCCCGTCGGCGTTTCCTTCCCTGGCATCGAGCGGCGGCGCCCGCCGCGCGTGCAACCGGCGAAAGTTGTGCGGCATCGGGCCGCCATAGCGCGCGGCCGGCGGTGGCGCAATGCAGGGCCGCGCCGGCCAACTCGACAACGGCGGCCGACACGGACATACGGGGCCGATGGCCGCTCCCGTTTCTTCCGCCCGCGCCGGTATTTCCGCCGAGGTGTGGGTTCTCGTCCTGGTGCTCTCCATCCCCTGGGGCGCGTCGTTCCTTTTCTACCGCGTCCTGGCCGAATCGCTTCCCGCGCTCACCATCGTCCTCGTGCGCCTCGGCGTCGCCGCGCCCATCCTCTACCTGCTGCTGCGCCTGCGCGGGCAGCGGCTCCGCGTGCCGTGGTTCGCCTTCGCGGTGATGAGCCTCCTGAACAACGTCGTGCCCTTCGCCCTCTACGCCTGGGCGGAAACGCGGGTGACCAGCGGCGTCGCCTCCATCCTCAACGCCTTCACCCCCATCACCACCGCGCTCGTCCTGCACGCCTTCGGCGCCGACCGCCTCACCCGCGGCCGCGTGCTCGGCGTGGTGCTCGGCCTCGCCGGCGTCGCCGTCCTGGTCGGCGCCGATTTCTGGGCGCTGAACCGCGATTTCCTCGCCGATCTCGCCTGCCTCGGCTCCACCGTCTGCTACGGCTTCGCCGCGCTGTGGAGCCGGCGCATCCGCCACGTCGCCCCTCTGCAGGCCGCCTGCGCGCAGGTGCTCTGCGGCGCGCTGCTGCTCGCCCCGGCGGCGCTGCTCGTCGATCGCCCGTGGCTGCTGCCGATGCCGGGCCTCGCTGTCTGGCTGAACCTGATCGGGCTCGCGGCGTTCAGCACCGCCTTCGCCTACGTGCTCTACTTCCGCATCCTGGTGGTGGGCGGCCCCGCCAACCTGCCGCTCGTCACCTTCCTGCTGCCGGTGAGCACGGTGGCGATGGCCGCGGTGTTCCTCGCCGAGCCGGTCACGCTCCGCGCGCTCGGCGGCACGGCGCTGATCGTGCTCGGCCTTCTCGCCATCGACGGCCGCCTGTGGCGGTGGGCGCGGAGGCGGCGCTACGATCCCGAGAACCAGTCGTAGCCCTGGTTTTCCCAGTAGCCGCCCGGATAGGTGTCGGTGACGGTGATCGCCTGGAGGTTCTTGGCGCTCTTGAAGCCGAGCTTGGTCGGGATCCGCAGGCGCACCGGGGCGCCCCACTCGGGGGCGAGCGGCCGGCCGACGAAATCGAGCGCCAGAATCGTCTGCGGATGCAGGGCGCTCGGCATGTCGATGCTCGTCGAATAGCCGTCGAAGCAGGCGAACGAGACGTAGCGCGCGCGCAGGTCGGCGCCGACGCGCCGCAGGAACACATGCAGCGGAACGCCGCTCCACTGCCCGATCTGGCTCCAGCCCTCGATGCAGATATGCCGTGTCACCTGCGCCGCCTGCGGCAGTTGGCGCAGCCTGTCCACGCTCCAGGGCGTCTTGTCGGCGACGCGCCCGCCCACGGCGAGCTGCCAGCCGGGCGGCGTCTCGCGCACCTGCCACTCGGCGTAATAGGCATTGAACCGGAATGGCCTGGTCACGGCGCTCGCCGGGTAGGTCTGCGCCAGGCGGGTGCGCGAGAACAGCGCCGCCTGCACCCAGTCGTCGAAGCGCAGCATCGCCCACAGCGCCGCGTCCACGCCCGAGTGGGTGGAGAGGTCGCAGCCGGTCAGCAGCGCCAGGCCGCCGAGCGACAGGCCCCGGTGCAGCGCGTGGCGGCGGCCGATGCGGGCCAGTTCGGGGCGGATCTCGTCGAGGGTGACGGCGGGTTTCGCGCGCGGCAGGCGAAGCGGAGTCATCGCGCGTTCTCCTCCGGCTCGGCGGGGATGCCCGCGACCATCGCGACGAGCGTGCGGGGAAAGATCGCCACCATCGTCACATGCACCACGAGGAACAGCGCGATGGCGATCATCGCCGCCAGGTGGATGTGACGGGCGAGCGGGTAGCCGCCGAACAGGCCGCAGAGCCAGCCAAGCTGCACCGGCTTCCAGATCGCGAGGCCGGTCGCCACGGCGAGGCAGATGGCGGCGATGACGCCGACGTAGAGCAGGCGCTGCACCGCGTTGTAGTGGCCGAGGCGGTGGCCGAGCCGGCCGGTCAGCGTGGCCGTCAGGTCGCGGATCACCGCGCGCGGCCCGGGCGGGCGGAGGTTGCGGCGGAAATGCCCGCTCGCGGCGCCATAGAGCAGGTAGGCGATGCCGTCCGCGAACAGCACCCACATGACGCTGATATGCCAGGCGATCCCGCCCGCGAGCCAGCCGCCCAGCGTCAGGGAGCGCGGAAAGGTGAAGGGCAGGCTCGGCGAAGCGTTGTAGATCGCCCAGCCGCTCAGCATCATGCACATCACCGCCGCCGCGCCGACCCAGTGCATGATCCGGACCGGCAGCGGATGCGCCGGGCGCCGGATGCCGGGGGTCGCCGGCGGGGGATGCGCGGACATGGCGGAGCGCTACATCGGCGGCTTCACGCCGTGGCTGCCCATGACCACGCGCACCGCCGTCGTCTTGCCGTTGTCCGAGGTGGCGTTCACGAACACGACGGACCCGACCTTCAGATCGGACACGGTGGCGGGCGCGAAGGTCACGATCGGCGCGGTGGGCGGAACGAGAATGTTCTGCCTGCCTCCCTTGTAGGTCACCGTCAGGTCCTTGGCCCCGCCCTTCGCCGACGCGGCGGTGACGCTGCCGTTGGTCATGCTGCTGGAGGCGGTGGCGCCGCTTCCGCCCTTGGCGACCGTCGCCACGGTGCCGTTGGTCATGGTGCTGGCGGCGCGCGTGCCGTTCGCCACGGTGGTGTCGGGGATGCGGTCCCAGGCGTAATGCCCTTCGCCGGCACCCTTCATCGACGGCGGAAAGACCACGACCTCGAGAGCGATGAGCTTGCCGCCCACGGTCTTCGCCGCCGTGCCGATGTAGCTGCCGGTCTCGACGCGCTTCAGGCTCGAGGGGAGAACCTCCAGATACTTCGTGCCGCTGCCGAGCAGCAGGGAAACGGCGCTGCCGGACGTCGTATGCACCGTCATTTCGTTGCCCGCGAGGGCGGATACGGTGCCGCGGATGCGTTCAGGCTGCGGTGCCGCGACAGCCGTGCCGCAAAACGCGGTCGCGGCCGCGAGCGCGAGTCCAAGGATTCGCTTCATGGAATAATTTGCCCCTATTTCCCCGACCGCTTTGTTCCCATGCGGAACCTGCGTCTGGTCTGAGTTATGCAGGCGTGCTTGATCCGCACCCCCCCTGGCTTTCAAATTATCTTGTCCGCAACGTCCGGCGATTGCCGCGGTCGCGGCGTTTCCGCTCCGCCGGCCCGGCGATGGCGCGCCGCTACAGCTTGAGGAAGCCCACCAGCCGCTCAGCCTCGTCCACGATCGGCTCGGCGATGGCGCGCGCCTGCTCGGCGCCCCGGCGCAAAAGCGCATCGAGCGCGGCCGGGTCGGCCAGCAGCCTCCGCGTCTCGGTGGCGATCGGCGAAAGCTTCGCCACCAGCAGATCGGAAAGAGCCGGCTTGAACACCCCGAAGCCCTGGCCGCCGAACTGCCGCAGCACGCCCGCGGTGTCGGTGTCGGCGAGCGCGGCGTAGATGCCCACCAGGTTCGCCGCCTCCGGTCGGCCTTCCAGCCCCGCCGGCTCGGACGGCAGCGGCTCGGGGTCGGTCTTGGCGCGGCGGATCTTGAGCGCGATGGCGTCGGCGTCGTCGGTCATGGAGATGCGCGACTGCTCCGACGTGTCCGACTTCGACATCTTCTTGCTGCCGTCGCGCAGGCTCATCACCCGCGCGCCGGGGCCGAAGATCACCGGCTCGATCACCGGGAAGAACGGGTCCTCGCCGCAGAAGTCGAAGTTGAACTTCTGCGCGATGTCGTTGGCCAGTTCCAGGTGTTGGCGCTGGTCGTCGCCTACCGGCACGGCGTTGGCGCGATAGGCCAGGATGTCGGCCGCCATCAGCGCCGGATAGGTGTAGAGCCCGCAGGAGACGTTCTCGCGGTTCTTCCCCGCCTTGTCCTTGAACTGCGTCATGCGGTTCAGCCAGCCGATGCGCGCCACGCACTCCAGGATCCATGAAAGCCGCACGTGCGCGTGCACGGAGGACTGGTGGAACAGCACGCTGCGTTCGGGGTCGATGCCGGCGGCGATCAGGGCGGCCGCCATCTCCCGCGTCGCCTGGGCGAGGGCTTTCGGGTCGTGCGGCTGGGTGATGGCGTGCAGATCGACCACGCAATAGATGCACTCGGCGCCTTCCTGCAGCGTCACCCAGTTGCGCACCGCGCCCAGATAGTTGCCGAGATGGGGGATGCCGGTCGGCTGGATGCCGGAAAAGATGCGCCGCATGGGGGGTAGGGCCTTCGTGGGAAAGAGGGCCGGCACCCTATCCGCCGCTCTTTTCCTTCGCAAGCCGGGCTCAGGCGCGCCGGCGCCGGAGCGTCCTCGCCACGGCGCGCAGGTCGAAGCCACCGAGAAGCTGCCCGCTCGCGCCATACACGGCCCCGCCCGCGCCGATGAGAAGCGCGAGCGCGAGCCAGCGCAGCCCCGGCGCGTGGGCGAGGGCGGCCAGCGGCCCGTGCTGCAGCGCCCAGAGGGCGGCCACCATCAGCAGCCCGGCGGCGAGCATGCGCGCAACGTGCCCTCGCAGCGCCGCGTCGGTGGCGAACCAGCCCCTCCGGCGCAGCAGCACCGCCAGCAGCGCGGCGTTGCCCCAGGCCGCCACGGCGGAGGCGAGCGGCGGGCCCATGTGCTGGAACGGGCGCATGAAGGCGAAGTTGAGCGCGAGGTTCAGCGCCACGGCGAGCGTGCCGGTCCACACCGGGGTGCGCGTGTCGCCGCGGGCGAAGAACGCCGGCACCAGCACCTTCACCAGCACGAAGGCGGGCAGCCCCACGGCGTAGGCCGCCAGCGCCTGCGCCGCGCGGGTGGCGTCGGCGGCGGTGAAGGCGCCGCGCCCGAACAGCACGGAGATGATGGGAAAGGCGGCGGCGATCAGCCCCAGCGCGGCGGGCAGCGTCAGCAGCAGGGCGAATTCGAGCGCCCGGTTCAGCGTGGCGCGGGCCGCTTCCGGGGTCTCGGTCCGCACCTGCCGGGAAAGCGTCGGCAGCAGCGCGGTGGCCACGGCGGCGCCGATGACGCCGAGCGGCAACTGGTTCACCCGGTCGGCATAGTACAGAACCGAAACGGTGCCCGGCGGCAGCAGGCTGGCGATGAACCCGTCCACCGCGAGGTTGATCTGCACCACGCCCGAGCCCAGCACCCCCGGCCCCATGCGGCGGAACAGCATCCGCATCTGCGGGGTGAGTTTCGGCCAGGAGAACCGCAGCCGCATTCCCCCCTTCGCCACCGCGACGTAGAGCAGCGCCATCTGCGCCACGCCGGAAACCGTCACCCCCCAGGAGGCGGCGTGCCCCACGGTGGGGAACAGCCCCGCCAGCGCCACGATGAAGCCGATGCACACCAAGTTGTACAGCACCGGCGCGGCGGCGGCGGCGGCGAAGCGGTCGAGCCCGTTCAGCACGCCGGAAAGCAGCGCCGTCAGGCAGATCAGCGGCATATAGGGGAAGGTGATGCGCCCCAGTTGCACCACCAGGGCGAACTTCGCCGCGTCGGGGGTGAAGCCCAGCGCGTACACGCCCATGATCTGCGGCATGAACGCTTCGGCGAGCAGCGCGAGGCCGAGCAGCCACACGCCCATCACCGCCAGCGCCTCCTCGGCGAAGCGCTTCGCCGCGGCGTGCCCCTCGGCGGCCAGCAGGCCGGAGAAGCCCGGAATGAACGCGGCGTTGAAGGCGCCCTCGCCGAACAGCCGGCGGAACAGGTTGGGCAGGCGGTTGGCCAGGAAGAAGGCGTCGGCCACCGGCCCGGCGCCGAGCAGGTCGGCGAGCAGGATGTCGCGCACGAAGCCGAGCACGCGGCTCGCCATGGTCCAGCCGCCGACGGTGAGAATGCCGTGCAGCAGGCCGCGCGCGTGCCCGCCCTCGCGGGCGGCGGTATCCTTGCCGCTCATTCGTCCCGCCGCGGCCGGGCGAGCAGCCCCGCCATCGCCGCCCTCACGTCGAGCCGGCCGGAGAGCACCCCGGCGACGGCGGCCGAGATCGGCAGCTCGCAGCCGGCGGCCTTGGCGCGCGCCAGCAGCGCCGGGGCGGTGGCGACGCTTTCGGTGACGAATTCGTGGCGCGCCAGCACCTCCGCCAGCGTCTCGCCCTTCCCCAGCGCCTGCCCGAGGCGGAAATTGCGGCTGGTCGGCCCCGCGCAGCTCAGCATCAGGTCGCCGAGGCCGGAAAGCCCCGCCACGGTCTCCGCCCGCCCGCCGAGGGCCACGGCGAAGCGCGTCATTTCTGCCAGGCCGCGCGTGGCCAGCGCGGCACGCGCGTTCTCTCCCAGGCCGGCGCCGATCACCGCCCCGGCGGCGAAGGCGATGACGTTCTTCGCTGCCCCGCCCACGGAAGCCCCGACCGGGTCGTCGTTGCCGTAAAGCCGGAAGCCGGGGGTGGCGAGCGCGGCGTCCACCTCGCGGCGCAGGCTTTCCGAGGCGCTGGCGATGACGCTCGCCGCCGGCAGGCCGGCCGCGATCTCGGCGGCGAAGTTCGGCCCGCTCAGCACGCCCGCCGTCCTTCCGGGTGCCGCCTGCGCCAGCACTTCCAGCGCGAGCATGCCGGTGCCCAGTTCCACGCCCTTGGCGCACACCACCAGCCCGCCGCCCGCGGGCAGCCGGCAGGCCACTTCGCGCAGGTGCTGCATCGGCACCACCAGCAGGGTGAGCGCCGCGGCGGGGATGTCCGCCACCACCCGCACCGCGCGCGGCAGCGGAAATCCCGGCAGATACGGGCTCTCGCCCGAGGCGAGCCGTTCGGGCCGGCGCGCCCACAGCGCCACGTTCCGGCCGGCGCGCGCGGCCTGCAAGGCGAGTGCCGTGCCCCAGGCGCCGGCGCCGA
>JAJXZO010000046.1 GCA_021780035.1 Pseudomonadota bacterium
CGCGTCGGCAGCCCGGGGCGGCGCGAGGTCGGCCACGGCAAGCTCGCCTGGCGGGCGCTGCATCCGCTGCTGCCCGGCAAGGACGCCTTCCCCTACACGCTCCGCGTGGTGAGCGAGATCACCGAGAGCAACGGCTCGTCCTCCATGGCGACCGTCTGCGGCTCGTCGCTGTCGCTGATGGACGCGGGCGTGCCGCTCAAGCGCCCCTGCGCCGGCATCGCCATGGGCCTCATCAAGGAGGACCGCGGCTTCGCCGTGCTCACCGACATCCTCGGCGACGAGGACCACCTTGGCGACATGGACTTCAAGGTGGCCGGCACCGAGCAGGGCGTGACCGCGCTGCAGATGGACATCAAGATCACCTCGATCACGCCCGAGATCATGCAGGTGGCGCTGGCGCAGGCGCGCGAGGGCCGCATGCACATCCTGGGCGAGATGGCGAAGGCGCTGACCGGCGCCCGCGCCGAGGTGGCCGCCACCGCGCCGCGCATCACCGTCATCAACATCGCCAAGGAAAAGATCCGCGACATCATCGGCACCGGCGGCAAGGTGATCCGCGAGATCGTCGAGCAGACCGGCGCCAAGATCGACATCGAGGACGACGGCACCATCAAGATCGCCGCCACCGACATGACCAAGACGCAGGCGGCCATCGACTGGATCCGCGGCATCGTCGCCGAGCCGGAGGTGGGCGTGATCTACACCGGCAAGGTGGTGAAGACCGCCGAGTTCGGCGCCTTCGTCAACTTCCTCGGCTCGCGCGACGGGCTCGTGCACATCAGCGAGCTTGCCCAGGGCCGCGTCGCCAAGACCACCGACGTGGTGAACATGGGCGATGCGGTGAAGGTGAAGGTGGTCGGCTTCGACGAGCGCGGCAAGGTGAAGCTTTCCATGCGCGTGGTCGACCAGGAGACCGGCGAGGACATCACCGAGAAGGTGGGGCCGAAGGGCGGCAGCCGCGAGCACGGCGACCGTGGTGATCGTGGCGATCATGGCGATCGCGGCGGCCGCGGGCGCGGCCACGGGCACGGTGGCCACGGCGGCCAGCCGGAGTCCGGCGAAGGCTCCACGGACTGAAATGTGATCGTCCGCCACGGTAACGTGAGACCCCTCGGCACCATATCTGCAGATTTGCCGCAGCAGGTGCCGCGGGGGGCCGGGCGGACGGTCCCTTGCCGCGCCGCGGCGCTTGTGGGCAGGAGCGAGCGATGAAGGCGATCAACGCCATCCGCATGGGCGGAGTGGACGTGCTGCCGCTGGTGGAAGGCGGCAAGGGCGTCGCCATTTCCAATGGCATCACCGCCGGGCATTGGGCCGCGGCCGGCGGCGCCGGCACACTGAGCGGCGTTAACGCCGACAGCTACGACGAGGCGGGCGAGGTGATCCGGCAGGTCTACCATGCCCGCACCCGCCTCGAACGGCACGAGGAACTGGTCGCCTACGGCATCCGGGGCGGCATCGAGCAGGTGCGGCGGGCGCACGAGATCGCCGGCGGCCACGGCCGCGTGCACATGAACGTCATGTGGGAGATGGGCGGCTCCGAGCGGGTGCTCACCGGCGTCCTCGAAGGCGCCAAGGGGCTGCTGCACGGCGTCACCTGCGGCGCCGGCATGCCCTACCGGCTGGGCGAAATCGCCACCCGCTACAAGGTTTTCTACTACCCCATCATCTCCTCGGCGCGCGCCTTCGCGGCGCTGTGGAAGCGCACCTTCAGCAAGACGGCGGAGTGGCTGGGCGGCGTGGTCTACGAGGACCCGTGGCTCGCCGGCGGCCACAACGGGCTTTCCAACAGCGAGGACCCGCTGGCGCCGGAAGGGCCGTTCCAGCGCGTTCTGGCGCTGCGCAAGGTGATGCGCGAATTCGGCCTGGCCGAGACGCCGATCGTCATGGCCGGCGGTGTCTGGTGGCTCGAGGAATGGGAGGACTGGATCGGCAACCCCGACCTCGGGCCGATGGCGTTCCAGTTCGGCACCCGCCCGCTGCTGACCAGGGAAAGCCCGATCGGCGACGCCTGGAAGCAGCGGCTGCTGACGCTGAAGGAGGGCGACGTCTTCCTCAACCACTTCAGCCCCACGGGCTTCTATTCCTCGGCCGTGCGCAACAGCTTCCTAGAGGAATTGCGTGAGCGCAACGAGCGCCAGGTGGCCTATTCCGCCGAGGAGGTGGGCGCGCACGTGGTGGAATACGGCGTCGGTCCGCGCAAGCGCATCGTCTACCTCACCGAGACCGACCGCGAGCGCGTGCGCGCCTGGGAGGAGCAGGGCTTCACCGAGGCGATGCGCTCCCCCGATTCGACGCTGATATTCGTCACGCCTGAAAAGGTGGAGGAGATCGTGCGCGACCAGGTCGCCTGCATGGGCTGCCTGAGCCAGTGCCGCTTCTCCAACTGGTCGCAGCACGGGCCGGACTACAACAACGGCAGGAAGGCCGATCCGCGCAGCTTCTGCATCCAGCAGACGCTGCAGAACATCGCGCACAACCGCAACGACCCCGAGGTCATCGAACACAACCTGATGTTCAGCGGCCACAACGGCTACCGCTTCGCCTCGGACCCGTTCTACGGCAACGGCTTCATTCCCACCGTGCAGCAGCTGGTCGAGCGCATCCTCACCGGGCGCTGAGGCCGCGCCTCAGCCGCCGAGCCACGAGAGCAGCACCGAGAGGGTGAGCATCGACAGCGCGGTG
>JAJXZO010000251.1 GCA_021780035.1 Pseudomonadota bacterium
CACCGGCGGGCGGGCTGCGGCCGGCGCCGGCAGGCGCCTGAAGTGACGGCGCCGCTCGCCACCGGCACGGCGCACGCCGCGGCGATGGCGGCGGTGGTGGCGGCGGCCGAACCGGGCGGCGAACCCTGGGACGCACGAACGATCGGCGAACTGCTGGCGCTACCCGGCTGTTTCGGCCTGCTCGACGCCGAGGGCGCGATGCTGCTCGCGAGGGTGGCCGCCGACGAGGCGGAGATTCTTACCCTGGGCGTACTGCCGGAACTCCGCCGGCAGGGCCGGGCACGGCGCCTGCTCGCCGCGGCCGAGGCGCGGGCCGCGGCCATGGGCGCGCGGACGCTCTATCTCGAGGTGGCGGTAGGCAATGTGCCGGCACAGGCGCTCTATGCCGGTGCCGGATTCCGCCGCGTGGGGGAACGGCGCGGCTACTACGCGAACGGCGACGACGCGCTGGTGCTGGCGAAGCCGCTCACGCCCGGCGCAGCAACAGGCGGGTGACGCCGGTTTCGTCGGTTTCCTCGGACACCACCTGGTGGCCGAGGGCGGCGGCGCTGCGCGGCACGTTCCGCCGCGGCTCGTCGCCCTTCAGCAGCACCAGCAGCAGCGAGCCGGGGGCGAGCCGGTCTAGGGCGAGGCGGGTGCGCACGAAAGTCATCGGGCAGACCGCATTGGTGATGTCGAGGATGGCGGCAGCCTGCGGGGCAGCGGGGGAGGGGTCGGACATGAATGGGCCGGGCACTCGAGCGAATATCCGTTGCGAAACTGGCAATGAGGTTCTTATATAGTGCCAGTCATGCGGCAAGTCGAACGCAAAGGAACGAATCACGATGGCAGAGGCTGTGCAGGGCGCGGAGATGCTGGAACTGGTGGCCGAAATCGTCTCCGCCCACGTATCGAACAACCGGGTGGCGGCGGACGGGTTGCCGGTGCTGATCCGTGATGTCTATCAGTCGCTGGCCGGCGTGGGCAAGGAAGAGGCACTGCCGGAGCGGCCGCAGCCGGCGGTGCCGGTGAAGAAGTCGGTGTTCCCCGACTACATCGTCTGCCTGGAGGACGGCAAGAAGCTGAAGATGCTGAAGCGGCATCTGAAGACCGCCTACCAGATGACGCCCGACCAGTACCGCGAGCGCTGGGGCCTGCCCGCCGAATACCCGATGGTGGCGCCCAACTACGCCGAACACCGCTCCTCGCTGGCAAAAAAGATCGGCCTGGGGACCCGGCCGCGCGGCCACGGCTGAATTCCTGACGCCCTGCCGTCATTTGCCGCCCCGGGTGCGACCCTGATAGGGTGACGTCCGGGACGGTGCCGGGTTTGTGTTCGCGTGCGGGGCGCAAGGCCCGCCCGGGCAGCGTGGTGGGTCGGATGGAAAGCCAGAGCCAGATCGAGCGCCTGTGCGTCGCCAAGGGCCTGAAAATGACCGGCCAGCGCCGGGTGGTCGCCCGCGTGCTCGCCGAGGCCACCGACCATCCCGACGTCGAGGAACTCTACCGGCGCGCGGTGGCGCGCGATCCGCGCATTTCCATCGCCACGGTCTACCGCACCGTGCGGCTGCTGCAGGAGCGGGGCATCCTGGAGCGGCACGACTTCGGCGGCGGCCGCGCCCGCTTCGAACCGGCCGAGCACGGGCCGCACGCGCACCTGATCGACGTCGAGTCGGGCGCGGTGCTCGAGTTCGAGGACGCCGAATACGAGGCGGCGATGCGGGCGATCGCCGAGCGTCTCGGCTTCGAACTGGTGTCGCACCGCATCGAACTGTTCGGGCGGCGCAAGGCCGGCAAGGTCCCGCCGCGATGAACGGGGCGGCCGGAAACGCCAGGGAGACCGGCTTCGGCGAGCTGCGCAGCGGCCGCCTCGGCGTGCGGCTCGCCGCCAGCGAGGCCGAGGTGGAGGCGGCGCTGGCGCTGCGCTACCGCGTTTTCTACGAGGAGTGCGGCGCCCACGCCGACGGTGCGGCCCGGCAGGTGCACCAGGACCGCGACCGCTTCGACGCCGTGGCCGACCATTTGCTGGTGGTCGATCACGGCGAGGACGACAGCGCCGAGCGGGTCGTCGCCACCTACCGGCTGATCCGCGCGGCGGCGGCGGCGGCGGCCGGCAGCTTCTATTCGGCCGCCGAATACGATCTTTCGCCGGTGCTCGCCTTTCCGGGCGTGGTGATGGAACTCGGCCGCTCGTGCGTCGATCCCGAGTACCGCGGCCTTCCCGCCATGCAGCTGCTGTGGCGCGGCATCGCCGCCAGCGTGTTCCACTACGGCGTCGGCCTGATGTTCGGCTGCGCCAGCCTGCCCGGCACCGACCCCGACGCGCTCGCTGCCGAGCTGACCTACCTGCACACCCATCACCTGGCGCCGCCGGAACTGCGGCTGCGGGCGCTGCCGGGCCGCTACGTGGAGATGCGGCGGCGCGACCCGGCGAGCCTCAACGCCAAACGGGCGCTCGCCTCGCTGCCGCCGCTGATCAAGGGGTATCTCCGCCTCGGCGGCTTCGTCGGCGACGGCGCGGTGGTGGACGCCGCATTCAACACCACCGACATCGCCGTGGTGGTGCAGACCGACCGTGTCACCGACAAGTATTACCGACACTACGAGCGCGAGGCCCGTGACGGACGAGGCTGAGCCCGCGCCCGCTCCTGTCGTGCCGCGGGCCGCGTGGTGGCGGGCGGGCGCGTGGCGGGGCCGGCG
>JAJXZO010000012.1 GCA_021780035.1 Pseudomonadota bacterium
TGTTGATGAACCACGCCGTCGATTTCATCATGCGGAAGTGCTTCGCCTTCAGCATGCCCTCGGCGGCCGGGGTGGCCGGCGCGTGCATGGAGATGAAGTCGGAGGTGGCCAGCACTTCCTCGAGCGTTGTCGGCTCGACGCCGTAGGGCGACATCACCAGCTCTTCCACGTACGGGTCGTAGGCCTTCATGTGCAGGCCGAATGCGCGGGCGCGCGTGGCGGTCAGGCGCGCGGTGTGGCCGAACGAGATGAAGCCGAGCGTCTGGCCCATCAGCCGGGGAACTTTCAGCAGTGCCGGCCGGCCCTCGCCCCAGCGGCCGGTGCGCACCATCTGATCCTGTTCGATCAGGCGCCGGTGGCCGGCGAGCAGCAGCGCCATCGCGTGGTCGGCCACCTCCTCGATGAAGGTGTCCGGGCAGTTGGTCACCGGCAGGCCGCGCGCCGAGGCGGCGGCGATGTCCACGTAGTCGACGCCGACACTGCCCAGCACGATGCCGCGGCACTTCTCCGGCAGGGCGTCGATCATCCGCTTGGTGAACTTCATGCCCTTGGCGTAGACGGCGTCGGCCCCCGAGGCGGCCGCGATGAAGGCCTCCTCGTTCGGCTCGCACTCGTAGAATTCGGCATCGAGGTCCTCGAGCGGCTTCATCTCGTCGAGATAGCCGCCGCCCTGGACGGTGAAGCTCGCCCCGGCGGGTGTAAGGATGCGATATTTCGCCACGTTCCTGCTCCTTCCTGCGCTTCCGTTCCGTGGAGGCCGCGCGCGCATCGCGGCCTCGTTGTTACCGATACCCCCGACCGGAGCGGTTTGACAGCCCGAATTCGCCGCCTCTGGTCGCCAGCCGCCGCAAAGAGCGGAAAACTTCGCCGGGCCGGGCCGCATCCGGGGTTTCTCCGGCGCCGATTTTCCTGTTTTCTGCGGCAGTCGCCGCAGCGCCAGGGCATCACGGCGCCTGGGCGGCGGCAAGTCCGATCAGGAGGAACACGAATGAATCCGTTGCAAGGCAAGATCGTCTGGATCACCGGCGCCGGCACCGGCATCGGCGCTGCCGCCGCGCGCGCGCTGGCCGAATCCGGAGCGCAGGTGGTGCTCACCGGCCGCCGCCGCGACAAGCTTGAGGAAGTGGCCGCCACCATCGGCGCAAGCGCCGCCGTCGAGCCGGGCGATCTGACCGATTCGGCCGCCGCGGGCGCGATCGTGGCGCGCATCGTGGAGAAGTTCGGCCGCATCGATCTGCTGGTGGCCAACGCCGGGGTGAACGTGCGGAAGCGTTCCTGGGCCGATCTGACTCCGGAAGCGATGGATTACCTGGTGAAGGGCAACCTCACCAGCGTGTTCTACTGCGTCGGCGCGGTGCTGCCGGGCATGCGCGAACGCAAGGAAGGGCAGATCATCGTCACCGCCAGCGTGGCTGGACGGTTCATCGGCAACGTGAGCGGCCCCGGCTACACGGCGGCGAAGCACGGGGTGGTGGCGCTCTGCCACACCGTCAACATGGAGGAATGCGTGAACGGCATCCGCTGCTCGGCGGTGCTGCCGGGCGAGGTGGCGACGCCGATCCTCGACCTCCGCCCGGTGCCGGCGACCGCCGACGAGCGCGCGCGCATGGCGCAGCCCGAGGACGTGGCCGACCTCATCCGCTACATCGCCACGCTGCCGCCGAGGGTGGTGATCAACGAGGCGATGATCTGCCCAAGCTGGAACCGCGGCTACATCGCCGCGCTGCAGCGCAAGGTGTAGGCGCGGTCAGGGCCGCGCCACCGCCGTCTCCTTGCAGGTGATGAACTCGAGCAGGGCCGGAACGCCGGCCCTGGTCTGCTCGATGCCGCGCCGGATCGCCGGCACGATCTCCTCGGGCGTGGTGACACGCTCGCCGTAGCCGCCGAAGGCGCGCGCCATCGCCGCGTAGTCGCCGGAGATGTCGGTGGAGCGGTATTTCTCGGTGGAGATCGGCATCACCTTGAGTTCGATCGCCATGGAGAAATTGTTGAGCAGGATGGACAGGATGGGGATGCGCTCGCGCACCGCCGTCTCGAAGTCCATGCCGGTGAAGCCGATGGCCGCGTCGCCCCAGACGTTGATGCACAGCTTCCCGGGGTGGGCGAGCTTCGCGCCCATGGCGAGGCCGAGCCCGTAGCCGAGCTGGGTGGTCTTGCCCCAGCCGAGGTAGGTGAGCGGCTCGGTACACTGCCAGAACGGCGAAAGCTGGTCGCGCGGGCTGCCGGCGTCGTGGGTGATGATGGTGTTGCCCACGTTCACCGTCTGTGCGAGGTCGCGGATGACCCGGTAGGGGTTGAGCGGAGCCTCGTCGGAATTGAGTTTCGGCATCCACTCGGCGAGCCACGCGGCGCGCACCTCCGCCGCCTCCGCCGCCACCGGGGCGTTGTCGCGGGCGGGAACGCCCTGCGCGTCGAGTTCCGCCAGCAGGGCGTCGAGCGTCAGGCCCGCGTCGCCCACCATCCCCACCGTGGCGCGCACGTCCTTGTTCAGGTGGTCGGGGTCAAGCGTCGCGTGGATGATGGTCTTGCCCGGCGGCATCTTCACCGCGAAGGGGCTTTCGGTGAAGCTGCAGCCGATGCCGAGTATGAGGTCGGCGGCCCGCAGGAAGTGCGGCACCGCGCGCGACATCGACACTCCCGCCGAGCCGAGCGCCAGCGGGTGCGTTTCCGGGAAGGCACTCTTGCCGCCGAGGCTCGTGCACACCGGCAGCGCCATGCGCTCGGCGAGTCGCCGCAGTTGCGGCCAGGCGCGGGCGTAGTGCACGCCCTGGCCCACGTACAGCACCGGCCGCTTCGCCGCCGCGAGCAGCCGCGCCGCCTCGCGCACCGCCTCCGGGTCGGGGCCGTAGCGGGTGGAGAGCACCGGCTGGTAGTCGAGCGGGGCGGGCAGTTCCTCCGTGTACATGTCCCATGGGATTTCCACCACCGCCGGGCCGCCGCGGCCGTTGCGCAGGCGGGTGAAGGCGCGGCGCATGATCGCCGCCACCTCGCCAGCGAGCGTGATCGACTCCGCCGACTTCGCCACCGGCCGCATCGACTGGGCGGAGTTGAAGTTGGGGCTGACATGGGCGAGCCGCCGCGGATAGCCGCCCGGCAGCACCAGCACCGGCACGCTTTCCCCATAGCATTGGGCGACGCCGCCGAAGGCGTTCTCGCTGCCCGGTCCGTACTGCATGCAGCAGGCACCGAGCTTCCGCCCCGACGAAAGGCGGGAGATGGCGTCGGCCATGTGCACGGCGATGCGCTCCTGGCGGACGATGACGGGCCGGATGCCGGCCGCGGCCGCGTATTCGATCAGGTGGTTGACCGGATAGCCGGTGAGAATCTCGATCCCCTCGCGCTTCAGGATCTCGGCCAGGGCTTCGCCCACGTTCATCTGCGTTCCTCCACGCCTATTGCGGCGAGCCTAGGCCGGGCGACGGCAAAAGCAAGGGCAGGGAGGGGGTGCCGCGTCGCCGGAGGTTTTCTTTCCGCGATATTTCCGGTTGAGAGATAACCCGTGTCCTCGTAGGAATCGCCCGGGGCGGTACCTTGGCCGCCGCGAATGAACAGGGAGGGGCCAAAGCATGAGAGCCAGTTGGATCGTGGCCGCGGCGTGCGCGATCGTGCTGTCTGGGGCGGCGGGGGCGCAGGCGAAGACCCTGGTTTACTGCTCCGAGGGTTCGCCGGGAAATTTCAACCCGATGCTGAACACGGACGGCACCACCTTCAACGCCAATTTGCCGATCTATAACCGCCTGGTGGAATTCCAGCCCGGTTCGACGGAGGTGGGGCCCGGCCTCTCCACGAAGTGGACGGTGACGCCGGACGGGCTCACCTACACCTTCTTTCTGCGCCACGGTGTGAAGTGGCAGAGCAACGACAAGTTCAAGCCCACGCGCGACTTCAACGCCGATGACGTGATCTTCAGCTTCGGCCGGCAGGCGGACAAGTCCAATCCGTACCACTCGGTCTCGGGCGGCAATTACGCCTACTACGGCGACATGGGCATGCCGACGCTGATCAAGTCGATCCAGAAAATCGACCCCTATACGGTGGTGTTCACGCTGAGCAAGCCGGCGGCGCCGTTCCTTGCCGACATGGCGATGGACTTCGCCTCCATCCAGTCGAAAGAATACGCCGATGCGCTGCTCAAGCTCGGCAAGCCGGAACTGATCGACCAGGAACCGATCGGCACCGGCCCGTTCGAGTTCGTCGCCTACAGCAAGGACAGCACCATCCGCTACCGCGCCTTCCCCGGCTACTGGGGGCCGAAGCCCAAGCTCAGCGCGCTGGTGTTCTCCATCGTCAAGGACCCGGCGGTGAGGCTGGCCAAGCTGCGCGCCAACGAGTGCCAGATCGCCATCTATCCGAATCCGGCCGACCTGCCCTCGATCCGCGCCGACAAGAACCTGAAGATGCTGTCGCAGCCAGGGCTCAACATCGGCTACCTCGCCTTCAACACGCAGAAGAAGCCGTTCACCGACGTGCGCGTGCGCCAGGCCATCAACATGGCCATCGACAAGAAGGCGATCCTGCAGGCGATCTACCAGGGCGCCGGCCAGGTGGCGAAGAACCTGATTCCGCCCACCATGTGGAGCTACGACAACGCCATCAAGGACTGGCCGTACGATCCCGCCAAGGCCAAGGAACTGCTGGCGCAGGCCGGCTTCCCGAATGGCTTCTCCACCAGCCTGTGGGCCATGCCGGTATCGCGTCCCTACAACCCCGACGCGCGGCGGATGGCCGAAATGATGCAGGCCGACCTCGCCAAGATCGGCGTGAAGGCGAACATCGTCAGCTACGAGTGGGGCGAGTACCTGAAGCGGGTGCGCAACGGCGAGCACGACATGGCGCTGCTCGGCTGGACCGGCGACAACGGCGACCCCGACAACTTCTTCGTGCCCCTAGCCGGCTGTGACGCGGCCCGTCTCGGCGGCGGCAGCGCCTCGAAGTGGTGCAACAAGGACTTCGAATCGCTGGTGCAGAAGGCCGCCGCCAGCAGCGACCACGCGGAGCGCGTGAAGCTCTACGAGCAGGCGCAGGTGGTGATGCACGAGCAGGCGCCGTTCGTCTTCGTCGCCCACTCGGTGGTGTTCATGCCGATGCGCAAGAACGTCGAGGGCTACCAGATGAGCCCGTTCGGGCGCGTTCAGTTCGATCACGTCGATCTGAAGTAGCCGGAGCACGCCGCCCGCGCTTCCCGGTACGCCGAGGGGTGCGGGCGGTCCGCATATCTGTTACGGACAGCGGATGCTGCAATTCCTCTTCCGCCGGGTGCTTCTCGTCATCCCCACGTTCATCGGGGTGACGTTCCTCGCCTTCATCATGATCCACCTCGTGCCGGGCGACCCGATCGAGGTGATGGCCGGCGAGCACGGCATCGACCCCGTGCAGCTTGCGGCGCTGCGCCACCACTACGGGCTCGACCTGCCGCTGTGGCTGCAATTCGTCCATTACGAGATCAACGTCGTCACCGGCGGGCTGGGGCGCTCCATCGTCACCCACCGCACGGTGTGGCACGAGTTCGTCGCCCTTTTCCCCGCCACCCTGGAACTTACGTTCTGCGCCATGCTGGTCAGCCTCTGCGTCGGCATCCCGCTCGGCGTGATCGCGGCGGTGAAGCGCGGCTCGGCGTTCGATTATGGGCTGATGGGCCTCTCCGTTACCGGCGCCTCCATGCCGATTTTCTGGTGGGGGCTGATGATGATCCTGGTGTTCTCGGTGGCGCTCGGCTGGACGCCGGTGTCGGGTCGCATCAGCGACATGTTCTACGTGAAGCCGTGGTCGGGCTTCATGCTGATCGATTCCTGGTTCAGCGACGACAAGGGCGCGTTCCTCTCCGCCGTCAGCCACCTGATCCTGCCCGCCATCGTGCTCGGCACCTATCCGCTCGCCATCGTCGCACGCATGACCCGCTCGGCGATGCTGGAGGTGCTGGGCGAGGACTACATCCGTACCGCCCGCGCCAAGGGATTGGCGAGCGTGCGGGTGGTGATCGTGCACGCGCTGCGCAACGCGCTGATCCCGGTGGTGACGGTCGTGGGGCTCTCCGTCGGCTCGCTGCTCGGCGGCGCCATCCTCACCGAAACGGTATTCTCCTGGCCGGGCGTCGGCCACTGGCTGGTGGAGGCGATCCAGCGGCGCGACTACCCGGTGCTGCAGGGCGGCACACTGCTCATCGCCAGCCTCGTCATCGTCGTCAATTTGTGCGTGGACATGACCTACGGCATGCTCAACCCGCGGATCCGCCGCTGATGTCGGAGATGCAAGCCACTCCCGACCTCGTGGCAGCACCGCCGATGCCGGGTCGCGCACGCCTGTTCTGGCGCAGCTTCGCCGAGAACAAAGGCGCCGTGGTCGGCCTCTGCGTGATGGTGCTGCTGATCGTGCTCGGCCTGGGCGCGGATTTCTTCTCCCCGCATTCGGCCATCGCGCAGCACCGCGAACACTTCCTCACGCCGCCGGTGTGGCTGCACGGCGGCACCTGGGAGTTTCCCCTCGGCACCGACGACGTCGGCCGCGACATGCTTTCCCGCATGATCCACGGCGCACGGCTGTCGCTGCTGATCGGCCTCTCCGTGGTAACGCTGTCGCTGGTCTTCGGCACCATCCTCGGCCTCACGGCGGCGTTCTCGGGCGGCGTCGTCGACATCGCCATCATGCGGCTGATGGACATCCTGCTGGTATTCCCCAGCCTTCTGCTCGCCATCGTCATCGTCGCCATCCTCGGCCCCGGCCTGTTCAACGCCATGCTGGCGGTAGCCGTCGTCACGCTGCCCGGCTACACGCGCCTCTCGCGCGCCTCGGCTCTGGCCGAACTCGCGCGCGACTACGTCACCGCCACGCGCTGCGCGGGGGCGGGAAGGCTGCATCTGATGTTCGATACGGTGCTGCCCAACTGCACGGCGCCACTCATCGTGCAGGCCTCGCTCGGGTTTTCGTCCGCCATTCTCGACGCCGCCGCGCTCGGCTTCCTTGGCCTCGGCGCACAGCCGCCCACGCCGGAATGGGGCACCATGCTTGCCGGCGCCCTCGAGTTCTACCAGCGCGCCTGGTGGGTGCTGACCTTTCCGGGGCTCTGCATCCTCGTCACCGTGCTCGCCTTCAACCTGTTCGGCGACGGCCTGCGCGACGCCCTCGATCCGAAATTGAAACGCTGATGCCGCTGCTGCAACTTTCCGACCTCGCGGTCGAATTCGCCACCGCCCGCGGCCGCTTCCGCGCCGTGGACGGCGTGGACGTCTCCGTCGATGCCGGCGAGATCCTGTGCATCGTCGGCGAATCCGGCTCGGGCAAGAGCGTCGCCATGCTGGCGGCGATGGGGTTGATCGCCTGGCCCGGCAAGGTCACCGCCAAGGAACTCCGCTTCGACGGCCGCGATCTGCTGGTGCTCTCGCCCCGGCAACGCCGGGCGGTGGTCGGCAAGGACATGGCGATGGTGTTCCAGGAGCCGATGTCGAGCCTCAACCCCTGCTACACCGTCGGCTGGCAGATCGCCGAGGCGCTGCGCACGCATCGCGCCGTGCCGAAACCCCGGGTGCGCGACCGCGTGGTGGAACTGCTGGAGCAGGTCGGAATCCCCGCGCCCGCGGGCCGCCTCGGCTCCTTTCCGCACCAGCTTTCCGGCGGCATGAACCAGCGGGTGATGATCGCCATGGCGATCTCCTGCAACCCCCGCCTCCTGATCGCCGATGAGCCGACGACCGCGCTCGACGTCACCATCCAGAAGCAGATCCTGGAACTGCTGATCGCCCTGCAGAAAAGCCGCGGCATGGGCCTCGTGCTGATCACCCACGACATGGGCGTGGTGGCGGAAACCGCGCACCGCGTGCAGGTGATGTACGCCGGGCAGATCGTCGAGGAACAGACCACCGACGCTCTGTTTGCGGCACCCCGGCACCCCTACACCGAGGCGCTGCTCGACGCGCTGCCCGAACGCGCCGCCGGGCGGCGGCGCCTGCCCACCATTCCGGGCATGGTTCCGGGCATCGACGACCGCCCGCGCGGCTGCCTGTTCGCTCCCCGCTGCAAATACGCCGACGCGCTCTGCCAAACCGAGCCGCCGGCGCTCGCCGGGCCGGTGGGCAGGCGCGTGCGCTGCCATCACCCGGTCGCCGCCGGCGGAGCTTCCGCATGAGCGCGCTGATGCAGGCGGAGAACCTGCGCCGCTACTACCCCGCGGGGGGCGGCCTGTTCGCGCCGAAAGGGCTGGTGAAAGCGGTGGACGGCATCTCCTTCGCGCTTGCCGCCGGAGAGACGCTGGCCATCGTCGGCGAATCCGGCTGCGGCAAGTCCACGCTCGCGCGCATGGCGACCCTGATCGAGCCGCCGACCGCCGGCGAGCTGCTGATCGACGGCAAGCCCACGGCAAACGTGTCGGAGGCGGAAAGGAGGCGGCTGCGTCTCGGCGTGCAGATGGTGTTCCAGAACCCCTACGGCTCGCTCAACCCGCGCAAGACCGTTGGCGCCATCCTCGAGGAACCGCTGCTGCTCAACCACCGCGGCGACGCGGCGGAGCGCCGGCGCGCGGTGAGGGAGATGATGCAGCGGGTAGGACTGCGCGAGGACCAGTACGACCGCTACCCGCACATGTTCTCGGGTGGGCAGCGCCAGCGCATCGCCATCGCCCGCGCCCTGATGCTGAACCCGCGCATCGTCGTGGCCGACGAGCCGGTATCCGCGCTCGACGTCTCCATCCGCGCGCAGGTGCTGAACCTGATGATGGACCTGCAGGAGACGCTCGGCCTCGCCTACCTGTTCATCAGCCACGATCTTTCCGTGGTGCGGCACATCGCCGACCGCCTGCTCGTCCTCTACTGCGGCCGCCCGGTGGAGGAGGGGACGAAGGAGTCGCTGTTCGCCGAGCCGATGCATCCCTACACGCGGGCGCTGCTGGCGGCCACGCCGAGCGTCGATCCGCGCCACCGCAAGCAGATAGCGAGCGTGAAGGGGGAACTGCCGTCGCCGCTCAACCCCCCCGCCGGTTGCGCCTTCGCCTCGCGCTGCCGGCACGCCGTAGCCCGCTGCACCGCCGAGCGGCCCGAGTGGCGGGAGGTGGGGGCGCGGAAAGCGGCCTGCCATCTTGCCGGAGAGGTATAGGCTTACGAATTTGCCGTGATTGTGAAGCATCGCGCCTCGCCGCGAAATGTTCTACAGTCGCCGCCCCCGCAGGAGACGCTCCATGCGCATCGACGCCATCTCCATCGGCGACAACCCGCCCGAGGACATCAACGTCATTGTCGAAGTCGCCATCCGCGGCGAGCCGATCAAATACGAGATGGACAAGAAGGCGGGCACGCTGTTCGTCGACCGCTTTCTCTATACGCCGATGCGCTATCCAGGGAACTACGGCTTCGTGCCCCACACCCTCAGCGACGACGGCGACCCGGTCGATGTGCTGATCGCCAATACCCGCACCATCGTTCCCGGCGCGGTCATCAATGTCCGCCCCATCGGCGTGCTGCTGATGGAGGACGAGCACGGCGAGGACGAGAAGATCATCGCCGTGCCGAGCCCGAAAATCTCGGGCAGCTATGTCAACGTCTATTCGATCTACAATATCGCCCGCACGACGCTCGACCAGATCGAGCACTTCTTTGCCCACTACAAGGATCTCGAGCCGGGCAAGTGGGTGAAGATCAAGGGCTGGGCCGACGCCGACGTCGCCCGGCGCAAGATCGTCGAGGCGATCGAACGCGGCAAGGGCGTTATCGAGCCGGACTCCGAGGCGTAGTGGGCGGGGAGCGCCGCTCTCCGCAAACTCCGGCGCCGCCCCCCGGCCCCGCCTGCTACCCGCCCTTGACGCCGCCGGCGGTCAGCCCGGCGACGATCTCCTTCTGCATCAGCAACGTAAGGATCAGCACCGGCGCTGTCACCACCAGGGCGGCGGCGGCCAGCGGCCCCCACGAGATCTGCTCGAAAGTCAGCATGTTGTAGACGGCGATCGGCAGCGTGCGCGTGTCGCGCCCGGCCAGCACCACGCCGAAGATGAAGTTGTTCCAGCTGAAAATGAAGGAGAGGATCATCCCCACCATGATGCCGGGCTTGGCGAGCGGCACGGCCACGGCGCGGAATGCCTGCCAGATGTTGCAGCCGTCCACGAGCGCGGCTTCCTCCAGTTCCACCGGCAGCCCCTCGAAGGTGCCGATCATGATCCACACCACGATCGGTACCGTAATGACCAGGTGGGTGATGATCTGCGGCAGGTAGCCGCCGACGTGCAGCGGCCCCGGCATCCACTGGAACAGGAGGTAGAGCGGAATCAGGTAGGAAAGCCCGGGCGTGACGCGGGCGATCAGGATCAGAATCGCTGCTTTCGTGGCCTTCGTCTTGGCGATGCCGTAGCCCGCCGGCACACCGAACAGCAGCGCGAGCGCGGTGGCGGAGAAGGTGACGATCACCGAGTTGATCGTGTAGCTCAGGAAATCGTTCTCGGCGAA
>JAJXZO010000123.1 GCA_021780035.1 Pseudomonadota bacterium
CTCCTTCATGCCCTTGTCCACCACCGACGACTGCTGGAAGAACAGCATCCAGGGGGCGATGGTGGTGCCGATGTTCGCCATCAGGAAGAAGAACATCTGGGCGTTGAAGTGGCCTGCGAAGTTGGGAATCAGCCCTTGCGAGAAGATGTCGCTCACCTTCGGGTGCACGATGAAGGCGCCGGGGATGTAGATCAGGTTGAGGACGCAGAAGAGCATGGCGATCTTTTCCCACGTCCAGTAGCGGCCGTTCAGCACCATTGCGCCCATCAGCACGCACACGCCGACCACGGTGAGCCAGGGCGGTACCCCGAACAGGGCCAGTGCCGCCGTCATGCCGACGAACTCGGTGACGAGCGTCAGCCAGTCCACCAGCAGCAGGTCGATCACCGAGAACCAACCCCAGAAGGCGCCGAAGCCCTCGAAGATGGCCTCGGCGTGGCCGCGCTTGGTCACCGCGCCGAGCCGCACCGTCATCTCCTGCACGTAGTAGGCGACGGGGGCCAGCAGGATCAGGAACCAGATCAGGTGGTAGCCGTACTGGGCGCCGGTGGCGGCGTAGGTGGTGATGCCGCCGGCGTCGTTGTCGGCGATCATCACCAGGAGCCCCGGCCCCGAGATGACGAGAAAGATGCGGATCGCCTTCAGGTAGCGCCGGGAGGCGTAGTAAAGGCTGGTGATCGGGTTCATGGCGCTGCCTTCGGTCGGGCTGTGGCTTTCAGCCCTGCGGGCTTAACAAGCAGGAGCGGGAGGCGCGGGCGGGACCGTCCGGCCGCGGGGCGGCGGCGCGGACCCGGCCCGCTTCAGCGCGGTCTGGGCCCGCACCGCGGCAGGGAACTCCGTGCTCGCGGCGGCAGCGGCCGGCGAGGGCGAGTAGCGGAGGGGCATGGGGGTCGCTCGTGCATCTGACCCTCGGGCGCTGGCCAATGGAAACGCGGCGAAGGCGGAGCGACCGCCTCGCCAGAGCGGCCATATACCCGCGGCAGGGGGACGTTCAAGCCTTCATGCCGCCGGTGCCGCGCCTGTCCGGCGGGCGCGGCTTCAGTCGGCGTCCGCCTCCACCTTGCTGAGCGCGGCGGCGAGCCGGGGCAGCGGGTGGCGCGCCGGCATCAGCCAGCGCTGGAACGAGTCGAGATAGAGGTAGATCACCGGCGTCGTGTAGAGGGTGAGAAGCTGGCTGAACGCGAGCCCGCCCACCATGGCGAGCCCGAGCGGCTGGCGCAGTTCGGAGCCGGCGCCGGTGCCCAGCATCAGCGGCAGGCCGGAGAGCATCGCCGCCATGGTGGTCATCATGATCGGCCGGAAGCGCAGCAGGCAGGCCTGGCGGATGGCGGAGAGCGGCGTCTCGCCGCCCTGCCGTTCGGCGGTGATGGCGAAGTCCACCAGCATGATGCCGTTCTTCTTGACGATGCCGATGAGCAGGATGATGCCGATCAGGGCGATGATGGTGAAGTCGTGCCCCGCCAGCATCAGCATCAGCAGCGCCCCGACGCCGGCTGAGGGCAGGGTGGAGAGGATCACCAGCGGCAGGATGTAGCTCTCGTACAGAATGCCGAGGATGATGTAGACGGCCATCAGCGCCGCGGCGACCAGGTACGGCTCGCTCGCCAGCGAGGTCTGGAACGCCTGCGCGGTGCCCTGGAACGACCCTCTGAGCGCCAGCGGCGCGCCGAGCTGCTCCTTCGCCCGCGCGATCGCCCCCACCGCGTCGCCGAGCGCGGCGCCGGGGGCGAGGTTGAAGGAGATCGTCACCGCCGGGAACTGCCCCTGGTGGTTGATGGCGAGCGGGGCCACCGGCACCGTGCTCATGCGCACCAGCGAGGAAAGCGGCACCGCCGCGCCGGTGTTCGATTTCACATAAAGCTCGTCGAGGGTGGAGAGCCGCGATGCCTGGTCGGGCCGCACCTCCAGGATGACGAAGTAGGAACTGAGCTGGGTGAAATACTGCGTCACCTGCCGCTGGCCGAAGGCGTCGTAGAGGGTGGCGTCGATCTGCGCCGGCTGCACGCCGAGCCGCTGCGCCGCCTCGCGGTCGATGGTGAGCGTGGCGGTGGTGCCGGCGATCTGCTGGTCGGTGGCGACGTCGCGCAACTGCGGCAGGGCCCGCATGCGCGCGAGCAGCCTCGGCGCCCACTGGTTCAGCTGCTCGGCCGAGGCGTCCTGCAGCGTGTACTGGTAGGTGGTGCGCGACAGCCGCCCGCCGACCCGGATGTCCTGCAGCGGCTGCATGAACATCTGCGCGCCAACCACGCTCTGCGCCTTCGCCCGCAGGCGGCGGATCACCTGCAGCACGTTGTCGTTCGGCCGTTCGCTCCACGGCTTGAGATTGATGAACATCCGCCCGTCGTTGCCCTGCTGGCCCATCACGCCCGCGCCCACCTGCGAGGCGAAGGAGGCCACGGCGGGGTCGGCGCCGACGAGGGCGTTCAGCCTCTCCTGCAGCCGCTTCATCTTCTCGAAGGAGGCGTCCTGCGGCCCCTCGGTGACGGCGATGATCAGCCCCGAATCCTGCGTCGGGAAGAACCCCTTGGGGATGACCGAGAAAAGCGTGCCGGTCAGCGCCACGGTGAGCAGGAACACGCAAAGCGTCAGGCGGCGGTGGCGGAGCGCCATGTCGAGCGAGCGCGCGTAGAGGCCGATCATGCCGGTGAAGAACGCCTCCACCACGCGGTACAGCCACCCGTGCCGGGACGTGGCGGGGGTGAGGAAGCGCGAACTCAGCATCGGCGTGAGCGTGAGGGACACGGCGGCCGAAATCACCACCGCCACGGTGACGGTGATGGCGAACTCGCGGAACAGCCGCCCGACGATGCCGCCCATCAGCAAGAGCGGAATGAACACCGCGATCAGCGAGGCGCTGATGGAGACGATGGTGAAGCCGATCTCGCCGGCGCCCTTGAAGGCCGCCTCCATCGGCTTCATGCCGCCCTCGATGTGGCGGAAGATGTTTTCGAGCATCACCACCGCGTCGTCGATGACGAAGCCCACGGCGATGGTCAGCGCCATCAGCGACACGTTGTCGAGGCTGAAGTGCAGCAGGTACATCGCCCCCAGTGTGCCGACGAGGGCGAGCGGCACGGTGACGCTGGGAATGACGGTGGCCCAGACATTGCGCAGGAACAGGAAGATCACCATCACCACCAGGCACACCGAGAGCATCAGGGTGAAGGTGACGTCGCGCAGCGAGGCGCGAATGGTCTGGGTGCGGTCGACGATGGTGCGCACCCGCATCGCCGGCGGCAGCGAGACCTCGAGCGCCGGCAGCGCCTGCTTCACCCGCTCCACGGTGGCGATGACATTGGCGCCCGGCTGCTTGAACAGCAGCAGGATGATGCCGCGTCTGCCCATCTGCCAGGCGGCGATCTGGTTGTTCTGCGGCCCGCGCACCGCCTGGCCGATGTCGCCGATGCGCACCGGCGCGCCATGGCGCCAGGCGACGACGATGTTGTTGTAGGCCGAAGCCTCGGTAAGCTGGTCGTCGGCGAGCACGGTCCACGTGCTGTTCGGCCCGTTCACGCTGCCCTTCGGCTCGTTCACCGTGGCGGTGGTCAGCACACTGCGCACGTCCTCGAGCGTCAGGCCCATCGCGGCGAGGCGGGCGGGATCGACCTCGACGCGCACGGCCGGCTTCTGCTGCCCGGCGACGATCACCTGTGCGATACCCGCGATCTGCGACAGCCGCTGCGCCAGGATGTTCTCGGCGGCGTCGTCCACCTCGGTCAGCGGCAGGGTGTCGGAGCGGGCGGAGAGGATCATGATCGGCGCGTCGGCGGGGTTGGTCTTGCGGATCTGCGGCTGGTTCGGCAGGTCCTTCGGCAGTTGCCCGCCGGCGGCGTTGATCGCCTCCAGCACGTCGGTGGCGGCGGCGTCGATGTTGCGCGAGAGGTCGAACTGCAGCGTGACGGTGCTGTTGCCGAGCACGTTGGTCGAGGTCATCTCCGAAAGGCCGGGGATCTGCGCGAACTGCGTCTCCAGCGGCTGCGCCACCGCCTCCGCCATGGTGGTGGGGCTCGCGCCCGGGTAGTTGGTGGAGACGGTGACGGTGGGGAAATCCACTTCCGGCAGCGGTGCCACCGGCAGCAACGGGTAGGCGGCGAGCCCGGCGAGGAACAGCGCCGCCATCAGCAGCGACGTGCCGATGGGCCGGCGGATGAACGGGGAGGAGATGCTCACGCCGTTTCAGCCCGCGTTCGGCCGGATGGAAACCGTGACTCCGGGCTGCAGGCGGGACTGGCCGTTCACCACCACCACCTCGCCTGGGGAAAGCCCGCTCAGGATCTCGGTCTTGCCGCCGTCTTCCACGCCCGCCCGCAGCGGCCGTGCCGTCACCTTGCGGTCGGCGCCCACCACGTAGGCGTAGAGCCCATCCGGCCCGTGCTGCACGGCGGTGGCGGGGATCACCGTGGCGTTCCTCTGCACGCCGAGCTGCAGCTTCGCCGTGACGAACTGCCCCGGCCACAGCCTGTCTCCGGCGTTGGCGAACTTCGCCTTCAGCGCGATGGTGCCGGTGCTCTGGTCGATGGCGTTGTCCTGGGTGACGAGGGTGCCGGTGGCGAGCAGGCGCCGGGGATCGGCGGCGAACACCTCCACCTTGGCGTTGCCCGCCGCGCGCGCCGCCTCGATGCGCCCGAGCATCCGCTGCGGCAAGGTGAACACCACGGCGATCGGCTCGATCTGGTTCAGCGTGGCGATCGGCGTGGGGTTGCCGGCCTGAAGCAGCGTGCCGACATCGACGCGGCGCAGGCCGACCACGCCCGCGGTCGGCGCGGTGATGCGGCAGTAGCCGAGGTTGAGCTTGGCCGTGGTGATGGCCGCCTTGTCGGCCAGGGTCGCCGCCTCCGCCGTGCGCAGCAGCGCCGTATCGTTGTCCACCTGCTGGCGGGAGGCGAAATTCTTCTGTGCCAGCGCGCTGTCGCGCGCCAGCGTGGTTTTGGCGTTGGCGGCGGTCGCCTCGTCGCCCGCGAGTTTCGCCTCGGCTTGGGCGAGCGCCGCCTGATAGGGCCGCGGGTCGATCATCGCCAGCAGCGCGCCCTCCCGCACATGCTCGCCTTCCCGGAAGTAGATCGCCTGCAGCCGCCCGCCCACCTGCGGCTGCAGCGGCACGCTCTGCCACGCCTGCACGGTGCCGATGCCGCTCGCCGTGACGGCGACATCCTGCCGCGTGGCGCTGGCCACTTCCACCGGTACCGGCGCCGCCGCCGGCTGGGAACGCTGCGCCGTGGCCTCGTGCGCGTGCCAACGCAGGCCGCCCCACGCCAGGACCGCCGCCGCCACGAACGCCGCCGCCAGAAGCCGCTTCGCCACGATGCCGCCAATCCTTCGCCGCCGGCCGATTTGCACAGGAAGCCCTGTCTGCGCAATTTGCGTGCCACTCCCGGCCGCCGCAAGCGGAGAAAAACCCAGGCGCGGGCGGTGCCACGATGTCCGGTTTGCCGACGCGCGCGTCCGCCACCCGGACGCCGCAACGGCCGCATTCGCCGCTTGGGCGGGCGCGTCCGCAGGGTCTAGCGTGGCGCGTGACCGCCAAGGCCACGACAGGAGAAAGAATCCATGCGACCCAACCGCCTGCGCCAGCGTCTCAATGCCGGCGAACCCTCGCTCGGCACCCACATCCTTTCCAGCTGGCCCACTCTGGTCGAGCTGATAGGGCAGGCTGGGCACTACGACTACGTGGAGTTCTCGGGCGAATACGCGCCCTTCACCATGCACGATCTCGACAACCTCGGCCGCGCCTTCGAGGTCGCCGGCATCGGCGGCATGATCAAGGTCGAGCAGCGGCAATGGACGCACCAGACCATGCGCGCCATCGGCTCGGGCTTCCAGGCGATCCTGTTCGCCGACATCCGCACCGTGGCCGACGCCCACGAGTGCGTGGCCGCCGTGCGTGCGGAAACGCCGCGGCCGCGGCACGGCCGCGGCATGCTCGGCGTCGGGCTCCGCCGCGACGTCGGGATGTTCCGCGAGGCCGGCTCGCAGGCCTACGTCGACGCGCTCGACGAAGTGGTGGTGGCGCTGATGGTGGAGAAGCGCCAGTGTGTCGAGGACCTGGAGGCGATCCTTTCCGTTCCGGGGGTGGACATGGTGCAGTTCGGCTGCGCCGACTACGCGATGTCGATCGGCCTCGCCGGCGAGTGGACGCACCCCAAGGTGCGCGAGGCGGAGCGCCACACCATCGAGATGGCGCTGAAACTGGGCATCCACCCCAGGGTGGAGATCACCGAGCCAAGCCAGGCCGCGCCGTACCTGGAGATGGGCGTCAAGCACTTCTGCATGGGCTGGGACGTGGGCGTGCTGATGAACTACTGGCGCGACGAGGGCGCGGCGATGCGGGCGACCCTCGCGGGCGGCGCGGCGCCAGCGGCGGGTCCGGCGAAGCGGGAAGGCAACTACCGCTAGGCCGAAGGGCGGCGGTGCCTCAGGAAAGGGCGCCGCGCAGCCCGGCGGCGGCGGCGAGCGGGCAGAGCGGCAAGGCGCCAGCGCACATCGCCGCCAGCAGCAGCAGATAAGGCTGTGGAGAGGTGCCGCCCGCCACCGCCCCGGCGGCGGCGACCCCGAAGATCAGCACCGGCGCCATCAGCGGCAGGATCAGCAGCGGCAGCAGCACGCCACCGCGCCGCGCCCCCAGCACCAGCGCCGCCCCGGTGGTGCCGAGCAGCGACAGCACGATAGTGCCGAAGAACAGCCCCGCCAGCAGCGCCGGCAGGCCGGCGGGGGACATGCGCAGCATCACCGCCACCGGGGCGGCGGCCACCAGCAGCGGCAGACCGGTGACCAGCCAGTGGGCGAGGGCCTTGCCGGCGGCGAGCGCGGTTACGGGCAGGCCGGAGAGCAGCAGCAGGTCGAGCGAGCCGTCCTCGTAGTCGGCGCCGAACAGCCTATCCAGCGGCAGCAGGGCGGCGAGCAGCGCCGTCACCCACACCACGCCGGGGGCGATGTGGCCGAGAACCTCGGGTTCCGGCCCCACGGCGAAGGGGAACTGCGAGGCGGCGAGCACGAAGAACAGCACCGCCGCCAGCGTGTCGGTGCCGTGGCGGACCGCGAGGCGCACCTCGCGGGAAAGAAGGGCAAGGAACCGGCTCATCGCACCACCGCTCCGCCTTTCAGTTGCAGCGACCCGGTGTCGCCCATCGGCAGCGGCAGGTGGGTGGCCGCCACCACCATGCCGCCCGAGGCGCGGTGCGCCGCGAGCAGCCCGCCGAGGCGCTCCACCGAGGCGCTGTCGAGCCCGGTGGTCGGTTCGTCGAGCAGCCACAACGGGGCATCGCGCATCAGCAGCCGGGAAAGCGCGAGCCGGCGGCGCTGTCCGGCCGAGAGCATGCGGGCCGGCAGATCCGCCAGTGGGGAGAGATCGACCGCAGCGAGCGCGCGGGCGATCGCCTCCGGCCCGCCCCAGAAGCGCAGGTTCTCCGCCACTGTCAGACCCGGCTTCACCGCGTCCTGGTGGCCGACGTAGCAAAGCCGCAGCGCGTGCTCCGGCAGGTCGGCGAGCGCATCCTCGCCCGCCCAGCGCACGGTGCCGGCCACCGGGCGCAGAAGCCCGGCCAGCACGCGCAGCAGCGTGGACTTGCCGGCGCCGTTCGGCCCGGTGAGCAAAAGCGCGCCGCCAGGGGCGAGCGCGAACGACACGCCCGCGAACACCAGCCGCTCGCCCCGGATCACCGCCAGCCCTTCACCTTCGAGCACGTACCCTCGCTTTCGCGCCAGCCGCCGCCGCGTCCGCAAGTGGACGCGTTTGCGTGTGGCGTTTAATAAGGCACGGCAACGGCAACAAGCACCCCCCTCGCGCGCGGGGCGGCAACCACGGGGTAACGTGATGACGGCACTGGGCCACGACAGCCTGCACACCCGCCGGACGCTTCAGGTCGGCGGAAGGCGCTACGAGTATTATTCGCTTCCCGCGGCGGAGGCGGCCATCGGCTCTGTCGCCCGCCTGCCATTCAGCCTGAAGGTGCTGCTCGAGCACGTGCTGCGTTGCGAGAACGGCGGCAGCTACACCACCGCCGACGCCCACGCCATCGCCGACTGGGCGGAAAAAGCGCACAGCGACCGCGAAGTGCCGTTCCGCCCGGCGCGCATCCTGATGCAGGACTTCACCGGCGTGCCGGCGGTGGTCGATCTCGCCGCCATGCGCGACGGCATCGCCCGGCTCGGCGGCGACCCGCAGAAGGTGAACCCGCTGGTGCCGGTCGATCTGGTCATCGACCACTCGGTGATGGTGGACGTTGCCGGCACGGCCGACGCGCGCCAGCGCAACGTCACCATGGAGTTCGAGCGCAACGGCGAGCGCTACTCCTTCCTGCGCTGGGGCCAGGACGCCTTCGCCAACTTCCGTGTCGTCCCGCCCGGCACCGGCATCTGCCACCAGGTGAACCTGGAATACCTCGCGCAGACGGTGTGGACCGCCGAGGCGGGCGGCACCGCGCTCGCCTATCCCGACAGCGTGTTCGGCACCGACAGCCACACCACCATGGTGAACGCCCTCGGCGTGCTGGGGTGGGGCGTGGGCGGCATCGAGGCCGAGGCCGCCATGCTCGGCCAGCCGATCGCCATGCTGATCCCGGACGTGGTGGGCGTGCGCCTCTCCGGCCGCCCGGCGGAAGGCGTGACCGCCACCGACGTCGTGCTGACGCTGACGCAGATGCTGCGCAAGCACGGGGTGGTGGGCAAGTTCGTCGAATACTTCGGCCCCGGCCTGGAAGGGCTCGCGCTCGCCGACCGTGCCACCATCGCCAACATGGCGCCCGAATACGGCGCCACCTGCGGCTTCTTCCCGGTGGATCGCACCACGCTCGACTACCTGCGCCTGTCCGGGCGCGACGAGGAGCGCATCGCGCTGGTGGAGGCCTACTGCAAGGCGCAGGGCCTGTGGCGGGAGCCGGGCGCGTCCGAGCCGCTGTTCACCGAGACGCTGGAACTCGACCTTGCCACCGTCCGCCCGTCGCTCGCCGGGCCGAAGCGGCCGCAGGACCGGGTGCTGCTGGCGAACGCGGCGAAGAGCTTCGCCGAGGAACTGACCAAGGGCCTCGCCGTGCCCGCCGCGGAAGCCGGACGCGCGGTGACGCCCGCCGGCAAGCCCTACGCGCTGCGCCACGGCGACGTGGTGATTGCCGCCATCACCTCGTGCACCAACACCTCGAATCCGTCGGTGCTGATCGCCGCCGGCCTGCTCGCCCGCAAGGCGCGCGCCCGCGGTCTCGCGCCCAAGCCCTGGGTGAAGACCTCGCTCGCCCCCGGTTCGCAGGTGGTCACCGACTACCTGGAGAAGTCGGGCCTCGCCGCCGACCTCGACGCGCTCGGCTTCAACACCGTGGGCTACGGCTGCACCACCTGCATCGGCAACTCCGGCCCGCTCGACGAGGCGATCGTCGACGCGATCGAGGAGGGGCACCTAGCGGTGGCGGGCGTGCTTTCGGGCAACCGCAACTTCGAGGGCCGCATCCATCCGAACGTGCGCGCCAACTACCTCGCCTCGCCGCCGCTGGTGGTGGCCTACGCCCTGCTCGGCACCATGCGCGAGGACATCGCCACCGCCACGCTCGGCACCGACGCCGAGGGCAGGCCGGTGAAGCTCGCCGACATCTGGCCGAGCAACCGCGAAATCGCGGACACGCTCGCCGCCGCGCTGTCCCGCCAGCAGTTCCGGAGCCGCTACGCCGAGGTGTTCACCGGCCCGGCCGAGTGGCGGGCGATCGAGGCGGGCGGCGCCCAGGCCACCTACAAGTGGAACGACGGCTCCACCTACGTGAAAAACCCTCCGTATTTCGAGGGCCTCACCATGGAGCCGGCGCCGGTGGCCGACGTGGCGGGCGCGCGCATCCTGGCGGTGCTCGGCGATTCCATCACCACCGACCACATCAGCCCCGCCGGCAGCATCCGCAAGACCTCGCCGGCCGGCGACTACCTGATCGAGCGGCAGATCGGCCAGCGCGACTTCAACAGCTACGGCGCGCGGCGCGGCAACCACGAAGTGATGATGCGCGGCACCTTCGCCAACATCCGCATCCGCAACGAGATGCTCTCCGGCGTCGAGGGCGGCATGACCAGGCACCTGCCCTCGGGCGAGGTGATGGCGATCTACGACGCGGCGATGCGCTACCGCGCCGAGGGCGTGCCGCTGGTGGTGGTGGCCGGGCGCGAATACGGCACCGGCTCCTCGCGCGACTGGGCGGCCAAGGGCACGCTGCTGCTCGGGGTGAAGGCGGTGCTGGCGGAGAGCTTCGAGCGCATCCACCGCTCGAACCTCGTCGGCATGGGCGTGCTGCCGCTTACCTTCCTGCCCGGCAGCGACCGCCGCAGCCTGAAGCTGACCGGCGAGGAGATCCT
>JAJXZO010000159.1 GCA_021780035.1 Pseudomonadota bacterium
GGCGATGCTTTCCGTGGTGACCATCGCGCCGTTCGCGGCGGGCACGCTGCATTCGCACCCGGAGGAGCAGTGGGGCGTGCTGCTGGAAGGTTCGGCGGTGCGCATCCAGGGCGGCGAGGAGATCGCCGTGCGCAAGGGCGATTTCTGGCGCACGCCGGGGGGCGTGGAGCACGCCATCCGCGCCGGGGCCGAGGGGGCGAAGGTGCTGGACATCTTCGCGCCGCCCCGCGCCGAATACCGGGTGGCGGGAAAAGGGTTCGGGGCGAAGTAGCGCTTTTCGGCCCCGGGCTTGCCGGTTGTTGCGCTTTCCCAGAATAATCGGCGCGGACGGGCGGAGGAGACGCATGTCGCACGGGAAGGTTCATGCGCCGCGGACGGTTGGCCGCAGGGGGCTGCTGCGGCTGGGCGCGCTGCTGGCGGCGGTGCCGGTGGCGGGCGCGGTGGCGGCGCCGCTCCCGGCGGATGCGCCGGTGCTGTACCTGATCACCTCGCCCGACTGCCCGCCCTGCCGGGTGTGGGAGAGCGAGTTCGGCGGCGCGTTCGAGAAATCGGCGGAGTGGGCGCGGCTCAGGCTGGTGCCGATGCCGATGCCGACGGTGCGCGATTCCATCTACCAGAACTGGGTGTGGCCGAAGGACGTGCGCTGGGTGCGCGACGAGTTGGCGCGGCAGAAGTATCCCTCGGCGATGCCGATGTTCGTGCTGGTGCACAAGGGCCGCGTGGTGGCGGTGGAGACGGGGATCGAGCCGAAGCTGCCCTACGGCTGGCGGGCGGATTTTTTGGCCGCGGTGCGGAAGGAAACCGGGCTGGACGGCGGCACCGGTAAGTAACGGGTTCCGGGCGACGGCGTGGGCGGGCGGTAAAGGCGCGAAGGCGGTGGAATGCGAAGAGCATTCCACCTTGCGGATTTCCTTCGCTATTTTCCCAGACGGCCGCTGTAGGCCTGCAACTGCGTGTAGGCGGCGGCCAGCACCGGCGCGGCGCGGCCGGCAGCGCGGGCGCGGGAGAGCATGTCGCCCACGATGTGCTCGCCCTCGATGTTGCCGCCTTTCGTCAGGTCGCGGAGCATGGAGGCGGCCAGCGGCGAGGTGGGGTTGGTCAGCCGCGTGCGCAGATCCGCCAGATACTCGCCGCGCGGCGCATAGCCCGCGGCGGCCGAGGCGGCGGCGCAGTCCTCCAGCACCGAGAGCGTGAGCGCGGCGCCCTCGTCGGTGCGGGCGATCTCCCCCACCGTGGCGCGCATCAGGCAGGTCATGGCGGCGAGCGTGGCGAGGAAGGTGAACTTCTCCCACATGTCGCGGAGGATGTTGTCCGAGAGCGCGAACGTCTCGCCACCGAGGGCCAGCGTGTCCCGCAGTTTCTCCGCCCGCGCCTGCTGCGAGGCCTGCCGGGCGCCGTGGCGGAAGATGGGGGTGAGGGCAAGGTGGCGGATGCGCCCGTCGGGCTCCAGCGCGAGGCCCACCTGGGTCATGCCGCCGGCCACGGCCTCGGCGCCGAAAGCGGCATCGAGCACGGCCAGATGGCGGATGCCGTTGAGCTGGGGCACGATCAGCGCGCCCGCCGCCGCCGGGCGTAGCGTGTCGATGGCGTCTTCCAGGTCGTAGGCCTTGCAGGCGAGGATGATCGCATCCCAGCCGGGCTGGACATCTTCCCGCAGGACAGTGCGCGCGGGCACCTGGAAGTTGCCGAGCGGGCTTTCGATGACGAGGCCCTGCTCGCGCAGTTGCGCGGCGCGGCCGGGGCGCACCAGGAAGGTGACGTCGGCGCCGCCCTTCACCAGCAGGCCGCCGAAATAGCCGCCGATACCGCCGGCGCCCAGAACCAGGATGCGCATCCGCCCCTCCCCTTGCCTGCGAACTCTCCGCGACAGTGCCACCGCGCGGAGGCGTTGCCAACGTGCCGCCCGCGCATGCGGGACAGGAGGGATGCGGCCATTTCCCCGGCAATCCGGGGATGCTAGATGTGCGCGCCATGAGCAGCGAATCCATGACCATCGCCCTCGGCTCCGACCACGCCGGGTACCACATGAAGAACATGCTGGCGCGCACCCTGGCCGACGCCGGCTACACCGTGCACGATCTGGGCACCCACAGCGCCGAGCGGGTGGACTACCCCGATTTCGCCCACGAGGTGTGCCGCGACGTGGAAAGTGGCGCCGCACGCTTCGGCATCCTGGTGTGCGGCAGCGGCATCGGCATGTCGATCGCCGCCAACCGCCACCCCGGCATCCGCTGCGTCCACGCGAGCGAGCCCGTCACCGCCTCCCTCGGTCGCGCCCACAACAACGGCAACGTGCTGGCGTTGGGCGGCAGGCTGCTCGGCGACGACCTGGCGCTCGCCATCGTGCGCGCCTTCCTCTCCGGCACCTACGAGGGCGGCCGGCACGACGGCCGGCTCGCCAAGCTCACCCCGAAGGCAGGAACCCCCCGATGACCGACGCCGCAGAGCGCACCCGCTTCTTCACCGCCTCGGTCGCCGAGACCGACCCCGAGCTTGCCGCCGTGCTCGGCCGCGAGCTTTCCCGCCAGCAGGACGGCATCGAACTGATCGCCAGCGAGAACATCGTCTCCCGCGCGGTGCTGGAGGCGCAGGGCTCGGTGCTGACCAACAAATACGCCGAGGGCTACTCCGGGCGGCGCTACTACGGCGGCTGCGGCGAGGTGGACGTGGCGGAGACGCTGGCCATCGAGCGGGCGAAGAAGCTGTTCTCCTGCGGCTTCGCCAACGTGCAGCCGCACTCGGGCGCGCAGGCCAACCAGACGGTGCTGCTGGCGCTGGTGCAGCCGGGCGACACCCTCCTGGGCATGAGCCTCGCCGCCGGCGGGCACCTCACCCACGGCGCGGCGCCCAACCTTTCCGGCAAGTGGTTCCGCGCCGTGCAATACGGCGTACGCCGCGAGGACGGCTATCTCGACTACGAGGAGATGGAGCGCCTCGCCCGCGCCGAGAAGCCGAAGCTGATCATCGCCGGGGGGTCGGCCTATCCGCGCTTCATCGACTTCGCCCGCATCCGCGCGCTCGCCGACGAGGTGGGGGCGTATTTCATGGTGGACATGGCGCACTTCGCCGGGCTGGTGGCGGCCGGGCTGTTCCCCAGCCCGCTGCCGCACGCGCACGTGGTGACGACGACGACGCACAAGACGCTGCGCGGCCCGCGCGGCGGCATGGTGCTGACCAACGACGCCGACATCGCCAGGAAGATCAACAGCGCGCTGTTCCCCGGCCTGCAGGGCGGGCCCTTGATGCACGTCATCGCCGCCAAGGCGGTGGCCTTCGGCGAGGCGCTGACCCCCGCCTTCCGCGACTACCAGCGCCAGGTGGCGGAGAACGCCAAGGTGCTGGCGGCGAACCTGGTGGAGCAGGGCTTCGACATCGTCACCGGCGGCACCGACTGCCACCTGATGCTGGTGGACCTGCGGCCCAAGCGCGTGACCGGCAAGGCCGCCGAGGCGAGCCTCGACCGCGCCCGCATCACGGCGAACAAGAACGCCATCCCCTTCGACCCGGAGAAGCCCGCCATCACCTCGGGGCTGCGTCTCGGCACGCCGGCGGCCACCACGCGCGGCTTCGGCGCGGACGAGTTCCGCCACGTCGGGCGGATGATCGGCCGCGTGGTGGAGGCGCTGGCCGGCGGCGACGCGGCGGTGGCGGCGGCGGCCGAGGCGGCGGTGGCGGCGGAATCGCTGGCGCTGTGCGCGCGCTTCCCCATCTACCGCGGCTGAGGCGGGCGCCCGATGCGCTGCCCGTTCTGCGGCCACGAGGATACCCAGGTGAAGGACAGCCGTCCCAGCGACGACGGCTCGGCCATCCGCCGGCGCCGCTCGTGCGCCGCCTGCGGCCAGCGCTTCACCACCGTGGAACGGGTGCAGTTGCGGGAACTGACCGTGGTGAAGCGCGACGGCAGACGCGTGCCGTTCGACCGCGACAAGCTGGCGCGCTCCGTGCGGGTGGCGCTGCGCAAGCGGCCGATGGAGGAGGAGCGGATCGAGCGCATCGTCAACGGCATCGTGCGCAAGCTGGAGGCGACCGGCGAAGGCGACGTGACCAGCGCGCAGATCGGCGAACTGGTGATGGAGACGCTGAAGGAGGTGGACGCCGTGGCCTACGTGCGCTTCGCCTCCGTCTATCGCGACTTCCGCGAGGCAAAGGACTTCGAGAACTTCCTCGGGGAACTGGGCGAGGCAAAACAGCCGGAGTGATGGACGATCTTTCGCACATGCGGGCGGCCCTGGGGCTGGCGCGGCGGCGGCTCGGCAGCGTGTGGCCGAACCCCGCGGTCGGCTCCGTGATCGTGCGCGACGGCCGCGTGGCCGGGCGCGGCGCCACCGCGCCGGGCGGCAGGCCCCATGCGGAAACGGAGGCGCTGGCGATGGCGGGCGCGGCGGCACGAGGGGCCACCGCCTACGTCACGATGGAACCCTGCAGCCATCACGGGCAGACGCCGCCCTGCGCCGAGGCGCTGATCGCCGCCGGCGTGGCGCGCGTGGTGGTGGCGGCGCGCGACCCAGACCCGCGGGTGAACGGGAGCGGCATCGCCAGGATGCGGGCGGCCGGCATCGCCGTGGAGGAAGGGCTGCTCGGCGCCGAGGCCGAGCAACTGAACGAAGGTTTTTTCAGCCGCGTGCGGCGGGGCCGGCCGATGCTGACGCTGAAGCTCGCCGCCACGCTCGACGGGCGCATCGCCACCCACGGCGGCGAAAGCCAGTGGATCACCGGCGAGGCGGCGCGGCGGGCGGCGCACGCGCTGCGCGGCAGCCACGACGCGGTGATGGTGGGCGTGGGCACGGTGCTCGCCGACGACCCCGCGTTGACCTGCCGCCTGCCCGGCTTCCGCGCCGACAATCCGGTGCGCGTGATCGCCGACAGCCACCTGCGCACCCGTCTCACGTCGGACGTGGTGGCGAACGCGCGCGCGGTGCCAACCTGGCTGCTCGCCTCGCCCACCGCCGACGCGGGCCGCAGGCGGGCGCTGGAAACGACCGGCGTTTCCGTGCTGACCGTGCCCGCCGGACCGATGGGCATCGACATGGCGGAAGCGCTGGCGGCGCTCGGCGCGAGCGGCATCACCCGGCTGCTGGTGGAGGGCGGCGCCCAGCTTGCGGCGAGCCTGCTGCGCGCCGATCTGGTGGACCGCATCGCCTGGTTCGCCGCGCCCGCGGTGATGGGGGCCGACGGCTGGCCGGCGGCCGCGGCCTTCGGCATCGACCGCCTCGACGCCATGCCGCGCTTCGTGCGCACCGCGGTGCGCGAGCTTGGCGCGGACACGCTTTCGGAACTGAGGAAACCCGCCTGATGTTCACTGGCATCGTCACCGGCATCGGCACCGTCCGCTCGCTCCGCCCGCTCGGCGGCGGCGCCGACATGCGGCTCGTCATCGGCGTGCCGTGGCCGGACGCCAGGCTCGTCGTCGGCAATTCCATCGCCTGCTCCGGCTGCTGCCTGACCGCCGTGGCGGTGGGGCCCGACTGGTTCGCCGTGGAGGTTTCGGCCGAATCGCTGGCCAAGACCACGCTGGGGGGCTGGCGCGAGGGCACGCGGCTCAACTTGGAGCAGGCGCTCCGGCTTGGCGACGAGCTGGGCGGGCACATCGTCACCGGCCACGTGGACGGCGTGGGCACCGTGCTTTCCGTCACGCCCGAGAACGGCTCGTCGCGCTGGCGCTTCCGCGCGCCTGGGGCACTCGCCCGCTTCATCGCGCCCAAGGGCAGCGTCGCCATCGACGGCGTGTCGCTCACCGTGAACGAGGTTGCGGGCGCCGAGTTCGGTATCAACATCATCCCGCACACCGCGTCCGTCACCACCTTCGGCGACCGGCGGCCCGGCGACGCGGTGAACCTGGAAATCGACACGCTGGCGCGCTACGTCGCCCGGCTGCAGGAATGCCCATGACCGACCCGCTGCTCACCCGCTCCCTCTCCGAATATCTCTGCTCGACCGAGGACCTCGTCGAGGAGGCCCGCTGCGGGCGCATGTTCGTCCTCGTGGACGACGAGGACCGCGAGAACGAGGGCGACCTCGTGGTGCCGGCGCAGTTCGCCACGCCGGACGCGGTGAACTTCATGGCGCGGCACGCGCGGGGGCTGATCTGCCTCGCGCTCACCACCCAGCGCGTGCGCGAGCTTGGCCTGCCGCTGATGAGCCAGCTCAACTCCTCGCGCCACCAGACGGCCTTCACCGTCTCCATCGAGGCGCGGGAGGGCGTGACCACCGGCATCTCGGCGCACGACCGCGCGCGCACCATCGCCGTGGCCATCAACCCCGCCTCGGGCCGCGACGACATCGCCACGCCGGGGCACGTGTTCCCGCTGGCCGCGCGCGAGGGCGGCGCCCTGGTGCGCGCCGGGCACACCGAGGCGGCGGTGGACATCGCCCGCCTCGCCGGCCTCACCCCCGCGGCGGTGATCTGCGAGATCATGAACGACGACGGCAGCATGGCACGGCTGCCCGACCTCGTCGCCTTCGCCCAGCGCCACGGGCTGAAACTCGGCACCATCGCCGATCTGATCGCCCACCGCCGGCGCACCGAGCGGCTGGTGGCACGGAAGGCAGAAACCGTGGTGCAGCATCCGATCGGTGGCGCCTGGAATCTGCTCGTGTATGCCAACACCGTCGAATACGCCGAGCACCTGGTGCTGGTGAAGGGCGACATCTCGGGACCGGAGCCGGTGCTGGTGCGCATGCACGCGGTGGATTTGTTGAGCGACGTGATGGGCGGTCCCGGCTGGCCCAAGCTGCACGGGGCGATGCGCCAGATCGCCGAGGTGGGGCGCGGCGTGGTGGTGCTGCTGCGCGAGACGCGCCCCGACGCGATTTCCTCGCGGGTGGAGCGGCTTTCCGGGCAGGAGGCGCCGGGCGGGCAGTTGCGCGACTACGGCATCGGCGCGCAGATCCTGCTCGACCTCGGCGTGCGCAAGCTCGAATTGATCTCCAACACCAGGCGCACCCTCATCGGCGTCGAGGGATATGGGCTCAGCATCGTCGGGCAGCGGGCGCTGGAACCCGACCCGCCCGTGGGCGGCGGCCGATGAGCACCGAGGACGCGGCGCTTCCCGTCGCACCGAAGCTCGACGGCCCGGCGCCGCGGGTGCTGGTGGTGCGCGCGCCCTATTACGTCGCCGTGGTCGATGGCCTCACCGAAGGCGCGCTCGGCATTCTGCGGCAGGCGGGCGCGGCGAGCGCGGTGCTCGACGTGGCCGGCGCGCTGGAACTGCCCGCCGCCGTGCGGCTGGCCGTGCGGGCGGAGGAGCGCACCGGCGAGCGCCGCTGGGACGGGTTCGTGGCGCTCGGCTGCGTGGTGCGGGGCGATACCGACCACTACGACCACGTGTGCCGGGAATCGATCGGCGGGCTTTCCGCCGTGGCGCTGCGGCATGGGCTCTGCCTCGGCATCGGCGTGCTGACCGTGGATCGGGTGGAGGACGCGCTCCTCCGCGCCGGCGGCTCGGACGGGCCGAACAAGGGCGCCGAGGCGGCGGTAGCGGCGCTGCTGCAGATTCGCGCCGCCCGCTGGCTGGGGGCGGTCTGATGGCGCGCCCCCGCACCAATGCGAGAGTGGCCGCCGTGCAGGCGCTGTTCCAGGCGGAACAGGAGCCGAAGCCCTTCGAGGCGGTGATCGACGAGTTCCGCCGCTTCCGCCTTGGCGCTGCGGAGGACGCGGAGGGTTTCGCCCTGGGCCGGGTGCCCGCGGCGCACGAGGCGCTGTTCGCCGAGATCGTCAACACCGCCTGCCGCGAGCAGGTGCGCATCGACGCGCTGCTTACGGACGCGCTCGCCGCGGAATGGCCGCTCGAAAGGCTCGACCCGGTGCTGCGGGCGCTGCTGCGCGCGGCGGCGGCCGAACTCTCCCGGCCCGACGGCCCGCCGGTGCGGGTGGTGATCAACGAATACCTCGACGTGGCGCACGCCTTCTTCCATGGCGAGGAGCCGAGGCTGGTGAACGGCGTGCTCGACCGCCTGGCGCGCGCGTTGCGGCCGGGGGAGTGCACCCCGCCGGAGACGCCCGCGCCGTGAGCGCCGCCGCCGACCCTCTGCCGGCGGAATTCGCCCTCATCGCGCGGCACTTCCGCCCGCTTGCCGGGGCAGGCGCGCTCGAGCTTGGCGACGACGCCGCCCTGCTGTCCCCTCCCGCCGGGCGCGAACTGGTGCTGAGCGCCGACGCCATGGTGGCGGGCGTCCATTTCCTGGAGAACGACCCACCCGACCTGGTGGCGCGCAAGCTGCTGCGCACCAACCTGTCCGACCTCGCCGCCATGGGCGCGGCGCCTCTCGGCTACCTGCTCACGGTCTCGGCGCCGAAGACGACGGACGATGCATGGTTCGCGGGCTTCGCCGCCGGGCTTGCCACCGACCAGGAGGAGTTCGGCGTGGCGCTGCTCGGCGGCGATACGACCGCGACGCCCGGCCCGGTGAGCCTGTCGCTGACCATCCTCGGCCATGTGGCGCCGGGCCGCGCCATCCGCCGGCGCGGCGCGCTGGCCGGCGACGAATTGTGGGTGAGCGGCACCATCGGCGACGCCGCGCTCGGGCTTTGCGCCCTCAGGGGCGAGGTGGCGGATGCGGACGGCTTCCTTGCCGGGCGCTACCGGCTGCCCCGGCCCCGGCTTTCACTGGGGCAGGCGGTGACGGCGCTGGTTCACGCCGGGCTCGACGTTTCCGACGGGCTGGTGCAGGACGCCGGGCATCTGTGCCGGGCGGCCGGGCTGACCGCGGTGATCGAGGCGGCCTCGGTGCCGCTTTCCCCGGCCGCGCGCGCCGCTTCGCGCCTGGAACTCTGCCTCACGGGTGGCGACGACTACGAGTTGCTGCTGGCCGCGCCCGCCGAGGCGGCGGAAGCGTTGCGGCGGGCCGCCGAGACCGCCGGCGTGCCCCTGACACGCATCGGCCGTTTCATGGCGGGGCCGGCACGGGTGGAGGTGCTCGATGCCGCGGGCCGGCCGATGCCGCTGGCGCGGCCCGGCTGGAGCCATTTCGGCTGAAGCGGCGATGCCGGTCGCGCGGACCGGCTTCGTTTCGCCGTGGGACAAACGCTCGGAAATGGAATAATCAGCGTGCGGCGCCGCCGGCGACGGAACGCGCGCAAGGCGGCACGGCGAGGAGGAAACGATGAGCGTCATCACGCGCGCCGCCCTGCTGAGGGGTCCGCGCCAAATCGATCTGGTGGAGAGGAAGCTCGTCTGCGGCGACGACGAGGTGATCGTGAAGAACCACCTCGTCGGCATCTGCGGCAGCGACAAGACCTTCTACCGTGGCATCCTGCCGGAGAAGACCGGCGAGTTCCGCCACGACCCCGGCTTCCCCTTCCCGCTCGGCCACGAGAGCGGCGGCGTGGTCGTCGAGGTCGGCGCCAGGGTGAGAGACTACAAGGTGGGCGACCGGGTGATCGCCTTCGGCTGGAACAACAACTTCGCTGACTACTTTCTCACCCCCGACTGGCAGTTGCAGCCGGCGCCGGAGGGGCTGGAGATGGATTTCGTCGCCCTCGGCGAGCCGATCTCCTGCGCCATGTATTCGGGGCTCAACTGCGGCGTGCAGCTTGGCGATTCCGTGCTCGTGCTCGGTGGCGGCTTCGCCGGGCAGGTGATCGCCCAGTGCGCCAAGCGGAAGGGCGCCGCCACCGTGATCGTCGCCGACGTGCTGGAGGCGAAGCTGAAGCTCGCCGCCACCCTTGGCGCCGACAAGACCCTCGACCTCGCGCGCGAGGACGGCGCCGGCGCCATATTCGCGCTGACGGGGGGCGCCGGCGTCGACGTGGTGGTGGAAGCGGCGGGCAGCGCCGACTCCTTCAACCTCGCGTCGAAGGTGATCCGTCACAACGGCAAGTTCGTATTCTACAGCTGGGTGACGCAGCCGGTGACGCTCAACATCGGCCGCTGGCACGACGACGGGCTGGAATTCATCAACACCTGCCTCGTGCACCACACCTGGCGCGAGCGCTACGTCTGGACGCCACAGGCGCTGCGGCCGGTAGTGCGGGGGCTGGTGGAGATCCGCCCGCTGATCACCAACGAGTTCCGGCTCGACGAGATCAAGGCCGCCTTCGACTGCGCCGATCGCGACGAAGCGGCGATCAAGATCGTGCTTCGCCCCTGACCGGCCGCGGGCGGGCCGCCCTCCGGCTCAGAAGCCGTTGGTAGGAACGCCGCCCTCGGGTGCGGTTGGCTGCGTGTTCGTCACCGGGTTGTATTTGCCGACGTTGCCGAGCAGCTGCTCGAAGAACGAGGTCTGGATGCCGGGGCTCGGCGTGGTGCGCGAGACCATCTCGACCGGCACGGCGTTCTTCTGCGTCTTGCGCTCGACGTCCTTCAGCACGC
>JAJXZO010000211.1 GCA_021780035.1 Pseudomonadota bacterium
TGCGACTGGTCGGGTGGAATCGTACCATCGTTGGCCGCCGCGGCCGCGACGTCGTTGGGGAACGGGCTCGGGAAGGCGTCGGAGGGCAGGCCCGGGCGCGTGCCCGGCGAGCCGTCCGCCTTGATCGTCGGCACGTCGACGGAGGCGGCGATCGCCTTGATCTGCGCCGGGGAGAGGCCGATTCCGGCGAGGTCGCGGAAATGCACGTACTGCATCGAATGGCAGGCCGAGCAGACTTCCTTGTAGACCTGCAGACCCCGCTGCGCGGCGGCGCGGTCATAGGTGCCGAACGGCCCCTCGAAGCTCCAGTTGAGGTGCGGCACCGGGGTTTCCTGGGCCCGGGCGCTACCGGGAAACGCCAGGGTCAGGGCCGCGAGGCCCGCGGCGACGAGGGGGGCGAGGATGAACGGGCGCATCACGCATGCTCCATCGGCTTGGCCGCGGCCCCGTCGGGCACCGGGCCGCCGCCCAGCACCGGCTTGCCGATGCTCTCCGGCAGCGGCAGCGGTTTCTCGATCTTGCCCAGGACCGGCAGGATCACGAGGAAATGAAAGAAGTAGTAGGTGGTCGCCAGGCGTCCGAGTAGCACCCAGATGCCTTCCGGCTTGTGTGCGCCGACCTCGCCCAGCACGACCAGCGCGACCAGCAGCAGGAAGATGAACGGCCGGTACATCGGGCGGAAGCGCGCGCTCCTTACCTTGGAGGTGTCGAGCCAGGGCAGCACGAACAGCACCAGGATCGAAGAGAACATCAGCACCACACCGCCCAGCTTGTTCGGCACCGAGCGCAGGATCGCGTAGAACGGCAGGAAGTACCATTCCGGCACGATCTCGGGCGGCGTCTGCAGCGGGTTGGCGGGGATGAAGTTGTCCGGCGCCATGAAGAACCGCGGCGCGAAGAACACCACGGCGGCGTAGATCAGGAAGAACACGCAGAGCCCGACGCTGTCCTTCACCGTGTAATACGGGTGGAAGGGTACGGTATCCTGCGGTCCCTTAACCTCGATGCCCAGCGGGTTGTTCGAGCCGGTCACGTGCAGCGCCGCCACATGCAGCGCCAGCACGGCGAACAGCACGAAAGGCAGCAGGTAGTGCAGCGCGAAGAAGCGGTTGAGCGTCGGGTTGCCGACCGCGAAGCCGCCCCACAGCCAGGTCGTGATGTGGTTGCCCACCACCGGGATGGCCGAGAACAGGTTGGTGATGACGGTGGCGCCCCAGAACGACATCTGGCCCCACGGCAGCACGTAACCCATGAAGGCGGTGGCCATCATCAGCAGCAGGATGACGACGCCGAGGATCCACAGCAGTTCGCGCGGGTTCTTGTAGGAGCCGTAGTAGATGCCGCGGAAGATGTGCACATAGACCACGATGAAGAACATCGTGGCGCCGTTGGCGTGGATATAGCGCAGCAGCCAGCCGTAGTTGACGTCGCGCATGATGCTCTGCACCGAGCCATAGGCCATGTGCGCGTTCGGCACATAGTGCATGGCGAGCAGGACGCCCGTCGCCACCATCACGATCAACTGCACCGAGGCGATGGCGCCGAAGTTCCAGAAATAGTTGAAGTTCTTCGGCGTCGGGAAGACCGCGTATTCCTTGTTCATCATGGTGAACAGGGGCAGTCGCGTGTCCACCCAGCGGATCACCGGGTTCTTGAATTCGGTCTTGTATAGGCCGGCCATGTCGTTGCTCCGGAATGGGTTCGCTGGGCGGAAGGTCGGCCGCTCAGCCGCTCGTGATACGGGTGTGCGTGATACGGGTGTGCAGGTCGAAGGCGGGGTGCGGCGCGGGCCGGTTCAGCGGGCCGGGCCATGCCCCGGCGGGGCGGGTGTGCCGTCGGGATCGGCGGTGCGGTGGCGGCAGGCGCCGGACCGCGCCCCACGCGGGTCTGGCTGGCGCTCGCGGAGATCCTCCTTCGGGCTCGCCGCAAAAGGGGGGGGAGGCCCCATCCATCGTCGCCGGCATCGTCGTTCCTCGCTTCCCCCCGAACGCCGCCGCTGGGCCGTCATCGGGGCAACGGCGGCACCGGCTGCCTTCTTAGGAGCCGATTCTACCGGCTGCAACATGGCTCCCGACCCGGCCGGCGAGGGGGGCTTCGCGCGCGCTCCGCCCGGGGCCAGAGTGCGTCATGCAGGACGCTTCAGCCACGCCCCTCGCCGCTCCGCCGCATGCTGCGCTTCGCCCCCGGGTGCAGGCTTGGTTCGAGGCGCTGCGAGACCGCATTTGCGCCGAATTCGAGGCGATCGAGGCCGAGTCGGGCGCGTCCGCGCGCTTCGTCAGCACTGCCTGGGACCGTGCTTGCGATCCGGGCGGCAGCCCGGGCGGCGGCGGCGTCATGAGCCTGATGCGCGGGCAGGTGTTCGAGAAGGTGGGGGTGAACGTCTCCACGGTTGCCGGGGAACTGAGCGAGAGCTTCCGGGCCAACATCCCCGGCGCCGCCGAGGACCCCCGATTCTGGGCCTCGGGCATCTCGCTGGTCGCGCACATGGCAAACCCGCGCGTGCCTGCGGTGCACTTCAACACCCGCATGCTGCTGACCACCCGCGGCTGGTTCGGGGGCGGCGGCGACCTCACCCCGATGCGCCTCGACGCGCCCGAGGCGGTGGCCGACGCCGCCGATTTCCATGCCGCCCTGCGCGGCGCCTGCGA
>JAJXZO010000088.1 GCA_021780035.1 Pseudomonadota bacterium
GCAGGTAGCGGCCGGCCTGGCGCATCAGCCAGACGGGTGGCGGCCATACCGCCTCGCCGCCCAGCGCTCGCAGCAGTTTCTTGCTCATGCGCTGTTATTGCGCATTCGGCCGTGCCGTTCCTAGCCAATCATAGAAGGAATCGGATTCTTGAATCGGTTGGAGATGCAGAGATGTGAGTCCTGGGGTACCCCGCTCGGCCGGTCCTTCAGGCGGAGTTTTCCACCGGCGCGCGGAGCGGCAAGCGATTGTGTTTGCGGGCATCGGTGGAGTTGTCCCGGGGCTGGGGAAAAATCGGGCCGGGGGAGGCGTGGCGGAGAAGTTATGCCCGCTTTGCCGCCGGGCCGGCGGGGCGCGGGATGGCGATCCCCGTTATCCTCGTTATCCTCAGGCAGCGGCGGCAGGGAGAGAGGAGCGTCGGTGATGGAGTTGCAGGCAGAGATGCCGGAACTCGTACTGGCGAGCGGATCGCGGGTACGGGCGGAGATGCTGCGCGCGGCAGGGCTGCACCTCACGGTGCTGCCGGTCGAGGTGGACGAGGCGGCACTGAAGCGCGAGGCCCGCGTGGCGGGCTGCGACGGAGCGGCGGCGGCGCTGGCGCTGGCTTCCGCCAAGGCGGCGGCGGCGAGCGCGCTGCAGCCGGAGGCGCTGGTGATCGGCGCCGACCAGATGCTGGCCTGCGAGGGCGCGTGGTTCGACAAGCCCGGCGATACCGTGGGAGCGGCGGAGCAGTTGCGCCGGCTGCGCGGCAAGAGCCACGACCTGTTCAGCGCCGCCTCGTGCTGGCAGGCGGGCCGGCCACGCTGGAGCGGCGTGGAGCGGGCGCGGCTGCACATGCGCCGGTTCTCCGAAGCGTTCCTGCGCGACTACCTCGCCCGCGAGGGTCCCGCCGTGAGCGGGTCGGTCGGCGCCTACCACATCGAGGGGCCGGGCGTGCTGCTGTTTTCCTCGGTGCGGGGCGAAAGCAGCGTCATCCGCGGCCTGCCGCTGCTGCCGCTGCTCGGCTTTCTCCGCCGCGCCGGCGTGCTGCGGACGTGACGGCGGCGCATGGCGCTGGCATGGTGGCGCCCATGCACGGCAAGCCCCCGAGCGATTTTGCCCGCCTCCGCCGCCACCACGAGCGTGGGGCGTACGACACCGCCACCATCCACGCCATTCTCGATGCCGCGCTGTGGTGCCATGTCGGGCACGTGGCGCAGGGACGGCCGGTGGTGCTGCCCACCTTCCACTGGCGGCAGGGCGAGCGCGTCTACTGGCATGCGAGCGCGGCTAACCGGCTGGCGAAGGCCGCCGCCGAGGCGCCGGAGACGTGCCTGACGGTGAGCCTGCTAGACGGGTGGGTGCTGGCGCGCACACCGTTCAACCATTCCGCCAACTACCGCTCGGTGGTCTGCTTCGGGCGGCCGGTGGTGGTGACGGACGAGGACGAGAAGCGGGAATCCCTCCGCCTGTTCTTCGAGAAGCTGTATCCAGGCCGCTGGGAGCAGTGCCGCCCGCCGACGCGCCAGGAAATGAAGGCGACCGCCGTGCTGTGGCTGCCGCTGACGGAGGCCTCGGCGAAGATCCGCACCGGCGGGCCGCACGACGACGACGCGGACCTGGCCTGGCCGGTGTGGGCGGGCGTGCTGCCGGTGCGGTTCGGCGCAGGGGCGCCCCTGCCCGAGGAGCGCTTGCCGCCGGACCTCGCGCCACCGGCGACGCCGCTCTGAACGCCTAGCGGCGGCGGCGAAGCAGCAGTCGCACGGCGCCCTGGTTGGCCGCGTGCGGATGCGCGGCGGCAAGCACCAGCGGGCGCACGGCCGGATCGTTCAGCCAGTGGCGGAACTCGCGCCGCAGCACACCCCCGCCTTCGCCGCTGCCGCGGCCGGTGATGATTTCGACGCAGCGCACGTCATCGGCGGCGGCGGCGCGCAGGAAGGCGCGAAAGGCGCCGTGCGCCTGCTCGGCGGTGCGCCCGTGCAGGTCGAGCGCGCGCTCCGGGTCCAGCCGCCCGGCGCGGAAGCGGCTCCAGCTTGCCGCATCGAGCCCGGCCGGCGCTTCTCCCACCGCCAGCGGCGCCAACGGGCCGCGTGGCCGCGGCAGGGGAACCACGCGCGGCGGCTCCGACGGCGGCTCGGGCGGCGGCGGCATGGGAGCGGCGGGCGCGGCGCGGCCGGGCAGCGGACGGATGGAGGCGGCGAAGGCGCCCCAGTCGGCCTGCTCCTGTTCGCTGAGCGCGCCGCGGCGGCGGCGATGCGGCGGCATCATGATGACGGGCGATCAGGGCCCGGAGGCGGGACGCGGCAGCAGCACGAAATCGGAGCCGCGCGCGCGCATTTTCCCTGCCCGCGCCTCGGCCTCCGGGCCCCAGCCCCAGAAGATGTCGGCCCGCACCGGCCCCCGGATGTCGCCGCCGATGTCCTGGGCCAGCATCAGCCGCTGGAAGGGCCGGCTGGTCAGTGGATCGGTGGTAGCGACCCACACCGGCGCGGCGAGCGGCAGGAAGCGGCGGTCAACGGCGATGGAACGCTGCGGCGTGAGCGGCGCGCCGAGCGCCCCCGGCGGGCCCTCGTTCGGCGGCACGCCGTCAAGCTCGCGGAAGAACACGTAGGAGGGATTCTCGTCCATCACCCGCTTCGCCT
>JAJXZO010000198.1 GCA_021780035.1 Pseudomonadota bacterium
GGCCACCGCCTGGTTCAGCACGCCGGGCAGGGCGAGCAGCGCCTCGGCGCGGCGCGGCGGCGCGCCGGCGAGGCGGGCGGCGAGCGCGCTGGCCAGCGCCAGCACCAGCTCGCGCGCCGCCGCGTCGGCGGTGAGCGTCGGCGCGTCGGCCTGGCGGATGGAAAGCCCGGCGTTCACCGTGCCGCGCTTCAGCGCCTTGCCCGCCATTTCGCGCAGGGGCGCCTCCAGGGCGTCGAAGCCGGGCGGCAGGCGGAAGCGCAGGTCGAGGCCGCGGGCGTTGACGCTGCGCAGTTCCCAGGTCCAGGCGAGTGTAGCGGAAACCCCCTCGACTCGGGCGAAACCGGTCATCGAGGCGAGCGGGGAGGGCGAATCGGACATGCGCGGCGCTTTCTGTTCGAGCGCGACGTTCTAGCAGCGCTGCGCTAGTGTCGGAATATGGCACGCTTCCATTCCGTTCTGATCACGGGCGCATCGAGCGGCATCGGCCGCGCCCTGGCCGAGGCGCTGGCCGCGCCGGGGGTGGCGCTCCACCTCGGCGGGCGCGACGCGGAGCGGCTGGCTGCGGTGGCGGAAGCCTGCCGCGCGCGCGGCGCATCCGTCACGGCGCGGGCGCTCGACGTGCGCGACGCCGCGGCGATGGCGGCGTGGATCGAAGGTGCGGGGCAGCTTTCGCTCGTGGTGGCGAACGCCGGCATTTCCGCCGGCACCGGCGACGGGCACGAGGAAACGCCGGAGCAGGTCCGCGCCGTGCTGGGCACCAACATCGACGGCGTGCTGAACACGGTTCTGCCCGCCTGGGCGGCCATGCGCGCCGCGCCGCCGGACGCGCGGGGCGTGCGCGGGCGCATCGGCGTGGTCGCCTCCATCGCCGCCTTCGTCGCCGCTCCGGCGGCGCCGAGCTATTGCGCGAGCAAGGCGGCGGTGGACGCCTGGACGGTGGCGAGCGCCTCGGCGGCGCGGCGCGACGGCGTGCTGCTCACCTCGATCTGCCCCGGCTACGTGTTCACGCCGATGACCGCGCGCAACCGGTTCCCGATGCCCGGCATGATGGACGCCGGGCCGGCGGCGGCGCTGATCCTGCGCGGGCTCGAACAGGGCCGGCGGCGCATCGCCTTTCCCTGGTGGATGGCGGCGTTGGCCCGCTTTGCCGGCGCGCTCCCGCCCGGCGCGCTGGCGGCGCTGTTCGAGCGCATGCCCGGCAAGCCCCCCATGAGCGGACAGGGCTGAGCCGGGCGCGTTTTTCCGAAATCCCGAACGGAGACTTCCATGCCTCATGCCAATGCCGGCGTCTATCGCACGCGCCTGAGCGCCACGCGGATCACCGCCCTGGTCGATGGCGTGATCGACGTCGGCCTCGACGTGGTCACCAACGTTTCCGCCGCCGAGGCGGAAGCGGAACTGGCGGGTGTGTTCAGCCTGCCGCCCCGCATCATCGTCAGCGCCTTCCTGGCGGAGCGCGGCGAACGGCGGATTCTGGTCGATGCCGGCAGCGGCTTCCTGTTCGGCCCCGCGCACGGGCAGATGGCCGGGCGCCTTCACGCGCTCGGCGTGGCGCCGGAAAGCATCGGCGCCATCCTCGTCACCCACGCGCACATCGACCACATCGGCGGCCTCGTCGATGCCGAGGGGCGCGCGGTGTTCGGCGCCGCCGAGGTGGTGCTGCACGAGGCCGAGGCCGGCTTCTGGCTCGACGCGGCGCGGGAGAAGGCGGCCGGAGAGGCGAAGCGGGAACTGTTCGCCACGGCCCATCGCGGCCTCGACCCTTACCGCGCGCGCATCCGCACCGTGCGGGACGGCGAGGCGGCGCTGCCCGGCGTGTTCGCCGAGCCGCTGCCCGGCCACACCCCCGGCCACTGCGGCTGGCGGTTCGTTGACGGCGGCGAGGAGATGGCGATCGTCGGCGACCTCGTCCACCTGCCCGGCCTGCAGTTCGCCCGCCCCGACGCCGGAATGATCTACGACGTGGACGGCGCGGCGGCGCGGGAAAGCCGCAGCGGGCTGCTGGCGCGCGCCGCCCGAAGCCGCATGCGCGTGGCTGGCGCCCACCTCGATTTTCCGCCCTTCGGCGCCGTCGCCCGGCGCGGCGCGGGCTTCGCCTTCGTCCCCGAAGTCTGGCGGCCAACAGCCGACTGAGCCGGGCTGATCCGCGTTCTTCGCGGCAATTGCGGCATTGACAATACCAGTTTGTCGCCCCTAGGAATTGGCATTGTAGATACCAGTTCGTCAACATTACGCAGCCGACCGGACCCATTCCGGCCGGGGAAGGAACCGAGAGCCGATGTTCTGCCACCAATGCGAACAGACCGACCGCTCGCCCGAAGGCGACGGCTGTTTCTCCGGCCGTGGCCAGTGCGGCAAGGACGCTCCCACGTCCGATCTGCAGGACCTGCTGCTCTACGCGGCGAAGGGACTCGCCCAGGCGAGCGCCGCCGCCCGCGGCTTCGGCGTGTCGGATGCCGTCGCCGACCACGTGCTGCTCGAGGCCGTGTTCTCGACGCTGACCAACGTCAACTTCGACGCCGACCGCTTCGAGCCGATGATCCGCGAGGTCGTCGCGTTCCGCGAGAAGCTGCTCGCCGCCGCCGCGGACGGTGCGCGCGCGCGGGCCAC
>JAJXZO010000060.1 GCA_021780035.1 Pseudomonadota bacterium
CTCCGCCGGCTCCGGCCGCCGTGGCGCCCGCGCCGGCCGCGCCGGCGGAGGCGACGGTGGCGTTCCAGCCCGGGTCGTCGATCCTCGGCAACGACGGGCAGGCGGCGCTGCGGGCGTTCGCCGCGAAGCGCGACGGCAAGAACATCGACGTGGTGGCCTACGGCGACGCGCCCGCCGGCGACCCCAAGACGCAGGAGGCGGCGCTGGCGCTGGCGCGCGCCCGCGGCCGCGCCATCGCCGCCGCGCTGGTCGCCGCGGGTGTGCCCGGCTCGGCGATCCACGTCGATGTCGAGGCGCAGGGCCACGGGGGCGTGGCCCGCATCGCTCCCTGAGGCCCCGCCCGCCGAACTTCCAGCGGGCGAGCCGGCCGGCTCCGCCCGCACGTTTCGTTGTCCCTCCAACCCGGAAAGTCTTCTCCCCGCCATGACCGACGAGTTCCACCGCATCCGCCGCCTGCCACCGTATGTCTTCGCCGAGGTGAACAAGGCCAAGGCGGCGGCGCGCGCCGCCGGCGAGGACATCATCGATCTCGGCATGGGCAACCCCGACAGCCCGACGCCGCCGCACATCGTCGCCAAGCTGGTGGAGGCGGTGCAGGACCCGCGCACCCACCGCTACTCGGTAAGTCGCGGCATTCCCGGGCTGCGTCGGGCGCTCGCCGGCTACTACCAGCGCCGTTTCGACGTGACGCTGGACCCCGAGCGCGAGGTGATCGTGACGCTCGGTTCGAAGGAGGGGCTGGCCAACCTCGCCGCCGCCATCACCAGCCCCGGCGACACCATTCTGGTGCCGAACCCCTCCTACCCGATCCACCAGTTCGGCTTCATCATCGCCGGTGCCGCGGTGCGCAGCATTCCCGCCGCCCCCGACGAGGAGATGCTGAAGGCGCTCGACCGCGCGGTGCACCATTCCGTGCCGAAACCCACGGCGCTGATCGTGAACTTCCCCTCGAATCCGACGGCGTGGCAGGCATCTCTCGACTTCTATCGCGAGATTGTCGCCTTCTGCCGGCGCCACGAGATCTGGATCCTCTCCGACCTCGCCTACGCCGAGATCTACTTCGGCGATGAGCCGCCGCCCTCGCTGCTGCAAGTGCCGGGGGCGCGGGAGATCGCCGTCGAGTTCACCTCGCTCTCCAAGACCTATTCCATGCCGGGCTGGCGGATGGGCTTCGCCGCCGGCAACGAGCGGCTCATCACCGCGCTCACGCGCATGAAGTCGTATCTCGACTACGGCGCCTTCACGCCGATCCAGGTGGCGGCGACGGCGGCGCTGAACGGCCCGCAGGACTGCGTGGCCGAGGTGCGGGAACTCTACCGCGAGCGCCGCGACGTACTGATCCGCGGGCTCAATGCGGCCGGATGGGAGGTGCCTTCGCCGCAGGCCTCGATGTTCGCCTGGGCGCCAATTCCGGAACGCTACGCCGGCATGGGCAGCGTGGCGTTCTCCAAGCTGCTGCTGGAGCGGGCGAAGGTGGCGGTGGCGCCGGGCATCGGCTTCGGCGAGTACGGCGACGGCCACGTGCGCATCGCCCTGGTGGAGAACACGCAGCGCCTGCGGCAGGCGCTGCGCAACATTCGCGCCTTCTTCGCCTCCGAGAGCAACAATCCGCCCGATGCCGCCGACGCCGAGGGAGACGCGGCGTGACGCAGCCGTTCACCGTCGGCCTCGCCGGCCTCGGCACCGTCGGTGTCGGCCTGCTGAAGCTGCTGCGCGACAACGCTTCAGTGGTGGAGGCAAGGGCCGGGCGGCCGGTGGCGGTGGGCGCGGTTTCCGCCCGTGTGCGCGGGCGCGACCGGGGCGTGTCGCTCGCGGGCGTGCACTGGTTCGACGACCCGGTGGCGCTGGCCGCCGATCCCGGCATCGATGTGGTGGTGGAGGCGATCGGCGGCGCGGAAGGGGCGGCGCGGGCGGTGGTGACGGCGGCGCTGGCGGCCGGCAAGCCGGTGGTGTCGGCGAACAAGGCGCTGCTCGCGGTGCACGGGGCGGAACTCGCCGTCGCCGCCGAACGGGCCGGCGTGCCGCTGGCCTTCGAGGCGGCGGTGGCCGGCGGCATCCCGGTGATCAAGGCGCTGCGCGAGGGGCTGGCCGGCAACCGCATCACCCGCGTCGCCGGCATCCTCAACGGAACCTGCAACTACATCCTGACGGTGATGCGCGAGCACCACCGCGAGTTCGCCGACGTGCTGGCCGAGGCGCAGAAGCTCGGCTACGCCGAGGCCGACCCCTCGATCGACATCGACGGCGTGGACGCCGCGCACAAGCTGGCGATTCTGGCGGCGCTCGCCTTCGGGCGGCCGGTTGCGTTCGACGCCGTGCACGTGGAGGGCATCCGCCGTATCACCGCGCTCGACATCGCCTTCGCCGCCGAGTTCGGCTACCGCATCAAGCTGCTCGGTCTCGCCCGGCGCAGCCGCGCCGGCATCAGCGCGCGCGTGCATCCGTGCATGGTGCCGGAGGTTTCGCCGATCGCCCGCGTGGACGGCGTGTTCAACGCCGTGGTGGCGGACGGCGACTTCGTCGGCCGGGTGATGCTGGAAGGCCGCGGCGCCGGCGCGGGGCCGACCGCCTCGGCGCTCGCCGCCGACCTGATCGACATCGCCCGCGGCCGCACGACCCCGGTGTGGGGTGCCGCTTCGGGCGACCTTGCCGACGTGCCCTCGGTGCCGATGGAGGCGCACAGCGGCGCCTACTACCTGCGGCTGATGGTGGTGGACCGGCCGGGCGTGCTCGCCGACGTCACCGCCGTGCTGCGCGATCAGGGCATCTCGCTCGAAAGCATGCTGCAGCGCGGCCGCAGCCCCGGCGAGACGGTGCCGGTGGTGCTGGTGACGCACGAGACGCGCGAGTCGGCGATGCGCGCGGCACTGGGCGAGATCGGCGCGCTCGAGGCCGTGTTGGAGGAGCCGACGGTGATTCGTATCGAACCCGCATGAAGGGGCGTGCTACACAACAAAGACAAACAACCTCGGAGGACGCCATGGCCAGCGACAGAAGGTTCGCCATCGAGCAGGTAAGTGACCGCAACCTTGCGCTGGAACTCGTGCGCGTCACCGAATCCGCCGCCGTGGCGTGCAGTCGCTGGATGGGTCTCGGCAAGAAGAACGAGGCGGACGGGGCGGCCGTGACGGCGATGCGCCACGCCTTCGACACCGTCGAAATCGACGGCACCGTGGTGATCGGCGAGGGGGAGATGGACGAGGCGCCGATGCTCTACATCGGCGAGAAGGTGGGTTGCGGCGGGCCGGGGATGGACATCGCCGTCGATCCCCTCGAAGGCACCAATCTCTGCGCCAAGGGCGGGCCGAACGCGCTTTCCGTCATCGCGCTGGCCGAGCGCGGCAACTTCCTGCACGCCCCCGACATCTACATGGACAAGATCGCCGTCGGCGGCGGGCTGCCGGCCGGCGTGGTCGATCTCGACGCGCCGATCGAGGAGAACATGAAGAACCTCGCGCGCGCCAAGGGCTGCGCGGTGACCGAGCTGGTCGCCTGCATCCTCGACCGCGAGCGCCATGCGGAAAAGATCGCCCGGCTGCGCGCGCTGGGGTCGCGCATCGTGCTGATCAGCGACGGCGACGTGGCGGCGGCGATCGCCACCAGCCAGCCGGACAGCGGCGTGGACATCTGCCTTGGCATCGGCGGCGCGCCGGAGGGCGTGCTGACGGCGGCGGCGCTGCGCTGCGTCGGCGGGCAGATGCAGGGGCGGCTGATGTTCGAGAACGCCGAGCAGATCGAGCGGGCGAGGTCGATGGGCATCGCCGATCCGCACCGCAAGTTCGATATCACCGACATGGCGCGCGGGCGGGTGATGTTCGCCGCCACCGGCGTGACCGATGGCGCCATGCTGCGCGGCGTGCACCGCTCCGGCCGCGGCGCGGTGACGCATTCGGTGGTGATGCGGAGCCAGTCCGGCACCATCCGCTACATCGAGGCCTATCACGTGAGCCCGGGCGCCAACGGGACGCGTTCGTGACCCTGGACGGCCCGCTTTCGGCGCCGGTGCTTGGCGTCAGCCGCAGCCTGAGCAATCGCCGCTGGCGCTGGCGCGCCGGCGAGGGCCGCGCGGGGCTCGGCATCGCCGAGCGTCTGCAGGTGCCGGAGATCGTCGGCCGTCTGCTCGCCCAGCGCGGCATCGGCCTTGAATCCGCCGCCGACTACCTGGAGCCGACGCTGCGCTCGCTGCTGCCCGACCCGGCCGTGCTGCGCGACATGGACCGCGCGGCGGCGCGACTTGCCGAGGCGGCGGCGGCAGGCGAGACGGTGGCTGTGTTCGGCGACTACGACGTGGACGGCGCCTGCGGCGGCGCGCTGCTGACCGGACTGCTGCGCTCGCTCGGCTGCACCGTGCTTCCCTACGTGCCCGACCGGCTTTCCGAGGGCTACGGCCCCAACCTGCCGGCGCTGCGCGGGCTGATCGAACGCGGCGCCACGCTCATTGTCTGCGTCGATTGCGGCACCGCCGCCGGCGCGGTTTTCCAGGGTGTGGCCGGAGAGGCCGACGTGGTGGTGCTCGACCACCACAAGGCGGAAGGCCCGCCACCCGAGATACTGGCCACCGTCAACCCGAACCGGCCGGACTGTGCCTCCGGCCTTGGGGCGCTTTGCGCCACCGGCGTGGCGTTCATGGTGGCTGTCGGCCTGCTGCGGGAGTTGCGGCGCGGCGGGCACTTCGGCGGCGACCCCGAGCCCGACCTGTTCGCGCTGCTCGACCTGGTGGCGCTGGCCACCGTCTGCGACGTGATGCCGCTGGCCGGGCTGAACCGCGCCTTCGTCACGCAGGGGCTCAAGGTGATGGCAAGGCGCGAGCGCCCCGGCATCGCGGCGCTTCTGGAAGTGGCGCAGGTGTCGGGTTCGCCCAGCGCCGGCACGCTCGGCTTCGTGCTCGGGCCGCGCATCAACGCCGGCGGGCGCATCAGCGAGGCGGACCTCGGGCTGCGCCTGCTGCTGAGCGACGACCCTGCCGAGGCGCGCGGGCTCGCCTCCACGCTGGACGCGGTGAACCGCCAGCGCCAGGCGGTGGAGGCCACCATGCTGGAGGCGGCGCTGGAGGCGGCCGGGGAGCAGCTTGCCGCCGGCCACGCCGCCGTGCTGGTGGCCGGCGCGGAGTGGCATCCCGGCGTGGTGGGGATCGTCGCCGGGCGCATCAAGGAGCAGTTCAACCGGCCGGCCTGCGTCGCCGCGCTGGCCGACGGCATCGCGCGCGGCAGCGGCCGCTCGGTGGCGGGGCTCGACCTCGGCGCGGCGGTGATCGCCGCCCGCGCCGGAGGCGTGCTGCTGACCGGCGGCGGGCACGCCATGGCGGCCGGATTCTCCCTGCCGCAGACGAAGCTTGCGGAGTTCCACGCCTTTCTCGACGCGCATCTCGCTTCCGCCGCCGACCTGCCGCCGGCCGCCGACCTGCTGGTGGAGGGCGCGGTGGCGGTGCTAGGCTGCACCACGGAACTCGCGCAACAGATCGGCCGGCTGGCCCCCTTCGGCAACGGCAACGAGGAGCCGACGCTGGTGCTGCCCAGGGTGCGGGTGATGCGGGCCGACCGGGTGGGGCGCGAGCGCAATGCCATCCGCGCCTTCGTGGAGGGCGAGGGTGGCGGGCGGCTGAAGGCGATGCTTTTCCGCGCGGGCGAAGGCGCGCTGGCCGAGGCGCTGCTCCGCTCCGACCGGGGGCTTCTGCATCTGGCCGGGCACCTGCGCGCCGAGCAGTGGAACGGCACTTCCGCCGCCGGCTTCGTCATCACCGACGTGGCGAAGGCCTGAGGCGGAGATTTCCTGCCGGGTTTACCGGCGCGGGGGCGGGGTGGAGGTCCGGGCGGGAATCGAACCCACATACACGGATTTGCAATCCGCTGCATCACCACTCTGCCACCGGACCGGAACACACACACAGCAACGTCCGCACAAGCGACGCCGCTGCCCGGCGGACAGCCGTGTAGCATGCCGCCCCGGCAAGCGCCAGAGGCGGCGGGCGCCGTGGCGCGGTGCGCCTTGGTGCCGACATGCCCTGGCGCGCGTAGCGCGCGGGCCCATATGACGGGACAACCGCCGGCAGCGGCGCGGCGGAAAGGAGGAGGGCGACGATGAAGCTTACCTGGCTCGGGCATTCCGCGTTTCATTGCAGCTTCGCCGGGACGGACCTGCTGATCGATCCGTTCTGGACCGGCAACCCGACCTTCCCCGAGGGCTTCGAGCCGCGGCTGGCCAAGGTGGACCGCATCCTGGTGACGCACGTGCACGGCGACCACCTGGGCGACACGGCGCGGCTGGCGCAGAAATACGACGCGACCGTGATGGCGCAGTACGAGGTGTGCGAATACCTCGGCGCCAGGGGGCTTTCCAAGTTCGAGCCGATGAACACCGGCGGCACGGTGGCCGCCGGAGGCTGCCGTGTGAGCATGGTGCCGGCGTTCCACAGTTCCACTCTGGTGGAGGATGGCAGGGTGGTGTGCGTGGGCGACCCGGTGGGCTTCGTCATCGCCGGCGAGAACACCAGCGTCTACCACGCGGGCGATACCTCGGTGTTCGGCGACATGGCGCTGATCGGCAGGATGTGGCGGCCGAAGGTGGGGCTGCTGCCGATCGGCGACCGCTTCACCATGGGTCCCGAGGGTGCGGCGTACGTCTGCAACGAACTGCTCGAGTTCGAGACCGTGGTGCCGATGCACTGGGGCACCTTCCCGATGCTTTCCGGCACGCCGGAGGCGTTCGCGGCGCTGGTGCGCCGGGGCCGCGTGCGGACGCTGCGGCCGGGCGAGGCGGCGGAACTCTGAGTTTCGAGGCTCTTGGCGCAGCTATGAGCCGGCGTGGGCGGCGCCCCGGAATGGAGCGGTCTAGCGGCGCCACCAGCCTCGCTTCGGTGCGGCCTCGGGGATCGGATCCTTGCCGATGACGATCGGCGCCACTGCCAGCCCGACACTCGGCTCTGCCGGCGGCGCCGGTTCCGGTTCCGGTTCCGGCTGCGGGGCGGGTTCGGCCGGCAGTGCCGCTTCCGGCGCCACCGCCAAGGGCAGGGGCGCGGGTTCCACCGTTTCCGGCTGGGCCGGCGGCACCTCGGCGGCAGCGGGTGTCTCCGCCGCGGGGGCGTCCGGCTGGACCGGCGGCACCTCGGCGGCAGCCTTCGGCGCACCGTCCGCCTCGGGCTGCTTGCGCTTGCGCACGCCGGTGCTGCGCCGGGTGCGTCGGCGGGGCGTTGCCTTTTCCGCCGCTTCCGGCGGCGGGGTTTCCGCCGGCTCGGTCACCGCCGCCGGCTCCGCAGCGGTCTCGGCGGGCGGTAGCTCCGCCGGCAGCGGGGGAGGCGACGGTTCCCGCGGCAGCACCGGGAAGGCGCCGGGCGGAATGTCGGGCTGGTCGGAGAACAGCGGCGGCGCGAGTTCGGCTTCCGCCGGAGCGGGCGCCGGGGTGGGCGGCTCGGCGCTCTCCGCCGGCGGCTCCAGGGTAAGTGCGCCCTGCTCCAGCGCGGCGGCCTCGCTGGGGGCGGTCTCCGGCGCGGTGGGGGTGGCACGCTCGCCGCGACGGCCGCGACGGCCACGGCGGCGGCGGCGGCCGGACTTCTCGTGGCCCTCGGCTTCCTCGTGCGCGGGCGCGGGCGCGGGTTCCGCCGCCTGGGCGGATTCGTCCTCCGTCTCCAGGTCGGGTTCCGCCGTGCTCTCGCTCTCCGCCTCCTCCGTGACCGGGCCGGGGGCGATCGGCACCACCACCGGGGAGGGGCGCTCGGCGGGCGCCGTCTGCGCCCGGAGCCGCTCGATCTGGATCTCCGGCGGGATCAGCGAGTCGTCGGCGGCGAACTGCACCTGGATGGCGTCTCGCGCCTCGATCTCCGACAGGCGTTCGCGCTTGTGGTTCAGGATGTAGATGATGACGGCGTTGGCCACCCGCACCTCGATCAGGCTGGCGCGGCCTTTCGCGCCTTCCTCCTCGATAGCGCGCAGCACATGCAGCGCGCTGCTCTCCACGCTTCGGATGTGGCCGAGGCCGCCGCAGCGCGGGCAGGGGACGAAGCTGGTTTCCGCGAGGCTCGGGCGCAGGCGCTGGCGGCTCATTTCCATCAGGCCGAAATGGCTGATGTGGCCGACCTGGATGCGGGCGCGGTCGACCTTCAGGGCTTCCTTCAGGCGGTGCTCGACGGCGGCGTTGTTCTTCTTCGACTCCATGTCGATGTAGTCGATGACGATCAGCCCCGCGAGGTCGCGCAGCCGCAGCTGCCGGGCCACCTCGTCGGAGGCCTCGAGGTTGGTGCGCAGCGCGGTTTCCTCGATGCTGCGCTCGCGCGTGGCACGGCCGGAGTTGACATCGATGGCGACCAGCGCCTCGGTCTGGTTGATCACCAGGTAGCCGCCGGAGCGGAGCTGCACGGTGGGCTGCAGCATGGCGTCGAGCTGCGCCTCCACCTGGTGGTGGACGAACAGCGACTGGCCGGGATCGCGCCAGAGCACCACCTTGCGCGCGTGCGCCGGCATCAGCATGCGCATGAAGTCGTGCGCGGCGTGCCAGCCCGCCTCGCCATCGACGATGATCTCGTCGATGTCGCGGGAATAGACGTCGCGGATCGAGCGCTTGATCAGGCTCGCTTCCTCGTAGATCAGCGAGGGCGCCACGGAGCGCAGCGTGTGCTCGCGGATGTCGTCCCAGAGCCGCATCAGGTATTCGCAGTCGCGCCGGATCTCGGGTTTCGGACGGTTGGCGCCGGCGGTACGGACGATGAGGCCCATGCCGCGGGGGATTTCCAGTTCGGAGATGATCTCGCGCAGGCGCTTGCGGTCGGCGGCGGAGGTGATCTTGCGCGAGACGCCGCCGCCGCGTGGCGAATTCGGCATCAGCACGCAGAAGCGGCCGGCGAGCGAGATGTAGGTGGTGAGCGCCGCGCCCTTGGTGCCGCGTTCCTCCTTGACCACCTGCACCAGCATGATCTGCCGGCGCTTGATAACCTCCTGGATGCGGTAGTTGCGCAGGAAGCGCGCCGTGCGCCGCGCGTGGGCCTCGTCGGCGCCTTCGCCGCCCTCGGCCCCGTCGGCCTCGCCGCCGAGGGTTTCGGGCGGCGGCGGCTCGAGGTCGTCGTCGGCGACCTGCAAGGTTTCCGTGGCGGGCGCCTCGGGTTCGGCGGCGTCCGTTTCCTCCATCGGCAAAGCCTCGCCGGCTGGCGGATCGGCCGGCTCGGGCGTGCTGATGAACGCTTCGGCGATGGCCAGCGGCAGGGCAGGCGTGTCGGTGCCCGCCTCCTCTTCCGGCGCGGCGGGTGCTTCCGCCGCCGCGGCGTCGGGTCCTGGTTCCTCCCACGACGCGGGCGGCGTGTCCGGCAGGGCCTCGGCCGCGGGGGCCCGTGCCTCGGCGCCGGCCTCGTCTTCCTCCTCCTCCTCCTCCTCGGCTTCCGCCGCCTGCAGGGCGAGCAGGCGTTCGCGGTCGGCGACGGGGATCTGGTAGTAGTCGGGGTGGATTTCGCTGAACGCCAGGAAACCGTGCCGGCCGCCGCCGTATTCGACGAAAGCGGCCTGCAGGCTGGGTTCTACGCGGACGACCCTGGCGAGGTAGATGTTTCCCTTGAGTTGTTTTTTGGTCGATGTCTCGACGTCGAAATCCTCAAGCCGGTTACCGTCCAGAACCACCACGCGGGTTTCTTCCGCGTGGGTGGCGTCGATCAGCATGCGTTTCGTCATAGGGTGGAAATCTCCGCGGCGCCGTCTGCCCGCAGCCGCGAGGGCCGCGGCGGGCGCCATGTTGAAGGAAATGGGGAAGGGGCCGAAGCCCGGCGCGAGCCGGAACCTCCGCAGGACCGCTGGCAGCCGGCGCCGGTCCTGCCAGGGCCGCGGCAGCCGCGACGGCGCGGGCGCACAAGGCGCCTGGCGCTGCGGTTGCTTCGGTGGGGATGGCGGGCGGGATGGCTGGCAATCTGGCCCTGGATCTGCGTTTCTGCGGGCTGCGTCGCGGCGCGCCGCCCTGGTGAACCAAATGTGCGTCGCCGCACGAACGCCCCCGGTGCCGGGCCGGGCCTGGCGCGCGAGACAGCCCGCTCCGGGCTGATGCCCGCCGTGTGGCATGAACGGCGGCGCGATCACAAGCAGGCGCCGAGCCGCCCGACTCCCCCCCCGGGGGCACGGCGCCGTCACGGCCCAAGTTCCCATGGAGTGTCACGCGCC
>JAJXZO010000020.1 GCA_021780035.1 Pseudomonadota bacterium
GATCAAGGCACAGGGCGGAATCTTCGGATGGGTGGGGGAATCCGCCGGCCTAATTGCCACACTCGCGCAAATGCCGGAGGCCGTGCCGCCGCCGGTTGTCTGAGAAGAACGACAACACGAGGGCGCGTCGTACCGCCCCGAACAGGAGGAAGATCAATGTCGATGACGCGCGCAGATGGCCCGTCGATCCGCTGGTGGGTGCCGGGCGATTGGAACGGGTTTTTCGGCCTGTTCACCAACGTCGTCCTGAATGTGATCGTGCTGACCGGGCTTTGTCTCGGTGTCATCAAATTGCCTGACGGAATAGTGTTCGGCCGTATCCTGCCGGCGCTTGGCATCGCCCTGCCGATCGGCAATCTCTACTACGCCTATCTTGCCTATCGTCTGGCGAAGAAGGAAGGTCGCGACGACGTAACGGCGATGCCCTACGGGCCCAGCGTGCCGCATATGTTCATCGTCGTTTTCGTGATCATGCTGCCGGCCTACCTCAGGACGCATGACGCGGTGCTGGCCTGGCAGATGGGCCTCGCCTGGGCGTTCATCATCGGTGTGATCGTGCTGATTGGCGCCTTCGTCGGCCCGTTCGTCCGTCGGATGACCCCGCGCGCCGCCATGCTCGGCACGCTCGCCGGGATATCGATCGCCTTCATCTCGATGCGGCCAGCCTTCCAGATGTGGGAGGTGCCGTGGATCGCGTTTCTCTCCTTCGGCATCGTGCTCATCTCCTGGACCGCCAATGTCCGCCTGCCGGGGGGCGTCCCCGGGGGGCTCGCTGCGGTGCTCGTCGGCACAGTGATCGCCTGGATCGCCACCGTGTTCGGCTGGACGGACGTGGTGAACGGCGCACAGGTATCGGCGTCTTTTGCCGATTTCGGCCTCCATCTGCCCAGACCGAGCGCCCACGTGATCTCCGGTCTCGTCGATATCGCGCCGCTTCTGGTCACCGCGATCCCGCTCGGGATCTACAACTTCACCGAGGGAATGAACAACGTGGAGAGCGCCGCGGCGGCCGGCGACGAATACAACCTACGCCAGATCCTGCTCGCCGATGGCATCGGTGCGGTGGTCGGGTCGGTCCTCGGCAGCCCGTTCCCTCCCGCCGTCTATATCGGTCATCCGGGCTGGAAGGCGGTTGGCGGGCGCATCGGCTATTCGCTCGCCACCGGTCTCGTCATTGCGGCAGTCTGTTTCCTTGGGCTAACCGCGCTGCTGCTGGCCGTGGTGCCGCTCGTCGCGATCCTGCCCATCCTGCTCTATATCGGCCTCGTGATCGGCGCGCAGGCGTTCCAGGCGGTGCCCTCCAAGCACGCGCCGGCCGTGGTGCTGGCGCTCATACCGAACATCGCAGCCTGGGGACAGACGCAGATCGACGGTGCGCTCAGCGCTGCAGGAACCAGCGCCGCCCAACTCGGCATGGGCAAGCTAATGGCCACCGGCGTTGTGTATCGCGGGATGGAGCTGCTGGGCGGCGGCGCGGTGCTGGCCGGTCTGATGCTCGGCGCCATCGCGACCTTCATCATCAACCGTGAGTTCAACAAAGCGGCCGCCTACGCCCTGGCAGCAGCGGTCCTGTCGTTCTTCGGCTTCATCCACGGCGTGCAGCTCGCCTGGGCGGCGTCACCGACGGTTGCGCTCGGATACGCGTTGCTTGGCGTGATCTGCCTTGCTGTGGCGTGGCGCGAGGAGCGGATGGCCGCTTCCCCTCCGCTGCCAGTGAAAGCCTAGGGCGTGGACTCATTGCATCCAGTAGGTGACTGCGGAGGCGAGACAGAGGCCGGCCAGGAAGTTGGCGGCTTTTTTGTCGTAGCGAGTTGCGATACCACGCCAATCCTTGAGCCGGTTGAAGGAGCGCTCGATGATGTTGCGCATCTTATAGGCGGTGGGGTCGTGCGGCCTGGGTTCTTTGCGGTTGGCCTTGGATGGTATGACCGCTTCGCTGCCGTCCTTGGTGAGATAATCTCTGATGTCGTCTGCGTCGTAGGCCTTGTCGCCGAGAAAGCGCGTGGGGGTGGCAACGCGTGCCAGCAGGCCACGAGCCCCCCAGATATCGTGAACCTGGCCGCCCGTCAGCATCAAGGCGTAGAGCCGGCCGAGCGGGTCGCACAACGCATGGATTTTGGTGGTAGGGCCGCCGCGCGAGCGGCCGATCGCCTGTTTCTGCGTCCCCCTTTTGCGCCGGCGGCCGAGCGGTGCGCGCGAACCGTTGTGCTGTCCACCATGGCAAGCAGTGGCGGGTCCGCACATCCCGCAAGGGCAGCAAAGAGTTGCTGCCACAGGCCGCGTTCGCTCCAGCGATTGAACCGGTTGAACACCGTGGTGCGCGGTCCATACTCGTCAGGGAGCGCTCGCCAGCGCAGGCCCTCGCGAAAACGGTGCAGGATACCGCTGATGATCCGACGATCATCCACCCGCGGCTTACCGCCCAAATGCGGCAGCAACGGCTCGATCGCTGCCCATTGCACCTCGTTCAGCCAAAACAACGCCGCCATGATCCAGGCCCTCCTGGCGACCTTGAATCAGACACCTCGTGGTCATGGCAATGGGTACAGGCCCTAGTGTCCCGGAAATTCGGGAACGAATTTCCGAACAGGGACACTA
>JAJXZO010000080.1 GCA_021780035.1 Pseudomonadota bacterium
CCGCTGCCGGCCCGCGCGGCGGCAGGGCGTCTACGCCACCTGCCGCGACGAGCGCTTGCGGTCGTTCTCGGTGAGGTGCTTCTTGCGCAGGCGCACGGCCTTGGGCGTGACCTCGACCAGCTCGTCGTCCTCGATGAACTCCAGTGCCTGCTCGAGCGACATCTTCACCGGCGGCGTCAGCGAGACGTTCTCGTCCTTGCCGGCGGCGCGGATGTTGGTCATCTGCTTCTCGCGCAGCGCGTTCACCGTCAGATCGTTGTCCTTGGCGTGGATGCCGACCAGCTGGCCCTCGTAGATATCCTCGCCGGCGCCGATCAGCAGACGTCCGCGCTCCTGCAGGCTCATCAGTGCGTAGGGCGGCGCGCGGCCGGTGCCGTTGGAGATCATCACGCCATTGGGGCGCTTGGCGATCGCGCCTTCACCGCGCGGGCCGTAGTGGTCAAAGACATGAAACAGCAGGCCGGTGCCGGCGGTGATGGTGCGGAACTCGGTCTGGAAGCCGATCAGGCCGCGCGCCGGAATGATGTAGTCCAGGCGCACGCGGCCGCGTCCGTCGGGCTCCATGTTCTTGAGCTGGCCGCGGCGGTTGCCGAGGCGCTCCATCACGCCGCCCTGGTACTGCTCCTCCATGTCGACCACCAGCTGCTCGAACGGTTCGTGCAACACGCCGTCGACATCCTTGACGATCACCTCGGGACGCGAGACCGCCAGTTCATAGCCCTCGCGGCGCATGGTCTCGATCAGCACCGACAGATGCAGCTCGCCGCGACCGGAGACGCGGAACTTGTCGGGATCCTCGGTCTCCTCGACGCGCAGGGCGACGTTGTGCAGGATCTCGCGCATCAGGCGATCGCGGATCTGGCGGCTGGTGAGGAACCGGCCGGCCTTGCCCGCGAACGGTGAATTGTTGACCTGGAAGGTCATGCTGATGGTGGGCTCGTCCACCGTCATCACCGGCAGGCCTTCCGGCGCGGACGGATCGCACAGGGTATCGGAGATGGTCAGACCCTCGACGCCGGAGATGGCGACGATGTCGCCGGCCTCGGCGGTGGGGACCTCGCGGCGTTCCAGGCCCATGAAGCCCAGCACTTGCAGCACGCGCCCCGGGCGCTTCTTGCCGTCCTTGTCGACGACCGCAATCGGCATGTTGGTGCGCACGCTGCCGCGCTCGATGCGGCCGATGCCGATGAGACCGACGTAGCTCGAGTAGTCGAGCTGGCTGATGCGCATCTGGAAAGGGCCGTCGGGATCGACCTGCGGCGGTTTCACATGCTCCATGATCGCCTCGTACAGCGGCGTCATGTCGCCGTCGCGCACATCGGCGTTGAGTCCGGCGTAGCCGTGCAGGGCGGAGGCGTAGACCACCGGGAAATCGAGCTGCTCGTTGGTGGCGCCGAGACGATCGAACAGGTCGAAGGTGGCGTTGAGCACCCAGTCGGGCCGGGCGCCGGGGCGGTCGACCTTGTTGATCACCACGATCGGCCGGAAGCCCATCTGGAACGCCTTCTGGGTGACGAAGCGCGTCTGCGGCATCGGTCCGTCCATGGCGTCGACCAGCAGCAGCACCGAGTCGACCATGCTCAGCACGCGTTCGACTTCGCCGCCGAAGTCGGCATGTCCGGGGGTGTCGACGATGTTGATGCGATTGCCGCGCCAGGTGATCGCGGTGTTTTTGGCCAGGATGGTGATCCCGCGTTCCTTTTCCTGGTCGTTGGAATCCATCACCCGGTCAGGCACGACCGTGCGGGCGCTGAGCGTGCCCGACTGCTTGAGCAACTGGTCCACCAGCGTGGTCTTGCCGTGGTCGACGTGGGCCACGATGGCGATGTTGCGCAGGTTTTCAATCGACATGCGGCGTCACCCGGCCTTGCATCCGGGCGCCTGACAATGGAGTGGACTGCCGAGTATAGCGGGGCGCGAGGCCCGGCGGCCAAGGGCCCGCTGAATGAGCCGCGCTCGCGCGGAACCCTCCGGCGGGGGGAGGAGGAGAGGGGGTCCAGAAGCTGGCGTTGCCCACACCAGCCCGCTTTCACTTTGGCAGTCAGAGGGTGGTCACCTTGGTCGCTAGTTGCCGCCTTGGCGGTGAGTCTTCGCGCAGCGGCAGCTGACGCCGGAACCGCTAGATTCGCTTTTGTGAGGCGCGCCGTGATGCCGTTCGTCCTAAGGTTGGCGCAACCGCCGGGAGTATGGACGTGGATTTTCTGATCAGCCCCGTGCGCGAGACCGTGCATCGCCGGAACGACGATCTGCTCAGCGCCGGGCTCGGCCTCGCGGGCCTGCGCGGCGCGCCGGCTGCGTTCGCCGATCCCGCGCAGCCGACGCCGGCGGAGCTGCGCCGGCGCGCGATCCAGATGAGCTGGAAGGGCATCGCCGATCTCGGACCGCTGGGCGGCTACGGCAGCGTCTATGGCGCCGTGCCCGACGTGCCGGGGCGCGAGTATCAGGCCCTGGCGCGCATACCCGGCGCGCACGCTCCGCATCGCGTGCTGGTACAGGTGCCGGACGCCTACGACGCCAGGGCGCGCTGCCTGGTGGTCACGGCCTCGTCGGGCTCGCGCGGCGTCTACGGTTCGATCGCTCTGGCC
>JAJXZO010000247.1 GCA_021780035.1 Pseudomonadota bacterium
CACCCGCCGCGGCGGCCACCGCTGGGGAAACAACCCTGCCGTCGCCGGCATGCGCGGCGGCCGCAGGCGGGACTCCCTCGCCGAAGGCAGCGGCCTGCGGTGATCCCGAAGGAGAGCGTTCCTTCCGGGTGACGGTGCGATCGGCGCAGAGGCGGGGCGGAACGCGATATTCCCGAGCCTCGCGCCGATCATCCTGGCGGCGCTGATCGGCCCACGCACAACCCGGAACCGGCGGCGCGGCCGAGCGGCGGGCGACGGCGAACGCGCCGAAGGTGCCGCTGGCCGACGAGCCGACGGGCAATCTCGGCGGCACACGGCGGCTACGGTGTTCGACGCAGTGCGGGCGCGGCTGCGGGAGCGCGGCCGAGCGGCGGGCGACGGCGAACGCGCCGAAGGTGCCGCTGGCCGACGAGCCGACGGGCAATCTCGGCGGCACACGGCGGCTACGGTGTTCGACGCAGTGCGGGCGCGGCTGCGGGAGCGCAGTCTGGCGGCGTTGAACGTCACGCACAACCCGGAATTGGCGGCGCGCATGGACCGCACGGTGACGCTGCGCGACGGGTGGGTGGTGGCGGCGGGGTACGGTGCAACGCGGGAGCCTTGCACCGGGGTTTGGCGACAGGGCGGGACGGTGGTGGAACGCGAAGGTGCATTCGACGCTACATGGCTCTCATTTGAGAGCCCCGTCGGCGAGTATCCATGACGGATAGTTAACGGATTGTCAAAGAAATGATCGTGCCGTAGAATGCGATCAGCAAACGAAGGAAATCCCCATGTCCAAGCCCGTGTTTGAGGACCTGTTTCGATTTTCAGGCAGGCGAAACCGCAAATCATACGCGCTATATTTTTTGGCTATGTTGATGATGATAGCAGTAACGTTTAGCGTGGCCACAGTATCGGCGCTAGAAAGTAAAAATGAAAGCAGTTTTATTCTCGGCATCGGATTGTTAACTTTAGAGTCTCTGGTGTTTTTGATTCCGAGCGTGGCGGTAGGTGGGCAACGCTGTCGAGATTTCGGTTGGACTGGCTGGGCATATCTACTGGTGATCGTTCCCTATGTCGGCTGGATTTTCGGATTGGCCCTCCTGTTCATCCCAGGCACCGATGGGCCCAATCGCTACGGCCCGAATCCGATTGGCAACCATTTGAAGGACTCCCTATAGAGCCAAGCAGGACGGTTCTAAATACGCTCGTGTTAGCCTCGGGAATCTGATTCGTTCCATTCCGTTCCGTTCTGAGAGGGAGCGGGGAGGAGTGATGGGCAAGGGACTTGGGCTATTCGACTTCAATGCCCGATTGCAGCGGCTGAACGACCTCGGCGATCAGTTGGAGGCGTTCAGCAAGGCGGCCGACTTCAAGATGTTCCACGCCGGTCTGGCGGCGGCACTCGGTGCGGGGCGTCGAGCGGCCGTCGGCCTTTCGATCCGTTGATGATGTGGAACGTATAACCCACGCCACTGCAAGAGATTTCAAGCGGCTGCAGATCGATCTGTCTCGACGTTATGCGGCATGTCCGTCAAGTAAGCTGTAGAGTGCAACGCGGGAGCATTGCAGCGGGGTTTGGCGGCGGGCGGGGATGTGGTGGAATGGCAAGAGCCATTCCGCCGTACGGCGCAACTGGTGTTGGTGGAGTGCCCTTCGGCATTCCACCCTACGCGCGCAGAAGTTCCAGCAGGGCCAATTCGGCGCGGGTGCGGTGGCGGTCGGCGTGGCGAAGCAGCGTGAAGCGCCGCTCCGGGAACGCGAACGGCAGCGCCACCAGCGAGCCGGTGGCGATCGCCCGTTCCACCACCAGCGACGAGATCACGGTGGCGCCGGCACCGGCCTCCACCGCCGAACGCACCGCCTCGTTGGAGGGGAGCTCCATCTGCACGGTGAGGCGCGCGGGATCGACGCCGATGGCGGCGAGCGCATCCTCGAACACCTGCCGCGTGCCGGACCCGTGCTCGCGCAGCACCCAGGGGATGGCGGCGAGATCGGCGGTGGAGAGGCTCGCGCAGCCGGCAAGCTCGTGGCCGGTGGCGACGACCAGCGCCAGGCGGTCGGCGGCGAGCGGCACCTTCACCAGCAGCGGATCGGCAACCGCGCCCTCGACGAAGCCGAGGTCGGCGTCGCCGTCGGCCACCGCGCGCGCCACCTGCGCGGTGTTGCCGATGACGAGGGAAAGCCGCACCTGCGGCCAGGAAAGCAGGAAGCGGTGCATCAGGGGCGGCAGCCAGTAGCCGGCGATGGTCTGGCTGGCGTGAAGCGTGAGTTGCCCGCGCCGCAGCCCCTGCAGATCGTCGAGCACGCGCACCGCCTGGCCGATGCGGCTCAGCACGGCGCGCGCCTCGGGCAGCAGCAGCCGCCCCGCTTCGGTGAGGGCGATGGAGCGGCCGACACGGTCGAACAGGCGGATGCCGAGGCTCGCCTCCAGCGCCGCGATCGCCGCGCTGGCCGCCGACTGCGTCATGTTGAGCGCCGCCGCCGCCTGCGTCACGTGCAGACGCTCGGCGACGGCGACAAAGACGCGGAGCTGATCGAGGGTCATCGCCCCGAGATTAATACACCAGCAGGATCAGTCCCAGGCTGAACAGCGAGATGAACGCCCAGGAGGCGGCGCCGAGGGCGAGCGGGCGCAGGCCACGGGCCTTCAGCTTGCGCATGTCGGTCTCGAGCCCCATGGCGGCCAGCGCCATGGTGAGCATCGCCGTGGTGGCGGGGATCAGCACCGACTTCGATTCCACCGGCACGAGGTGGATGCTGTTCGCCGCGATCAGGGCGATGAAGCCGAAGACGAACCACGGCATCGGCGCGCGGGCGCGGTTGGCGGTGCCCTTGTTGCGGCGCGCGGCGAAGAAGCCGAGCGCGAGCACCATCGGCGCCAGCAGCATGATGCGGCTCAGCTTGGCGATGGTGGCGAACTCGCCGGCCTGCGGCCCCGCCTGGAAGGCGGCGGCGACCACCTGGGCGATTTCGTGGATGGAGGCGCCGGCCCACAACCCGAAGGCGGTGGGCGGCAGGTGCAGCAGCGAACTCTGCACGACGGGGTAGAGGAACATCGACAAAGCGCCGAACACGGTGACGCAGGCCACCGCGTAGGCCACGTCCTCGTCCGGGGCGCCGGTGACGGAGTTCACCGCGATCGCCGCGGACGCGCCGCAGATGGAGGTGCCGCCGGCGATCAGTTCGGCGAGGCCGCGGTCGACGCCGAGCAGCCGGCCCATCGCCTTGGTGACGACGAAGGTGGCGACAAGGGTGACGGCGACGATGCCCATCGCCGTGCCGCCGAGCGCCGCCACCTGCTGCGCGGTGAGCTGCAGGCCGAGCATGGCGACGGCGATGCGCAACAGCCGGCGCAGGCTGAACAGCACGCCGGGACGGGCGATGGCGGGGGTGCCGATGACATTGTGGAAGGCCATGCCGAGCAGGATGGCGATCATCATCGGGCTGAAGGTGGCGACGCCCGGAATGAGGCGGAGCGCGTAGGAGGCGGCGGCGATGGCGGCGGTGAGCAGAATGCCTGGCAGCGTTCGGATGATCCAGACCGGCGTGGCTGCCGCCGCCGGCTGGACTAGTTGCGCGGGCGGTGTGATCGAAGTCTCCGACATGGCGGGGTCCCCCTGTGCTGGCGCGTGTCGCCGGGGGCGGACAGTCTGCGGATTCGATCAACATATCCAATGAATGATATCGATATGTTCGATCTGTTAAGTTCATGAAAGCCCCCGTGTCGCCGCTTCCCCCGGCCGCGCGCAGCCAATAGGATCGGCGCATGAGCAGCGCCGGCTTCGTCCATCTCCGTGTCCATTCCAGCTATTCGCTGAGCGAGGGGGCCATCAAGGCCGGCGCCCTAGCGGCGCTGGCGCGCGATGCGGGCATGCCCGCGCTGGCGCTGACAGACACCTCCAACATGTTCGGGGCGCTGGAATTCTCGCAGGCCTGCGCCGCCGCCGGCGTGCAGCCGATCGTCGGCTGCCAGCTTGCGCTTGCCCGCGCCGACAACCCGCGCCTTTCCCCCGACCCGGTGGCGCTGCTGGCGCTCAACGCCGCCGGCTACGCCAACCTGCAGCGGCTGTCCTCGGCGAGCTTCCTCGGCGTCGCCTCCGGGCTCGTGCCGCAGATAACGCTGGAGGCGCTGATGGCGCATGCCGGCGGGCTGTTCCTGCTGACCGGCGGCGCTTTCGGGCCGCTCGGGCGGCTTTTGGCCGAGGGCCAGCGCGGCGAGGCCGCCGCCCTGCTGGCGCGGCTCGGCGAAGCGTTCGGCGACCGCCTCGCCGTGGAGTTGCAGCGCCACGGCCTGGCCGTGGAGCAGGCCGTGGAGCCGGGGATGATCGCCCTGGCCGATGAGGCCCTGGTGCCGCTGGTGGCCACCAACCAGTGCTTCTTCGCGCGGCGGGAGATGCACGAGGCGCACGACGCGCTGCTCTGCATCGCCGAAGGCCGGCTTCTGTCCGAGCGCGAGCGCCGCCGGGTGACGCCGGAGCACTGGTTCAAGCCCCCCGCCGTGATGCGGGCACTGTTCGCCGACCTCGCCGAGGCCTGCGACAACACGCTGGCGATCGCCAGGCGTTCGGCGGTGATGGCGGAGACGCGCAAGCCGCTGCTGCCCACCTGCCCGAAGGTGCGGCCCGGCACCACCGAAGAGGAGACGCTGCGGGCGATGGCCGCCGAGGGGCTGGCGCGGCGGATGCGGGCGATGGGCGCCGACGATGCCACGAACGCCCGCTACCAGGAGCGCATGGCCTACGAGCTCGGCGTCATCACCCGCATGAAGTTCCCCGGCTACTTCCTGATCGTCGCCGATTTCATCCAGTGGGCGAAGGCGCAGGGGATTCCGGTGGGGCCGGGGCGCGGCTCCGGCGCCGGCTCGGTGGTGGCGTGGGCGCTGACCATCACCGACCTCGACCCCATCCGCTTCTCGTTGCTGTTCGAGCGCTTCCTCAACCCCGAGCGCGTGTCGATGCCCGACTTCGACATCGATTTCTGCCAGGAGCGGCGGGACGAGGTGATTTCCTACGTCAGGCGCGAATATGGCGCCGACCGGGTGGCGCAGATCATCACCTTCGGCAAGCTGCAGGCGCGCGCCGCCGTGCGCGACGTCGGCCGCGTGCTGGGATTGCCGTACGGGCAGGTGAACAAGGTGGCCGAGCTGATCCCGAACAACCCGGCGCACCCGGTGACGCTGGCGCAGGCGATCGCGGGCGAGCCGAGGCTCGGGGAGTTGCGCGACACCGACGAGGGGGTGCGGCGGCTGCTGGAGATCGCCTTGCAGATCGAGGGGCTGTACCGCCACGCCAGCACCCACGCCGCCGGCGTGGTGATCGGCGACCGGCCGCTGGTGGAGCTGGTGCCGCTCTACCGCGACCCGCGCTCCGAGCTGCTGGTGACGCAGTATTCGATGAAATACGTCGAGCAGGCCGGGCTGGTGAAGTTCGACTTCCTGGGGCTGACGACGCTGACGATCCTGCAGCGGGCGGTGGCGTTCCTCGGCGGGCGGGGCATCGGCGTGGACCTCGCGCACCTGCCGCTCGACGACGCGCCCACCTACGACATGCTGCAGCGCGGCGACGCCGGCGGGGTGTTCCAGTTCGAAAGCCAGGGCATGCGCGACGTGCTCAGGCAGATGCGCCCCGACCGCTTCGAGGACCTGATCGCCGCGGTGGCGCTGTACCGGCCGGGGCCGATGGCGCACATCCCCGCCTATTGCGCGCGCAAGCACGGCGAGGCGTGGGAGCCGCCGCACGAGAGCATCCGCGACATCCTGGCCGAGACCTACGGCATCATGGTCTACCAGGAACAGGTGATGCAGATCGCCCAGCAGATGGCGGGCTACAGCCTGGGCGCCGCCGACCTGCTGCGCCGCGCCATGGGCAAGAAGATCCGCGCCGAGATGGAGAAGCAGCGGGAGATCTTCGTCTCCGGCGCCACCGGCCGCGGCATCCCGGCGGCGAAGGCCGAGGAAGTGTTCGACCTGATGGCGAAGTTCGCCGACTACGGGTTCAACAAGTCGCACGCCGCCGCCTACGCCCTGGTCGCCTACCAGACGGCGTGGCTGAAGGCGAACCACCCGGAGGCGTTCCTCGCCGCCTGCATGTCGCTCGCCATCGCCAACACCGACAAGCTGGCCGCGCTCTGCCAGGAGGCGAACCGCCTGGGCGTTCCGGTGCTGCCGCCCGACGTGAACCGTTCCGGCGCCGACTTCACGCTGGAGGATACGGCGGACGGGCGCATCGGCATCCGCTACGCGCTGGCGGCGGTGAAGAAGGTGGGGCTCCAGGCGATGCGGGCGCTGGTGGCGGCGCGCGGGGAGAAGCCGTTCGCCGATCTCACCGGCTTCGCCGACCGCGTCGATCCGCAGCACCTGAACCGCATGCAGATCGAGAACCTCGCCCGCGCCGGCGCCTTCGATTCCCTGGTGCCGGAGGGGAACCGCCGGCAGGCCTTCGCCGCGGCGGAGGCGCTGCTGAAGCGGGCGGGCGCGGCTTCGCGCGAGCGGGACAGCGGCCAGTGCGCGCTGTTCGCGCCGGCGCGCGACGCCGGCAAGGCGGAGGCGAACGGGGCGGCGCTGGTGCGCGCGCTCGACGAGCTTGGCGTGGCGAAGGAGACGGACTGGGAGCCGCTCGACCGTCTCAGCGCGGAAGCCGAGGCGGTGGGCTTCCATCTCAGCGCACATCCGCTGGCGGCGTGGCGGACGGCGCTGCGGCGGCTGGGCGTGGTGGCGAGCAACGAGATCGCCGTGCGCGCCGCCGCCGGGGCGGCGCGGCTGAGGCTGGCCGGCAGCGTCGTCGGCATCAAGGAGCGCCCCACCCGCACCGGCAGCCGCATGGCCTGGGTGCGGCTTTCCGACCCCGCCGGGAGTTTCGAGATCACCTGCTTCTCCGAGGTGCTGGCCCGCGCCCGCGAGTTGCTGGTGACGGGCGCGGCGCTGCTGGTTTCCGCCGACGTGCGCCTGGAAGGGGAGGCACTGCGCATCACCGCGCAGGACGTGACGGCGCTCGACACCGCCGCCGCGCAGGCCGGCACCGGGCTTCGCGTGTGGCTGGACGAGACGGCGGCGGTGGAGCCGATCCGTGCCCTGCTCACCCGCGAAGGCAACGGCCGCGGCCGGGTGGTGCTGGTCGGCCGGCTCGACCGCGAGCGGGAGGCCGAGGTGGCGCTGCCCGGCGGCTTCGCCGTCTCGCCCCGCCTCGTGCTGGGGCTGCGACGGCTTTCCGGCGTGCTGCGGGTGGAGGATCTGTAGGTTTCCGCGCGGCATGTGCGGCGAGCGCGTGCCTTTGCGCAGGCTTGCCCTTGACAGAACGCCCCGCGCACTCTTCATACGGCGCCACACCGGGACGGCAGCGGTGCCGGCGCGGTGGCGCCTGCCGTATCCGTGCCGGTAGGGGTGTAGCTCAATTGGCTAGAGCGCCGGTCTCCAAAACCGGAGGTTGGGGGTTCGAGACCCTCCACCCCTGCCAGCGCGGTCCGCACGAAAGGCATTCCTGAGGGTATGAGCAGCGTGGCGTTCAATCCGGCGAAGTTCTTCCGCGAGGTGCGCTCCGAGGTGGGCCGCGTCGCGTGGCCTGGCCGCAAGGAGACCATGATCACCACCGGGCTGGTGTTCGCCATGGCGGCACTCGCGGCAACGTTTTTTTTCGCGGCCGATCAGGTGATCGGACTGTTCGTGCGCCTGCTGTTCGGCGGCATGGGCTGAGGGGACCGGACATGAGCAAGCGCTGGTACGTGGTGCACGTCTATTCCGGCTTCGAGAAGAAGATCGCGCAGCAGATCAAGCAGCAGGCCGACGAGAAGGGCCTCGGCGATATGATCGACGAGGTGCTGGTGCCCTCCGAGCAGGTGGTGGAGGTGCGGCGCGGCCAGAAGGTGAACGCCGAGCACAAGTTCTTCCCCGGCTACGTGCTGGTGAAGATGGAGCTGAACGACGAGTCCTGGCACCTGGTGAAGGATACGCCGAAGGTCACCGGCTTCCTCGGTACCCGCGCCCGGCCGAGCCCCATCCCCGACGCCGAGGCCGACCGCATCGTCAAGCAGAGCCGCGAGGGCATCGAGCGGCCGCGTCCCTCGGTGGTGTTCGAGGTGGGCGAGCAGGTTCGGGTCGCCGACGGCCCGTTCACCAGCTTCAACGGCACGGTGGAGGAAGTGGACGAGGAGAAGGGCCGCGTGAAGGTCAGCGTCTCCATCTTCGGCCGCGCCACCCCGGTCGAACTGGAATACGCCCAGGTGGAGAAGGTCTGAGCGCCCGCCGGCGCGGCCGCACCCGCCGCCGCGCCGGGCATCGCTTCTCTAGAACGGAATCTCGTCGTCGAGGTCGCCGGACTTGGGCGCGTCCCAGCTCGGGCCGCCCCGCCCGCCGCTGCCCGTCGCGCGCGCCGGCTGGGCGCGTCCCGCGCCCTCCGCTCCGGCCTCCGCCCCGCCGCCGCCGCGGGAATCGAGCAGCGTGAGCTCGCCGCGGAAGCGGCCGATCACCACCTCGGTGGTGTATTTGTCCTGCCCGGACTGGTCGGTCCACTTGCGCGTCTGCAGCGAGCCCTCGACATAGAGCTTGCTGCCCTTGCGAACGTATTTTTCCACCACGTCGGCGATGCGCTCGTTGAACACCACCACCCGGTGCCACTCGGTGCGCTCCTTGCGCTCGCCGCTCGCCCGGTCGTTCCACGTCTCGCTGGTGGCGAGGCTGAACTGCACGATCTTGGTGCCGTCCTGGGTGGACCGCACCTCGGGGTCCTTGCCCACGTTGCCGACCAGAATAACCTTGTTCACACTGCCAGCCATGCCACCCTGTCCTGTTCTGCCCGCGCCGGCGGCCCCGGGACGGCGCCGCCTGTCATCGGCTGCAACAAAGCCTGAATCCGCCAGCCTGTCACGCCCCCTTGCGACGGCGCCGGCAGGGGCGATACTAGCAGAACACATAGAGAACGAAAGCCGCCTTTCCTGATGCCCAGCACCCCCGATCCGAACGCCGACAGCATCCGCGTGCGCGGCGCCCGCGAGCACAACCTGAAGAACGTGGACGTGGACATCCCGCGCGGCAGCTTCACCGTCATCACCGGGTTGTCGGGCTCCGGCAAGTCGAGCCTCGCCTTCGACACCATCTACGCCGAGGGGCAGCGCCGCTACGTCGAGTCGCTCTCCGCCTACGCGCGGCAATTCCTGGAACTGGCCGGCAAGCCCGACGTGGACGCCATCGAGGGCCTGTCGCCCGCCATCGCCATCGAGCAGAAGAGCGCGAGCCACAACCCGCGCTCCACCGTGGGCACGGTGACCGAGATCTACGACTACATGCGCCTGCTGTGGGCGCGGGCGGGCGTGCCCTATTCGCCGGCCACCGGCCTGCCCATCGAGGCGCAGACGGTGAGCCAGATGGTGGACCGCACGCTGACGATGCCCGAGGGCAGCCGGCTGCTGCTGCTCGCCCCGGTGGTGCGCGACCGCAAGGGCGAATACCGGCGCGAACTCGCGGAGTTGCAGAAGCAGGGCTTCACGCGGGTGAAGGTGGACGGCGCCCTGCACGAGATCGGCGCCGTGCCCGCGCTCAACCGCAAGGTCAAGCACAGCATCGAGGTGGTGGTGGACCGCGTGGTGGTGCGGGACGGCATGGCGCAGCGGCTGGCCGACAGCTTCGAAACCGCGCTCGGCCTCGGGGACGGCATCGTCTACGTGGAGAACGCGGATTCGGGCGAGCGCACGGTGTTCTCCAGCCGCTTCGCCTGCCCGGTGAGCGGCTTCACCATCGAGGAGATCGAGCCCAGGCTGTTCTCCTTCAACTCGCCGCACGGCGCCTGCCCGGCCTGCGACGGGCTGGGGGTGGAGACGTTCTTCGACCCGGCCCTGGTGGTGCCCGACGGGCGGCGCTGCCTCGCCGAGGGGGCGATCGCGCCGTGGACCTCGTCGCGCACGCCCTACTACGAGCAGACGCTGCAGGGGCTCGCGCGGCACTTCAAGGTTTCCCTGCGCACGCCGTTCGCCGATCTGCCGGAACCGGTGCGCGAGGCGATCCTGTTCGGCGCCGCCGAGCCGGTTTCCCTCGCCTACCACGACGGCGGGCGCA
>JAJXZO010000058.1 GCA_021780035.1 Pseudomonadota bacterium
GCAACGGCGATGGTGACGCTCTCCATAGACGGACAGCGCGTGACGGTGCCCGAAGGCACGTCGCTGATGCGCGCGGCCATGGAGGCCGGCATCAAGGTGCCGAAACTCTGCGCCAGCGACATGCTGGACAGCTTCGGCTCCTGCCGCATGTGCCTGGTCGAGATCGACGGGCGCGCGGGCACGCCCTCCTCCTGCACCACGCCGGTCGCCGAGGGACTCGTCGTGCACACGCAGTCGCCCAATCTCGCGCGGCTTCGGCGCGGGGTGATGGAGCTCTATATCTCCGACCATCCGCTCGACTGCCTGACCTGCTCGGCCAACGGCAACTGCGAGCTGCAGGATACGGCGGGCGAGGTGGGGCTGCGCGAGGTGCGCTACGGCTATGGCGGCGCCAACCATCTCGACGCCCGGGTCGACGCCTCCAACCCCTATTTCCAGTTCGATCCCGCGAAATGCATCGTCTGCTCGCGGTGCGTGCGCGCCTGCGAGGAGGTGCAGGGCACGTTCGCGCTGACCATTGGCGGGCGCGGCTTCGAATCACACGTCGCGGCGGGGATGGACGAGAGCTTCCTCACCAGCGAATGCGTCTCCTGCGGCGCCTGCGTCCAGGCGTGCCCGACCGCGACGCTGATGGAAAAGAGCGTGGTCGAACTCGGCCAGCCGGAGCATTCCGCCGTTACCACCTGCGCCTATTGCGGCGTGGGCTGCAGCTTCAAGGCGGAGATGCGGGGCGACACGCTCGTACGCATGGTCCCGTACAAGGACGGCAAGGCCAATCGCGGTCATTCCTGCGTCAAGGGTCGTTTCGCGACCGGATACGCCAATCACCCGGATCGCATCCTCAAGCCGATGCTGCGAGCCAAGGTCACCGATCCGTGGCGCGAGGTATCCTGGAATGAGGCGATCGCGCATGTAGCGAGCGAGTTCCGCCGCATCCAGGCGCAGCACGGCGTGGGCGCGGTCGGCGGCATCACCTCCTCGCGCTGCACCAACGAGGAGACGTACCTGGTGCAGAAGCTGGTGCGCGCCGGGTTTGGCAACAACAACGTCGACACCTGCGCCCGCGTCTGCCACTCGCCGACCGGCTACGGGCTCAAGACCACCTATGGCACCTCCGCGGGGACGCAGGACTTCGATTCCGTCGAGCATGCCGATGTGGTGATGACCATCGGCGCCAACCCGACGGACGCCCACCCGGTCTTCGCCTCACGCCTGAAGAAGCGGCTGCGACAGGGGGCGAAGCTGATCGTGATCGACCCGCGGCGCATCGACCTGGTGCGCACACCGCATGTCGCGGCGACGCACCACCTCGCACTCCGCCCTGGCACCAATGTCGCGGTGCTGACCGCGATCGCGCACGTGATCGTGACCGAGAAGCTGGTGAACGAGGCTTTCGTCCGCGAGCGTTGCGACCTCGCGACCTTTGCCGAGTGGGCCGAGTTCGTTGCCGATCCGTCTCGATCTCCGGAAGCGACCGAGGCGGTGACCGGCGTGCCGGCGGCGACCCTGCGGGCGGCGGCGAGGCTGTATGCCACCGGCGGCAACGCCGCGATCTATTACGGCCTCGGCGTCACCGAGCACAGCCAGGGCAGCACGGCGGTGATGGCGATCGCCAACCTTGCGATGGCGACGGGCAATCTCGGCCGGCCCGGCGTCGGCGTGAATCCGCTGCGCGGGCAGAACAATGTCCAGGGCTCCTGCGACATGGGTTCCTTCCCGCACGAGCTGCCGGGCTACCGCCATATCTCCGACGCGGCGACGCGCCGCTCGTTCGAGGCGCGGTGGGGGGTGATACTCGACCCGGAGCCGGGGCTGCGCATTCCCAACATGTTCGACGCCGCGCTGGACGGTTCGTTCCGAGGCCTTTACGTCCAGGGTGAGGACATCGTGCAGTCCGACCCGGATACGCATCACGTGACGGCCGGACTAGCGGCAATGGAGTGCGTCGTCGTGCAGGACCTCTTCCTCAACGAGACCGCGAACTGGGCGCATGTGTTCCTGCCCGGCTCGACCTTCCTCGAAAAGGACGGGACCTTCACCAACGCGGAGCGGCGTATCGGGCGCGTGCGGCGAGTGATGGCGCCGAAAGCCGGTTACGCCGACTGGGAGATCACGCAACTCATCGCGCGCGCGATGGGCATGGCGATGGACTACGAGCATCCCTCCGAGATCATGGACGAGATCGCCGCACTCACGCCAACCTTCGCGGGCGTATCCTACGCAAAGCTCGACCGGCTCGGCTCCGTGCAATGGCCGTGCAACGAGAAGGCGCCGGAAGGTACGCCGGTCATGCATATCGGCGGGTTCGCGCGCGGACTCGGCAATTTCGTCGTCACCGAATACGTGCCGACCGACGAGAAGGTGGGACCGCGCTTCCCGCTGCTGCTCACGACCGGACGCATCCTGAGCCAGTACAACGTGGGCGCGCAGACGCGCCGCACCGCGAACGCGGTTTGGCACCAGGAGGACCGGCTGGAGATCCACCCGCACGACGCGGAGGAACGCGGCATACGCGACGGCGATTGGGTGCGGGTGGCGAGCCGCGCCGGCGAGACCTCTCTGCGCGCGCA
>JAJXZO010000222.1 GCA_021780035.1 Pseudomonadota bacterium
CGACAAGGCGCTCGGCCTGCGGTGGGCGGCGGACGGCATCACCCTGACGCTGACGCGGGCGGCGGCCGGCGGTGCCGTCGCCGACGGCGGCTTCACGCTCGCCAGCGGCGGCGTGTCCCTGCCGGTCGCCCTGCACGCATCGCTTGCCGCCGGCAGCGCCAGCGCGGACGTGACGGCGCGCCTCGGGCCGGTGGTGCCGGCGCGCCTCGCCGCTCTCGCACCGGCGCTGGAGCCGCTCAAGGCCCTCGACGCTCCGGTGACGCTCACCGCGCGCGCGCATCTCGGCACCACGCTGCAACCGGAGGACGTGAAGGCGAAGGCCGAGGTCGGCGCCGGGAGCCTGGTGTTCGAACAGGGCACGGTGCCGCTGTCCGGAGCGACCGTGGAGGCATCGGGTTCGCCGGAGAACGCGGTGCTGAAGCTCGTCGGGGCGACGATCGCCCCAGGGCCGGACGGGCCGCCCACCACGCTTTCGGGAACGGCGGCGGTCAGCCGGGCGGACGGCGCCTTCACCGCCCGCATCGACGTGGGCTTCGACAGGTTCGCCTTCGCCGACCTGCCGGCGCTGTGGCCGGTGGGGATCGGCAACCCGCACCTGCGGCCGTGGCTCATCGAGAACATCACCTCCGGCACGGGGACGGACGGGCGGATCTCGCTGACGCTGACCGGGCGCGACGATTTCACCGGCATGAAAATCACCGCGCTCGGCGGCGGCTTCGCCGGCCACGATCTCACCGTCCGCTGGCTGAAGTCGCTGCCGCCGCTGGAGCACGGCGAGGCGGCGCTGACCTTCCTTTCCCCCCAGGCGCTCGACATCGCGGTGACCGCGGCCAGGGAGGGCGGCGGCAAGGAGGGAGGCATCGTCGTCAGGAAGGGCCTCCTCCATATCACCGGGCTCGATGTGCACGACCAGTTCCTTGCCCTGAACGGCGATCTCGCCGGGCCGGTGGCCGATCTGTTCGCCCTGCTGAACGACCCGGCGCTCCGGCTCGTCTCCCGCAGCCCGCTGACCATCGAGCACCCCTCGGGGCAGGCGAGCGGGCAGCTCACCGCCAACCTGCCGCTCAACCACGACCTGAAAATGAGCCAGGTGACCATCGCCACGCACGGAACGCTGAGCAATCTGCACCTCGGCGCCGCGGTGCTCGGCCACGATCTCGACGAAGGGCATCTGGCGTTCAGCGCCGACGACCACGGCATGCGGGTGGAAGGCACGGCGAAGCTCGGCGGCATTCCGGCAAAGCTCTCCGTCGGGCTCGACTTCCGCCACGGCGGCCCGGCGCAGGTGGTCGAGCGGGTGCAGGCGACCGGCGAGGCGAGCGGTGCGCAGCTGGCGGCGCTGGGGCTGCCGGCGGAGGGCGCGCTCTCCGGGACGGTGGCGTTCCAGGCCGGCGAGCAGGTCCGGCGCGACGGGCGGAACGATGTCACTCTGATGGCCGATCTCCGCGACGCGGCGCTCGCCGTGCCGAAGCTCGGCTATGCCAAGCCCGCGGGCGAGGCGGCGCGGGCCGAGATCCGCCTGGTGCTGCGCCATGACGAGATTCTGGCGATGCCGGTGCTCCGCGTCGAGGGAACGGGGCTGCATGTTTCCGCCTCCATGCGCTTCGCCGGCGGCAAGCCGGCGAGCGCAAGCCTCGACCAGGTGGTGCTCGGGCCGCGCAACGATTTCCATGGCACGCTCGAGTTCCCCTCGCGGCCGGGAGCGCCCTGGGTGGCGCGGCTCTCCGGGCGAAGCCTCGACGCCGAGGCGGAATTCGGCCATCGCGCCGGCAGCGGCAGCGGCAGCGGCACGGCCAAACCGCCGGCGGCCGAGACGGCCGGCCCGCCGTGGCGTGCCTCGGTGGATCTCGCGCAGGTGGCGCTGGGCGGACCGAACCGGCTGCTCTACGGCGTGCGCGGCAGCGCCGCCGGCGAGGGCTCGCGCATCACCTCCGCCACGCTGACAGGCCGCACCGGCGCCGCGGCGGCAAAGGGGGACGTCAGCGTGCGCATCGCCCCCGGCGCCGGAACGCAAAGCCTCGCCATCACCGCCGCCGATGCCGGCGGCCTGCTGCGCGCGCTCGACGTGGCCGACGGGGTGGATGGCGGGCAGCTGACGATCTCCGGCCAGTACCAGGACGGCAAGCCCGGAAGGCCGCTGGTCGGGAAGGCGGAGATCACCGATTTCCGCGTGCGCAACGCGCCGGTGCTGGCCAAGCTGCTGCAGGCGGTGACCTTCTACGGACTGGTCGATCTGCTGCAGGGGCCGGGGCTCGGGTTCAGCCACCTGATCATGCCGTTCACCAAGACCGGCGAGGTGCTCGACATCACCCAGGCGCGCGCTTTCTCCTCCTCTCTCGGCCTGACGGCGAAGGGGCGGATCGATTTCGGCACCGGCCGGCTCGCCATCGACGGCACCGTCGTGCCGGCCTATTTCTTCAACTCGCTGCTCGGGAACATCCCGCTGATCGGGCGCCTGTTCAGCCCGGAGAAGGGCGGGGGCCTGGTCGCCGCGGACTACTCGCTGCGCGGGCCGATCAACGACCCGCAGGTGATCGTGAACCCGCTGTCGGTGCTGACGCCCGGCTTCCTGCGCGGGCTGTTCGGCATCTTCGACGAGGTCCCCGCGCCCGCGCCGGGGGCGCCGCCGGGAACCGGCGGGCCGGCGCAGGGCGGCGGCTAGGCCCCGCCCGTTACGCCGGTGCCAGCCGCACCAGCCGGTGGTGCTTGCGTCCCGCCGAGACTTTCACCCCCGCGGCAAGCCTCTCGGCTCCGATCAGCGCGCCCTCGTCGGCCACCGGCGCGTCGTCGATGCGCCCGCCGCCGCCGCGGATCAGCCGCCGCGCCTCGGCGTTGGAGGCGGCGAGCCCGGCAAGCGTGAACAGCCGGAAGGCGGGCACGCCGTCGGCCGCTTCCGCCGCGGGGATCGCCACCACCGGCAGATCGGCCGCCGCCTCGCCCTGCTCGAAGGTCTGCCGCGCCGCCGCGGCCGAGGCCGCCGCCGCCTCGCGCCCGTGCAGCAGCGCGGTCGCCTCGGTGGCCAGCACCTTCTTCGCCTCGTTGATCTCGGCCCCGCCCAGCGCCTCCAGCCGCGCGATCTCGCCCAGCGGCAGCTCGGTGAACAGGCGGAGGAAGCGGCCCACGTCGCCGTCCTCGGTGTTGCGCCAGAACTGCCAGTAGTCGAAGGCGGGCAGGCGGTCGGCGGTCAGCCAGATGGCGCCGCGCGCGGTCTTGCCCATCTTGGCGCCCGAGGCGGTGGTGATCAGCGGCGTGGTCAGCCCGAACACGCCGGCGCCTTCGGTGCGCCGCACCAGTTCGACCCCGGCGACGATGTTGCCCCACTGGTCGGAGCCCCCCATCTGCAGCCGCACGCCGAGGCGGCGGTAGAGCTCGCGGAAGTCGTAGCTCTGCAGGATCATGTAGTTGAATTCGAGGAAGGTGAGCGGCTGCTCGCGCTCCAGCCTCAGCCGCACCGAATCGAAGGTGAGCATGCGGTTGATGGTGAAATGAACGCCCACCTCGCGCAGAAGCGGGATGTAGCCGAGCGGCCCCAGCCAGTCGTTGTTGTTCGGCATCACCGCGTCGGCCGCGCCCTCGCCGAAGCTCAGGAACGGCGCGAAGCAGCGGCGGATGCCCGCCATGTTGGCGGCGATCTGCTCGTCCGACAGCATCTGCCGCGACTCGTCCTTGCCGGAGGGGTCGCCGATGCGGGTGGTGCCGCCGCCCATCAGCACCACCGGCTTGTGCCCGTGGCGCTGCATCAGGCGCAGCAGCATGATCTGCACCAGGCTGCCGACGTGCAGGCTGGAAGCCGTGCAGTCGAAGCCGATGTAGCCGGAAAGCACGCCCTCGCGGAGTGCGGCGGCCAGGCCGTCGGCGTCGGTGCACTGATGGATGAAGCCGCGGGCCTCGGCCTCGTGGAGGAAGGAATCGCTCGGCATGCTACGGAATCCGGTGTTTTCGGCGCCGCCGGGGTAGCACAGGGGCGGGGGGATGCAAATGCCGCGGGCCGGAGCCGGGCGGGCGCGCCGCCGCGCCCGGCGGGGGGATGCGTGCGCTCAGTCGGCGGCCATCGCCAGCGAGCGGCGGGCGATGGTCTTGCGCACGTAGTCCTCGACGTGCTCGGCGATGACGTCGGCGTGCGAGGCGAGCACGTGGTCGGCGCCGGGCAGCACCCGGTAGTCGATGGAGACGCCCTTCTGGGTGTTGAGCTTGTCCACCAGCTTCTTCACCGCCGGCTCCGGCACCAGCTCGTCGGTGTCGCCGTGCAGCAGCAGGCCGCCGCAGGGGCAGGGGGCGAGGAAGCCGAAGTCGTAATGGTTGGCGGGCGGGGCGATGCTGATCCAGCCGGAAATCTCCGGCCGGCGCATCAGCAGCTGCATGCCGACGAAGGCGCCGAACGAGTAGCCGGCGATCCACAGGCCGCCCGAGTTCGGGTTCACCATCTGCATCCAGTCGAGCGCGGCGGCGGCGTCGCTGATCTCGCCGATGCCGCCGTCGTAGCGGCCCTGGCTGCGGCCGACGCCGCGGAAGTTGAAGCGCATCACCGAGAAGCCCAGGCGCTGGAACGCCTGGTAGATGGTGTAGGTGATGCGGTTGTTCATCGAACCGCCGTGCAGCGGGTGGGGGTGCAACAGCAGCGCCAACGGGGCGCCGGATTCCTTGGAGTGGTAGTAACGGCCTTCCAGGCGGCCGTCTGGGCCGGCGAACATGACTTCAGGCATGAGCTTGCAAAACCCGCTGTGCTGTATACTCCGGGTTGAGCCGTTCCGAACGGCCACGCGCTTGCGTGGTGGCCGGCACAATCCGAAAATGCTGACGATACGCGCCCTTGCCGTCGCGACCCCTGGCGGGGCGCCCCTCTTGCCGCGTGGCGGCCGCAGAATGGCGGTGTTGACCCCTGGGGAGGGTACTGCTTGCCTGCTGCGGAGCCATATGGAAGCGGGGCCCACTCTGTCCTGGAGTCGCCCCGGACTGGGCCTTCCGTCCGGAGGGGCCGGACTATAGGGCGACGGTCGCGTTTTTTCTATCGGAAATGTCGCATGAGCTTCCTGTTTTTGCGCGAGTCGGTGAAGGCCTACCAGGACCGCGATCCGGCGGCGCGCTCGCGCCTGACGGTGATCCTGTGCTACCCCGGGCTGCACGCCGTGCTGTGGCATCGGCTCGCCCACGCGCTGTGGCAGGCGCATCTGTTCCTGCCGGCGCGGCTGCTCTCCCACCTTGGGCGCTTCCTCACCGGCATCGAGATCCACCCCGCGGCGCGGCTCGGCCGGCGCCTGGTGATCGACCACGGCATGGGGGTGGTGATCGGCGAAACCGCCGAGGTGGGCGACGACGTCACCCTCTACCACCAGGTGACGCTCGGCGGCACCTCGCTCGCCCACGGCAAGCGCCACCCCACCATCGGCAACAACGTCATCATCGGCGCCGGGGCCAAGGTGCTCGGCGCGATCGTGGTGGGCGACGGCGCCCGCGTCGGCTCGAACGCCGTGGTGCTGGAGCCGGTGGCGCCGGGCGCGACGGTGGTGGGCATCCCGGCGCGGCCGGTGGAGCCGCGGCGCCGGGGCGCGGCGCCGCAGCCGGCGGCGCCTTCGTTCGACGCCTACGGCACGCCCGAGGGCGGCGTGCTCGACCCGCTGCTGCGCGACTTCGAGCAGTTGCGGGGCGAGGTGGCGGCGCTCCGGGCGGAGGTGTCGCGGCTCGGCCGCGACGACGACTGGATGGCGCCCAAGTAGCGGCCGGCCCTTTGCGGAAGACGGCGCCGCGCCTACATCGGCGGCATGCCGAACGATCCCGCCCGCCCGAACCGCCCCGTCTATCTCGACAACCAGGCCACCACCGCCTGCGATCCCAGGGTGGTGGCGGCGATGCTGCCGTTCTTTTCCGAACGCTTCGGCAACGCCCACAGCGCCGAGCACGCCATGGGCCGCGACGCCGAGGCGGCGATGGAAGCGGCGCGCGCGCAGCTCGCGGCGCTGATCGGGGCCGAGGCGCGGGAGGTGGTCTTCACCTCCGGCGCCACCGAATCGAACAACCTCGCCATCAAGGGCTTCGCGCGGCAGGCGGCGGCGCGGGGGGACGGGCGGCGGCGGCTGGTCTCGGTCGCCACCGAGCACAAGTGCGTGCTCGAATCGCTCGCCGCCTTGCGCGCCGAGGGCTTCGAGGTGGTGCTGCTGGGGGTTCGCCCGGACGGGCTGCTCGACGCCGGCGCGGCGGAGGAAGCGCTCGCCGTGCCGACGCTGCTGCTCAGCGTTATGGCGGCGAACAACGAAACCGGCGTGGTGCAGGACATCGCCGGCCTCGCCGCCCTTGCCCACCGGCACGGCGCCGCCTTCCACACCGACGCCGCGCAGGCGGTGGGCAAGCTGCCGCTCGACGTCCGCGCCATGGACATCGACCTGCTTTCCGTCAGCGGCCACAAGTTCTACGGCCCGAAGGGGGTGGGCGCGCTCTATGTGCGCCGCCGCCCGCGCGTGCGCCTGGCGCCGCTGTTCTCCGGCGGGGGGCAGGAGCGGGGGCTGCGCTCGGGCACCATGCCGGTGCCGCTGCTGGTGGGCCTGGGCGAGGCGGCGCGCATCGCCGGCGCCGAGATGGCGGTCGAGGCGGCGCGCATCGGCGCGCTCCGCGATGACCTGCTGGCGCGGCTGCGGCGCGGCCTGCCGGGGCTCGCGGTGAACGGCAGCATGGGCGCGCGGCTGGCAGGCAACCTCAACCTCACCTTTCCCGCCGCCACCGCGGCGGCGCTGCTCGCGGAAGCGCCGGAGCTGTGCGTCTCCACCGGCTCGGCGTGCTCCTCGGCCGAGGTCGCGCCCTCCTACGTGCTGAGCGCGCTGGGGCTGTCCCCGGAGGCGGCGGGGCGCAGCTTGCGGATCGGCATCGGACGCTTTAACTCCGCCGCCGACATCGCGTTCGCCGCCGAGACCCTGCTCGCGGCGCACGCCCGCATAGAGGCGCGAGCAGACCATGCCGAAGATGACCTTCGTCGAGCCTGACGGAACCCGCCGCGAGGTGGAAGCCCCGCTGGGGCTTACGGTTCTCGAGATCGCCCGGCGCAACAACGTCGATATCGAGGGCGCGTGCGAGGGCTCGCTCGCCTGCTCGACCTGCCACGTCATCGTCGATCCGGCATGGTTCGGCAGGCTGGCGAAACCGAGCGAGGACGAGGAGGACATGCTCGACCTCGCCTTCGGGCTGGAGCGCACCTCGCGGCTGGGCTGCCAGATCGTCATGAGCGAGGCGCTGGACGGCCTGGTGGTGCGGCTGCCGGCGGCGACGCGCAACGCGCAGAAGGGCTAGGCGCGGCCGTCTGTCCTGGCGGCCGGCGCGACGCGAGCGGAGGGCGGGACGGATGCGCATACTGGTTGCCATGTCGGGCGGAGTGGACAGCAGCGTCACCGCGGCGCTGCTGCGGGAAGCCGGGCACGAGGTGGAAGGCGCCACGCTCTGGCTGTGCGAAGGCGAGGAAAAGGACGCCCCGCCGGCCGGCGCCGCCTCGGCGCGGGAGGTGGCGGCAAGCCTCGGCATCCCGCATCACCTGCTCGATGCGCGGGACGAGTTCTTCGAGCGCGTCGTCGGCGACTTCGCCGCCACCTACGCCGGGGGCGCGACGCCCGTGCCCTGCGCCCGCTGCAACCGCCACATCAAGTTCGCCGTGCTGCTGGACCTCGCCGATCGCCTCGGCTGCGACAGGCTCGCCACCGGCCACTACGCGCGGCTGGCGGAGGGGCCGGAGGGGGTGGAGCTGCATCGGCCCGCCGACCTCGCCCGCGACCAGAGCTGGTTCCTCTACGCGGTGACGAAGGCGCAGCTTGCGCGCGGCATGTTCCCGCTCGGCCGCGCGCCGGACAAGGCGTGGGTGCGGTCGGAAGCCGTCCGGCTCGGCCTGCCGGTGGCGGCAAGGCCGGACAGCCAGGACATCTGCTTCGTGGCGCGGGGCGAGCACGCGGAACTGGTCGCCCGCCTGCATCCGGGCGCGCTGGCGGAAGGCGAGATCGTCACCGCCGGGGGCCGGGTGGTCGGGCGGCACCAGGGCATCGCCCGCTACACCGTGGGCCAGGGCAAGCGGCTCGGCGACGCGGCGGTGGTGGGGGGCGTGCGGCAGGTGGTGGTGGCGCTCGACGCGCGCGCCGGAAGAGTGGTGGTGGGGCCGCAGGGCGCGGGCACGCGGCTCGTGGCCCTGGACGAGGTGAACTGGCTGGTGGAACCCGCCGGGCGGCGCTGCGAGGTGAAGCTCCGCGCGCACGACGCCCTGCGTCCGGCGCTGCTGCGGCCCACGGCCGAGGGCGCCGAGGTGGTGCTCGACGTCCCGGCGCTGCCGGCGCCGGGGCAGGCCTGCGTGTTCTACGAGGGCAGCCGGGTGCTCGGCGGCGGCCTCATCCGGGCCGCGGCAACAAGCGATTGACGGAGCGGGGGCGGGCGCGCTATCTGCGCCCCCCGGACGTGGCATGGCGGCGTAGCTCAGCGGTAGAGCAGGGGAATCATAATCCCTTGGTCGGTGGTTCAAATCCGCCCGCCGCTACCATCCACCTCCGGTCTCCGCCGTAGGGCGGAAAAACGCAGCGCATCCTCCCCAACCCCACAGTGACGCAGGGCGGAAAAGCGCAGCGCATTCCGCCACCGCGAACGCACCCGCGACCCCCGCACCGCCGTAGGGCGGAAAAGCGCAGCGCATTCCGCCACAATGGAAGGTCCGGCGCGCCGCCGGCAGGGGTTCGCCGCAAGCGGATGGCCGACCATGTGTACGCGCGGCGGGATGCGCGGCGCTTTCTCGCCGTGCGCTCGCTGCAACATCGATGCAACGTGACGGGTTCGGGACGGCCCGATGGTTGTTGCGTTCCATCGGGCCATCCTCGATCGCCATGCCTGCTTATTTTTTCATGCAATCGATCATGAACCTCCAGCGAGCGTCTCGTCGGAGGTTCCTGTCGTTCGCCTGCGTGAAGCAGGCATCGTGCTTCGCCGGATTTCTGACGGCGAGTGCGTTCATTTCCCGGGCGTAGGGGTTGCCGACGCCATACCGGCCTGCGGCATACGGCGAATACGGTCCAGGTCCCCCGCCTGGCCAACTCGCTCGTGGCCCCGGCTGTGCCTCTGCGGCAAAAGGCAAGAACAGAGCAAATACCAGTGAGGTGATTACTGCTCTTTTGCTGATCGTCATATCGGTCACTCCCTCGCGGAGACTGTGCTCGCGATTGGCACGAACCATATGCAGGATATTCTGAACCCAAAACGGTATTGAGTCGAATCAATTGTCTCATCGATGTCGTTCTCGCGGACCCTGAAACGTCATCGGGACGACGAGCGTTGTCCCTACCCCCGCATCACCGTAGGGCGGAAAAGCGCAGCGCATTCCGCCACCGCGAACGCACCCCCCAACCCCGCCCTACGCGCGCCGCGCTCTCTGTGCTATGGCGCGGGCCGCGCTGCGAGCGGGCGAAGGAATACCATGCACGGAAGCATCGCCGGGGCCGTCGCCCTGGCCATCGTCACGGTGATGTCGAAGGCCGGCTACCTCGGCCTCGCGCTACTGATGGCGCTCGAATCCGCCTGCATCCCGCTGCCGTCGGAGGTGATCCTCCCCTTCGCCGGCTACCTCGTCTCGGTGGGGAAGATGAACCTGTTCCTCGTCGCCACCGTGGGCGCGCTCGGCTGCAACCTCGGCTCGCTCGCCGCCTACGCCGTGGGCTATTACGGCGGCCGGCCGGCGGTGGAGCGCTGGGGCAAATACGTCCTCCTCAGCCACCGCGACCTCGAGCACGCCGACCGCTTTTTCGACCGCTTCGGCAATCTCGCGGTGCTGATCGCCCGCATGCTCCCCGTCGTGCGCACCTTCATCGCGCTTCCCGCCGGCATCGCCCGCATGCCGCAGGGGCGCTTCCACCTCTACACCTTCATCGGCTCCTGGCCGTGGTGCTTCCTGCTCGCCTACATCGGCATGCTGCTCGGCGACAAATGGGG
>JAJXZO010000072.1 GCA_021780035.1 Pseudomonadota bacterium
CACCAGGGTGATGACCGAAATCGCGGCGATCGCGGCCAGGGTCGCGCTCACGCCGTAGACGCTGAAATGCTGCTCGCGGTGGCGCGAGGCGCCGAGCAGCAGGCACAGCCCGACCATGCCGTTCAGGATCAGCATGATGGTGGCGAAGACGGTGTCGCGCGCCAGCGTTGCCTCGCCCTTGAGCGAGAGCGAGACGATCAGCGCCACCTCCATCGAGGTCACCGCCAGCGCCAGCAACAGGGTGCCGAACGGCTCGCCCACGCGCCGCGCCACCACCTCGGCGTGGTGCACGGCGGCGCGCACGCAGCCGACGAGTACCACGCCGCGCGCCGCCGCCAGCAGCGGGTGCGCCAGGCCGCCCGCCCGCGCGCCGAGCAGCAGCCAGCCGAGCAGCGGGATGATCCACGTCCAGGGCGGAATGCGCGCCTTGGTCAAGGCCGGACTTCGGCCACGGCGCGGGCCCGCCCGGCACGCGCGCGCGGCGCCACCGCGTGGGCAAGATCGTGCATGCCGCGAAGCATGCCCGCCCGCCCCTTGCCCGGCAACCTGGTGCCGCGCAGTCTGCCGCCATGGAAAAGGGCATCGGAATCTCCGGCATCGCCGGGCGCATGGGCCGGCTGGTGGCGGAGGAAGTGGCGGCGGCGGGACTGAAGTTTGCCGGCGGCGTCGACCGCGAGCCGGCGGAGGGGCGGTTCGCCGACATCGCGGCCCTCGCCGCGGCCAGCGACGTCGTCGTCGATTTCTCCCATGCCTCGGCCGCGGCATCCAACGCGCGCGCCGTCGCCGCCGCCGGCTGTGCCTATGTCATCGGCACCACCGGGCTCTCGGCGGCCGACGAGGCGGTGCTGGCGGAGGCGGCGGCCCGCGTGCCGGTCGTCTACGCCGCCAATTTCTCGCCCGGCGTGAACCTGGTGCTGGCGCTGGCCGAGCGCATGGCCGCCGCCCTTCCGGCGGAAGCCTACGACGCCGAGATCCTGGAGATGCACCACCGCCAGAAGGTGGACGCGCCCTCCGGCACCGCCATCGCCATGGGCCGCGCCGTCGCCCGCGGCCGCGGCCACAAGCTCGAGGGACACATGGAGAGCGGGCGGGACGGGCATACCGGTGCGCGGGGGACCGGCGCCATCGGCTTCGCGGCGCTGCGCGGCGGCCAGGTGGTGGGCGAGCACACGCTGCTGTTCGCCGCCGGCACGGAGCACATCGCGCTCACCCATCGCGCCTTCGACCGCCGCGCCTTCGCCACCGGCGCGGTCCGCGCCGCCCGCTGGGTCCATGGCCGCAAGCCCGGCCTCTACGGCATGGCGGACGTGCTCGGGATCGCCCCGCCGGCCTGACCCGGTTTTCGCCTGACCCGGTTCCTTGACCCCATGGGGTCTTTCCGCCATTGACCCCCGCGGTTTTCAACGGCCGGGGCAACGAACAGAAATGCGCGACAAGGGCGAGTATCTCTTCACTTCCGAATCGGTTTCCGAGGGGCACCCGGACAAGGTCGCCGACCGGATCAGCGACACCGTCCTCGACGCGTTCCTCGCCGCCGACCCCTACTCGCGCGTCGCCTGCGAAACCCTGGTGACCACCAACCGCATCGTGCTCGCCGGCGAGACCCGCGGGCCGGACACGGTGACGCACGAGCTTCTCACCCATCTCGCACGCATGGCCGTGCGCGACATCGGCTACGACCAGCAGGGCTTCTCCTGGCGCAACGCCGCGGTGCACGTCCACCTGCACGCCCAGTCCCAGGACATCGCCCAGGGCGTGGATTCGGCCGGCAACAAGGACGAGGGCGCCGGCGACCAGGGCATCATGTTCGGCTACGCCTGCACCGAGACGCCGTCGCTGATGCCGGCACCGCTCTACTACGCGCACCTGATCCTGCGCCGGATGAACGAGATGCGCCGCAACAACGACGTCGCGGTGCGCGGCCTGCTGCCGGATTCCAAGAGCCAGGTGACCCTGCGCTACGTGGACGGCAAGCCGGTGGGCGCCACCTCCGTCGTCGTCTCGACCCAGCACGAGGACGATCTCGAGCAGACCGAGATCAAGCGCATGCTGCTGCCCATCATCGAGAGCAGCCTGCCGCGCGGCTGGATGCCGCCGGAGCACGAGATCTACGTGAACCCCACGGGCAAGTTCGTCATCGGCGGCCCGGACGGGGATTGCGGGCTCACCGGGCGCAAGATCATCGTCGACACCTATGGCGGTGCCGCCCCGCACGGCGGCGGCGCCTTCTCCGGCAAGGACCCGACCAAGGTCGACCGCTCCGCCGCCTATGCCTGCCGCTACCTCGCCAAGAACGTCGTCGCCGCGGGGCTGGCGGAGCGCTGCACGCTGCAGATCAGCTACGCGATCGGCGTGTCGCACCCGCTCTCGGTCTATGTGGACCTGCACGGCACCGGCAAGGACGTGGACGAGACCAGGATCGAGAAGGTGCTCCGCGAGCTGGTGAACCTCTCCCCGCGCGGCATCCGCGAGCACCTGCACCTCAACCGGCCGATCTACGCCCCGGCCTCGGCCTATGGTCATTTCGGCCGCGATCCGGACGAGGAAAAGGGCACCTTCA
>JAJXZO010000034.1 GCA_021780035.1 Pseudomonadota bacterium
GCGGCATGAACGCGATCGCCTGGGCGCCCGACGGCACGATGACCGGTGCCGCGTGCTGGCGCGCAGACGGCACGCCCGTCGCCATCGCGGGCGGCCTGGCGCGCCCCGGCGTGCGTTTCTCGATCTGAACGAGGCGGAATTGGGCGAGGCAGGAGTGACCGAGACCGTCGTCATTCTCGACATGATGAACCCGGCGCGGGCGGACAAGCTGCGCGCGCTGCTGCCGGAGGGCATGGTGCTCACCCACGGCACCGAACGCAGCGAGGAGCACCGCTGCGCCATCATCGCCGAGGCGGACTACGCCATCACCGGCCAAGTGGAAGTGACCGGCACCGTGCTGCGCGCGGCGAGGCGGCTCAAGCTGCTGCACAAATGGGGCGTTGGGCTTGATAATATCGATCTCGAAACGGCGAAGGCCTGTGGCATCGCGGTGGCGCGCACCACCGGCAGCAACGCGATGGCAGTTGCCGAGCACACGATGGGGCTGATGCTCGCGGCCCTGCGCAACATCGGCTACGGCCACGCGGAGTTGCGCGAGGGGCGCTGGGCGGGCGGGTCGATGCCGCAGGAGGCGCGGCTGCTCTCGGGCAAGACCGTGGGCATCGTCGGCTTCGGCGCCATCGGGCGCAGCGTCGCGCGCATGGTGGCCAGCTTCGGCTGCACCGTTCTCTATAACAAGCCGCACCCGCTCCCGCCGGCGGAGGAACGGGCGCTCGGCGTCGCCTACGCCACGGTGCCCGAGATGCTGGAGAAGGCCGATGTGCTGTCGCTTCATTGCCCGCTGGTACCCGAGACCGAGAACCTGATCGACGCGAAGGCACTTGCCGCGATGAAGCCGTCGGCGGTGCTCGTCAACGTCGCGCGTGGCGGCGTGGTGGACGAGGCGGCCTTGGTGGAAGCGCTGCGTAACCGCACCATCCATGCCGCCGCCGTCGATGTCTACGAGGTCGAGCCGGTGCCCGCCGACCACCCGCTGCTCAAGCTGCCCAACGCCGTGGTCACGCCGCATCTCGCGGCCGGGGCGGCGGACAATTTCGTGCCCACGGTCACGCGCATGTTCGACAACATGCGCCGCTTCGGCCGCGGCGAGCCGATCCGTGATGGCGACCGCGTGGTCTGAGCCGCCTCAGGCCAGTTCGTACTCAACTTCGGCCTCGTAGGCCGCCTGCTCCTTGCCCAGCCGCGAGCTGAACAGGGTGAAGTGTTCGACCTCGAACGGCCCGGTGCGGAACAGGTTGTGGCGCTGCACGAAGGCGGCGAGCTTCTCGGGAGCGGCGTTGTCGAGGCGCGCCAGCGAGACGTGCGGCACGAAACGCCGCCGCTCTGGCTCCAGTCCCGCCCGTTGCAAGGCCGTTTCGATCTTTCCCTGCAGGTGTTCCAGCCGCTCGCAGCGCTCCACGCCCACCCACAGCAGGGTCTCGCGCCCCGCCTTGGCGAAGGTGCCGATGCCGGCGAGCACGAGGGGAAAGCGCCGCCCGCGCAGCGCCGCCAGCGCGTGGTCGATCTCCTCGGCGCGGAACGGCGGCACCTCGCCGATGAAGCGCAGCGTGAGGTGCAGGTTCTCCGCCGGGATCCAGCGCGCGCCGGGCACGCCGCCGCCGAGGGCCGCCAGCCGCTGGCGCAGTTCCCACGGCAGTTCGAGGGCGACGAACAGCCTCATCGGTGCCCGATCTCGGCGAGCAACTTGATCACCAGCGGCAGGATATTGGCGACGACGATGCGCACGCCCCTGGCGTCGGGATGGATCTGGTCCGGCTGCTCGAGCGATCGGTGGGTGGCCACGCCGGCGAGGAAGAAGGGTTCGTAGATCACGCCCGGTCGCCGGCCGAGGCGGTCGAACACCGCGCGAAACGCCCGCTCGTATTGTGGGCCGAGATTGGGCGGCGCGTACATGCCGGCGAGCAGCGCCGGGATGTGCCTGGCCGCGAGCCTGTCGAGGATCGCCGAGAGATTTTTCTCGGTTTCCGAGGGGGGCAGGCCGCGCAGCCCGTCATTGCCGCCGAGTTCCACGATCGCGGCATCCGCGCCGCCGGCGAGCACCCAGTCGAGCCGCGCCAGCCCGCCCGCGGTGGTGTCGCCGGAGACCGCGCCGTCGAGGATGTGCACGGGGTGCCCGGCCTTCGCCAACGCCGCCTTGAGCTGCGCCTGGAACGCTTCCGCGGCGGGCAGGCCATAGCCGGCTGAAAGCGAGTCGCCCAGGACGAGCAGGCGTGGGAGCGGCCTGGTCAGCGAGGGGGTCGGCGAGGGGGCTGGCGAGGGGGGTGGAGCAGGGGCGGCGGCCAGCAGCGGCAGCGCCAGCAGCGCGCGCCGTGCGAGACGCGGTTGGCGGGACGGCGGGGACGGGCCATATCGCTGGGCCATGGACAGTCTTGCTCCGTCGCCTGCCTCGCGATCCGCCATCCCGCCCGGGAGGGGCCTGCGAATCGCCGTCGAGGATCTGCGCCTGACCGTGCCCGCCGCCCACGGGCCGGTCAACATCCTGCGCGGCATCGACATGGCCGTCGAGCCCGGCGAGGCGGTGGGCCTCGTCGGGCCCTCCGGCAGCGGCAAGACCAG
>JAJXZO010000103.1 GCA_021780035.1 Pseudomonadota bacterium
CGGCAGCGTGCAGCAGGCGGCACAGGGCACCGGCGAAATCGCCACCAATATCGGCGGCGTCAGCCGTGCGGCGGCCGAAACCGGAGCGGCGGCGGCGCAGGTGCTGGCGGGGGCGGGCGAGCTTTCCGCGCAGTCGGAAAAGCTGCGCCACGACGTGGACGACTTCCTCACTACCGTGAGGGCGGCCTAGCTCCGCCGCGGCGGGGAGGGTGGTGGACGCGGCGTCAGGCGATGCGTGCCACCGCGTCCACCTCCACCGCGGCGTCGCCGGGCAGGGAGGGCACGCCGACGGCGGCGCGGGCATGGCGGCCCTTGTCGCCGAAGGCGGCGACGGCAAGGTCGGAGGCGCCGTTCATCACCTGCGCGTGGGCGGTGAAGCCGGCGGGCGCGGCGATGAAGCCACCGAGGCGTACGATCTGCTGCACGCGGTCGAGGTCGCCGTCGCAGGCAGAATTAAGATGCGACATAATGTTAATGAAGCATAAGCGTGCGGCGAGCTGACCCTGCTCGATGTCCACCGCCTCGCCGAGCTTGCCGACCACGGCGATCTTGCCCTCGGCGAAGGGCAGTTGGCCGCTGACGAAAACGAGATCGCCCGCGCGCACGAAGGGCACGTAATTGGCCACCGGCTTCGCCGGGGTGGGCAGCACGATGCCCAACTCCCGCAGCCTCGCCTCAACAATGCCGGCCATCTACCTGTTTCTCCTGTTATTTCCCGACCACCCGGAGCGCGCTGCGGCGCATCCTGGGGCTCGCCTCCTCCGGCAACTCGAAGGGCAGCAGCGGCGCGCGGTCACGGGCACCGGCACCCACGGTGTCCGCCTCCTCGTCCTCGGCGGCCGCGATGTCCGCACGGCCGAGATAGTTGGCGGCGAGGTTGCGGAACACGTAGTCGAGCAGGCTGGTGGCGCGCTCCACCGCCGGGTCGCCCTCCACCGTGCCGGAGGGGCCGAAGCGGGTGAACGTGAAGGCCTCGACGAACTCGCTCAGCGGCACGCCGTATTGCAGGCCAAGGCTGGTGGCGATGGCGAAGGCGTCCATCAGGCCGCGGAAAGCCGCGCCTTCCTTGTGCAGACCGATGAAGATCTCCCCAAGCCGCCCATCGGCGTATTCGCCGGTGCGGAGGTAGAGTTTGTGTCCGCCCACCGCGGCCTTCTGCGTGTAGCCCTGGCGGCGCGCCGGCAGTTCGTGGCGCTTGGCCGCCGTGGCCACTTCCGGCGCCGACAGGCCGGCCGGTTCCGGCACCGCGTGCAGGTAGGGGGAAACCGCCTTGCGCATCGCCGCGACCGCCGATTCCGGCACCTGCGGAAACAGGCTGGTGCCCGCGAGCGTGGCGGCCAGCGCCTGCTCGGCGGTGAGGTTCGCCGCCAGCAAGGTCGCGCGTGCGGTCGCGGTCAGCGTGCCCGCATCGTCGAGTGGGCTGAATGCGGGGGCGATGCCGCCCACTTCGACCCCGAGCAGCGCCTCCACTGGGCCGGGATCGTCGATCGCGGTGGTGGCGAAATGGCGGAGCCCTCCGGATTCGGCGGCGATGCGGAGCGCGTCGCGCGCGGCGGCGGCCAGAGCGGGGAACGCCGGCACTTCGGGGGCCGCCGGGCACGTATCGGCCGGAGCGATGGCGCCGAACCGCTGGGCCAGTGCCGCCGAGGCGGCGTCGGCGCGGCCGCGCAGCAGGGCGGCGAGGCCGGCGGCGAAGCCGCGGGCGGCGGCGCTGTCATACGGCAGGCCCATGGCGGCGAGCAGCCCGGCGAGGTCGGCGAAGCCGATGCCGATGCGCCGCTCCATCGGCGCGTAGAGCGCCAGCGCCAGGGCGGCGACGTCCACCGACTCGCGGAAGCCCGCGAGGTCGAACCCCTGCTCGGGGTCGTGGAAGGCACGCAGGTTCAGCACGAAGCCGAGGTTTCCGGCCTCGTCCCGCCACACCGGCGCCGTGGGTGCGCCGCGGCGCAGCAGCAGCAGGTGGTGCAGGCCGGCGGCCAGCGGCTCGGCGATGCCGGAACGCCGCGCCCGGTCGGCTATCGGCCGGATCCACGACTCGGCGGCGGCTTCCAGCGTCACCGACCCGTGACCAGGAACGAGCGCGGCGAGTGCCGCCGCGGCACGGTCGTCCCAGCCGACCGGCAGGGTCACGGAACGGGGGGGACCATCGATCTCGGGGGCGGCGGAGGTGGTGCGCATCCGCACGCCCTGCCAGGGTTTCTTCGTGCTCATGAGCACATGCTACGGCGGCGCGAGGGCGAGCGGAAGCTGTATTTTGGGGTTGACATGGGGATGAACCACAAAATGCTGTGGATATCGTCTCCGCCAACAGGTGGATGGACGGAGGCGCCGGATGGCCGTATATGGGCTGCCATGCACACGAACACCCGCCTCTTCACTTGGCTGCACGGCAAGCGCGTCGGCACCGATGCTGGCGGCAATATCTACTACGAGGAGCGCCACGGGCGTCCGGGCATGCGCCGCCGCCGCTGGGTGGTGTACCGCAACGGCCCGGTGGAGGCCTCACGCGTGCCGGCCGAGTGGCACGC
>JAJXZO010000030.1 GCA_021780035.1 Pseudomonadota bacterium
CGAGGAGCCGGGCGACCCGCTCGACTACGCATTGCAGGCGGAACTCTCGCGGCACTACGCCCTGCCGATGGCCACCGGCGAGAACCTGTTCTCCACGGCGGATGCCCGCAACCTGATCCGCTACGGCGGCATGCGGCCCGACCGCGACTGGCTGCAGTTCGACTGCGCCCTTTCCTATGGCCTGGTGGAATACCTCCGCACGCTCGCCATGCTGAAGGACTCGGGCTGGTCCGCCTCGCGCTGCGTGCCGCACGGCGGGCACCAGATGTCGCTCGCCATCGCCGCCGGCCTCGGCCTCGGCGGCAACGAATCCTATCCCGACCTGTTCCAGCCGTTCGGCGGCTTCCCCGACGGGGTGCGGGTGGAGGGCGGCCGTGTCACCCTGCCGCCGCTGCCCGGCATCGGCTTCGAGGGCAAGAGCGACCTCTACCGCGAGATGGCCGCCCTCGCCGCCTGAGGGAAGCCCGCCTCAGTCGTCGGCGGCGTGGTCGGCGGGCACGTAGATGTGCGAGCCGTGGGAGTGGTACTCCTCGCTCATCTTCTCCATGCCTTCCTGGCGCGCCGCTTCCTCGCGGATGTCCTGGCTGATCTTCATGGCGCAGAACTTCGGCCCGCACATGCTGCAGAAGTGCGCGACCTTGTGCGCCTCCTTCGGCATGGTCTCGTCGTGGAAGCGCCGCGCCGTGTCGGGGTCGAGGCCGAGGTTGAACTGGTCCTCCCAGCGGAACTCGAAACGCGCGCGGCTGATGGCGTCGTCGTGCAGCCGCGCCGAGGGATGGCCTTTGGCGAGGTCGGCGGCGTGGGCGGCGATGCGGTAGGTGATGACGCCGGTTTTCACGTCGTCGCGGTCGGGCAGGCCGAGGTGCTCCTTCGGGGTGACGTAGCAGAGCATGGCGGTGCCGAACCAGCCGATCATGGCGGCGCCGATGGCCGAGGTGATGTGGTCGTAGCCGGGCGCCACGTCGGTGACGAGCGGCCCGAGCGTGTAGAAGGGCGCCTCGCCGCAGGTGGCGAGCTGCTTGTCCATGTTCTCCTTGATCTTGTGCATCGGCACGTGGCCGGGGCCTTCGATCATCACCTGGCAGCCCTTCTCCCAGGCGACCTTCGTGAGTTCGCCCAGCGTTTCCAGCTCGGCGAACTGGGCGGCGTCGTTGGCGTCGGCGGTGCTGCCGGGGCGGAGCCCGTCGCCGAGCGAGAAGGACACGTCGTAGCGGCGCATGATGTCGCAGATTTCATCGAAGCGCTCGTAGAGGAAGCTCTCGCGGTGGCGGGAGAGGCACCAGCCGGCCATGATGGAGCCGCCGCGGCTGACGATGCCGGTGACGCGCCGCGCGGTGAGCGGCACGTAGGCGAGGCGCACACCGGCGTGGATGGTGAAATAATCCACGCCCTGCTCGGCCTGCTCGATCAGCGTGTCCTTGAACACCTCCCAGTCGAGCTTCTCGGGGTCGCCGCCGACCTTTTCCAGCGCCTGGTAGATGGGCACGGTGCCGATAGGCACCGGGGCGTTGCGCATGATCCAGGAGCGGATGTTGTGGATGTTGCGCCCCGTCGAGAGGTCCATCACCGTGTCGGCGCCCCAGCGGATCGCCCACACCATCTTCTCCACCTCCTCGGCGGCCGACGAGGTGACGGCGGAGTTGCCGATGTTGGCGTTGATCTTCACCAGGAAGTTGCGGCCGATGATCACCGGCTCGAGTTCCGGGTGGTTGACGTTGGCGGGGATGATGGCCCGGCCGCGGGCGATCTCGTCGCGCACGAACTCGGGCGTGACGAATTCGGGGATGGCGGCGCCGAAGCTTTCGCCCTCGGCGCGGCGTTCCCGCGCGCCTTCGGCCATGGCCGCGCGGCCCAGGTTCTCGCGGTGGGCGACGTAGATCATCTCGTCGGTGATGATGCCGGCGCGGGCGAATTCGAGCTGGGTGACCGGGCGGCCGGCCGCCCCGGCGTAGACCGTGTGCGGCGCGGAGCATTCGGCCACCAGCTTCTCGTTGGCGGCGTTGCCGTTGTCTTCCGGGCGGACCGGGCGCGGCGCCACGGTTACGAGATTGCGGCGGGCGAGCGCGGCGGCGCGCGGCCGGGGCACGCCGGCGGCGACATCGATGGCGGCATCGGGATCGGTGAACGGCCCCGAGGAATCGTAGAGCCAGAGCGGCGGCTCGTTAGCGCTGGGGTGAAGCGCGATTTCGCGGAACGGCACCACGAGATCGGGGCGGCCGGGCGCGCTCGAAAACACCTTGCGGGTGCCCTCGACGGGGCCGGTGGTGACGGTGGTGGGCTTCTGCGGTTCGCTCACGCGGGGCACTCCCCAAAGAACAGGCTTGGCGCGGCCGCGATGCTTGGGGCTGGGTGGTGCGACGCTTCCCGTCCCTCCGCCGGCGCGACCCGGATCAGGTTCAAAGGGTCACCGCGCGGACGTGCCGGAAGCGGTATCTCAGCCCCTTGCCGGGGCTCCCCTCGGATAGACGTTAGAGTGTGGTGGAGGTGGCCCGCTGTCAACCACCGCCGGAGCGGGGCGGGGG
>JAJXZO010000241.1 GCA_021780035.1 Pseudomonadota bacterium
GCGGCCGCAGGACGATGTCCGGCCCGCGCCAGGTCATCTCCGCGGCCGCAGCGTCGATCGCATCGACCGAGGTGCCAGACATCAAGCCGATGATGATCATGCGCATCCTCCCGCGCCTGCACGAAACATACCAATATAATACCAATCGTCAAGGCGAGGCTTGATCGCCGCGAAAAATCCCTTAAAGATTTTCGCAAGCTTGCCGAACGCCCGTATCGGCGCAACCTGAAGTGGTAGCAGAATGGATCACGACCCAGGTACCAGCCGGGTGCCGGATGCCGCCAGGGAAGACCTGTGGAGCGGCCTCGCCACGGCGGGCGGCGACGCGCCGCTCTATCTGGAACTGGCCAACCGCGTCGCCGGCGCCATCGCCCGCGGCGAACTCCGCCCCGGCGACGCCCTGCCGCCGGAACGCTCGCTCGCCGCGCGCACGGGGCTTTCCCGCACCACCGTGCGCAAGGCCGCCGAGGAACTGGCCTCACGCGGGCTGGTCACGTCCCGCCTCGGCTCCGGCACCTATGTCGCACCGCCCATCAGCCAGCCGCTGGCACGGCTTTCCAGCTTCAGCGCGGACATGCTCTCCCGCGGTCGCGCGCCGGGCGTCACCTGGATCGAGCGCATCCTCCGCCTGCCCTCGACCGAGGAGGTGGTGGCGCTGGCGCTGCCGGTCGGGGCAACGGTGGCGAGCCTGCTGCGCATCCGCCGCGCCGACGGCGAACCGCTGGCGATCGAGCGGGCGGTGATCCCGGCCGACATCCTGCCCGATCCGCTGGCGGTGGCCGGATCCCTCTACGCCGTGCTGGAGGCGTCGGGCCAGGCGCCCGCACGCGCACTGCAACTGCTGCGCGCCGGCGTCGCCACGCAGGCGGAGGCGCATCTTCTCGGCATCGCGCCCGGCCATCCGGTGATGATGACGGTGCGGCAAGGCTATCTGGAAAGCGGCCGGCCGGTCGAATTCACCCGCTCCACCTACCGCGGCGACCGCTACGACTTCGTCGTCGAGATGCGCCGCGCGCCCGCCGCGTAGCGCCCGCGGCCCGGAAGCCGGTGCAAGGAAGCGATTGGAGAAAAGCATGAACATCGGTCTCGGTCTCGATGCCGGCGGCTCCGCCACACGCTGGGTTCTCTGCGACGAAACCGGAAAGGCCGTCGGCAGGGGCGAGGTGCCCGCCATCTCCGGCCACCTGTACTCGGCGGAAGATACCGCCCGCCTGCACGCCGCCACCGGTGCCCTCGCCCGCGCCCTCGCCGCGCATCCGCGCCCCGTCGCGGCGGTGGCCGGCATCACCGGCCTTGCCGCCGGCACGCCCGCCGCCGCCACCGCGGCGAAAGCGATCGCTGCGGCGATCGGCATCGCCGCCGATGCGGTGCGCGTGGAGGACGACGTGTGGATCGCCTACCACGCGGCGTTCGCCCGCGGCGAAGGCCACGTCGTCTACGCCGGAACCGGCTCCGTCGGCATGCATGTGCGCCGCGACGGCGGCATCGTGCACGTCGGCGGCCGCGGCATGCTGATCGATGATGCCGGCTCGGGCTTCTGGATCGGCCGCGAGGCGCTCAACCTCGTCTGGCGCCGGCGCGACACCGAACCCGGCTGGGCCAGCCCGCTCGCCGCCGCGCGGCTGGCGCTGGACCCGGCCTGCTAGAACACCGGGCCGGCCTGACGCCGACGCGGGTTCCCGCGGGCGCGGACGGAACGCGAAACGGGGAGACACGGTAAAGCCGCGAAACCGACGGTGCGGCCGAGTCGTGCAAAATTGCTGCCAACCGGCAAGATCGTGATCGAAACTTTCCCGCCAATGCCGCCGGGTTCCGTTTTCTTACCTTTTGCTGTTGCCGATTGACAGCAATATCTCCTCGTACCACCGTCTCTACTCAAAGAGCTGCTTGCTGGCACACGGGCCGGGCGGCGAATAGAGGAACGCCGGATGTTCAGTCTGCAGGACCAGGTTGCCTTCGTCACCGGCGCCGCCCGCGGCATCGGTTTCGCCATCGGCAAGTGCTTCCTGTCCAGCGGCGCCACCGTCACCTTTGCCGACCTCGACGCGGCCGGCCTGCAGTCCGCCCGCGCGGCCCTCGCCCGCGAACTTCCCGAGGCGCTGCCGCGCGCCTTCTTCGCACCCGTGGACATCACCGACACCGGTGCCGCCCTCCGCGCCTTGGCGGAAGCGCACGATCGCGCCTCCCGGCTCGATATCCTGGTGAACAACGCCGGCCTCGGCGACGTCACCGAGTTCCTCGACCTCGATCTCGCCAGGCTGCGCCGGGTGATGGAGGTCAACGTCTTCGCCACATTCGTGCTTTCGCAGGCGGCGGCACGCTACATGCGCACGGCGGGCTACGGGCGCATCATCGCCGTCGCCTCGATGAACGGCCGGCGCGCCGCCTGGGCGCGCACCGCCTACGGCACCTCGAAGGCGGCGACCATCCACCTCACCAAGCAGATCGCCATGGAGATCAGCCAGTACGGCATCACGGCGAACGTCATCCTCCCCGGCCCGATCGACACCGAACTTGCCCG
>JAJXZO010000099.1 GCA_021780035.1 Pseudomonadota bacterium
CCCCCGGCAGCGACGAACCCCTCCCGCGCCGCCGGGCTGAGGTCGAAGCCGCGCACGCGATGCCCGGCCTTCAGCAGGTTGGCCGCCATCGGCCCGCCCATGTTGCCGAGGCCGATGAACCCGATCGTCGCCATCTCACAGCACCTCGAACACGTCGTAGACGGGACCGGATGGCGGGCGGTGCCCGGTGCCGACAGCGATGATGCTGTTCAGCCAGGCGTAGGCCGGCGCCGCGGTCTCGAAGGCGACGGCGGTGCGGAAATAGTATTCGGACGCATCGACCGCTTCGCCGCGGTCAAGCCTGGCCATCACCGCCGCCGGGCCGTGGCGCAAGCCGCGATAGGTCATGCCGATCGCCGTGCCATCCGTGGTCTGCAGCACCAGGCGCACATCGAGCGTGGTAACGCCATCCGGGCGGACCATGATCCAGTCCGCCCCGCCCGGCAGCACGGTGCCCGACAGGCGCGGGCCGACGAACGAGCCGCCGGCCACCAAGCCGACACGGCGGGTGCCCAAGGGCGTGGCGCCGACCGGCTGCATGCCGGCGACGGTGAGCGTGAGCGTGAACAAATGCGCCGTGCGAAGCTCGGCCATGGATTGTTGCCTCCTGGGTCGTGAGCGGTGGCGATCAGATACCGAACCCGCCACCGGGGCAAGCGGGCAATCAAGCCGGCGGTTCGCGTTCTGGCCACCGATCGGCTCCCTCCCCGTCTTGGCCGGCACCGCAACCCCGCACGGCAAAACGAGAATGGTTAACACACCGGACGGGAACCGGGCGGGCACCGTGCTTGACACCCTTCGACTCCCATGCAGCAGTAGCGTCATAGTAACCAAAAATACGCAAGGGAGGCTCCGATGCCCAAGACGCTGACCCGCCGCGCGCTCGGCGCCGCGGCCATGAGCGTGCCGCTCGCCGCGCCGTTCGTTTCCCGTGCCGAGGCCGCCGCGCCGCTCTTGCTGCGCTGCTCCCTGGAATCCGATCCGTCGCATCCGCGCAACATCGCCCTGCGCGGACTGCTGGCCGAGATCGAGAAGGCCTCCGACGGCAGGGTGAAGACGCGGCTGTTCGAATCGGGCGTTTTGTATCCCGATCTGCATGTGGTGAAAGCGGTGGTGCAGGGCCAGGTGGAGATGGCCTGCCCCGGCACCTGGACCATCACCGGCTTCGTGCCGGATGCCGATTTCTCGGAACTGCCGGCCTTCTACGGCCGCACCATCGCGGACGTGCACAAGGCCACCGACGGGGTGGCGGGGACATTCATCAACGCGGAGGTCACCCGGAAGCTGAAGGTGCAGGTGCTGGGCGGATGGCTCGACCTCGGCTTCAACAACTGGTACGCGACCCACAAGAAACTCACGTCCCTCGAGAGTTTGCGCGACATGAAGCTGCGCAGCCCGGGCGGGGTGCTCAATTCCTGGCGCATCCGTTTCATGGGCGGCATTCCGGTGGTGACCCCCTGGCCCGAGGTTCCGCTGGCGATGTCGCAGGGCAATTTTGACGGCCTGATCACCAGCAACGAAAGCGCCAACAGCTCCAAGCTGTTCGATTCCGGCATGCGGTATTCGTTGCAGGACGATCAGGCGATGGCGCTGTACGTGCCGATCATGAACGGTCCGTTCTGGAAGCGGCTCGGGCCAAAGCTGCAGCAGACGATCCTGCAGCTGTGGCACGAGCATCTGCCCGCCTATCGCGCCCTGGCGGGACACTCCCAGCAGGCGGCGCGCGGCGCGCTCGCCCGGCAGGGCGTCGGGTTCGTCGATGTCAGCCAGGCCGAGCGCGACGCCGTGCGCGCGAAGATGATGCCGTTGCAGGCCAAGGCGGCGGCCAGCGCCCATATGTCGCCCGCGCTGGTCAAACAGGTGATGACGGCGATCGGCGCCTGAGGCCGGCCCCGGGAGCTGGAGGGGCGGGCTTCGCTTGACGCCCCCCTGGCCCCGGTGCAGTAACCCGGCGCTATCGATCACCATCTCGGGAGGTCCATGATGACGACCGCTTTGACGCGCCGCACGTTCGGCGCCGCCGCTTCCGCCGTACTTGCCGCGCCCTTCATCAGCCGCGCCGAGGCTGCCGCGCCGCTCGAGCTGCGCTGCTCGCTGGACACCGAACCCTCCCATCCGCGCAATGTCGCGTTCCGCGACTTCCTGGCCAAGATCGAGAAGGCCTCGGACGGCAAGATCCAGACCAAGCTGTTCCAGTCCGGTGCGCTGTTCCCCGACCTGCACGTGGTGAAGGCCCTGGTGCAGGGGCAGGTGGAAATGGCCTGCCCCGGCACCTGGACCATCACCGGCTTCGTGCCGGACGCCGATTTCTCCCAGCTCGCGGCGTTCTACGGCCGGCCGATCGATCTGGTCCACAAGGCCACCGACGGCTCGGCGGGCCAGTTCGTCAACGCCGAGATCGCCAAGAAGCTGCATCTGCACGTGTTGGGCGGCTGGTTCGACCTCGGCTTCAACAACTGGTACTCGACCAAGAAGCCGCTCACCTCGCTTGCCAGCCTGAAG
>JAJXZO010000238.1 GCA_021780035.1 Pseudomonadota bacterium
CAGCAGGATCGCGTTCGCCACCTGCAACGTGGTGTAGACAACCAGGATATCGACAGAGTTGGGCAGGCCGTGGCGCAGCATCAGGTGCCAGAAGCCGCCGCCCATGCCGCGCGCGGCGAGCACGAACTCGCGCTCGCGGAGTTCGAGCAGCCGCGCGCGCACCAGCCTTGCCAGCACCGGCCAGGAGAGCAGCGCGATGACGATGATGGTGGGAAGCACGCCCTGCCCGGCGATGGCGGCGAGCACCAGCAGCAGCACCACCGGCGGCAGCGTCATCGCCAGATCGACGAGGCGCATGGCGAACACATTCGCCACGCGGCCGCCGAGCGCGGCGACGGCGCCGAGAACGTAGCCGATGACAAGGGAAATCGCTACCGCGCCGCAGGCGACCAGCAGCGACACGCGCCCGCCGTCGAGCGTGCGGGCGAGAATGTCGCGGCCGACGCCGTCGGTGCCGAGCGGGTGCGCGAGCGAGGGCGCCGCGTTCAGCGCCAGAAGATCGATGGCGTTCGGGCGCACCGACGAGAGCGGCGGGTAAAGGACGATGGCCGCGACCACCAGGAGCAGCAGCGCGAGGCCGAACAGCGGCACCGGCAGCCGGCCGAAGCGCCGTACCGCGCCTGCCAACGGATGGCCGCGACGCAGAAGCGGGATCATTGCAGGCGGATCCTGGGGTCGATCGCGGCGTACAGGAGGTCGGTGGCGAGATTCACCAGCAGCACCGCCGCGCCGATCATCAGCGTCGCCCCCATGATGGTGGGGTAGTCGCGCGCCTCCACCGCGTTCACCAGCAACAGGCCCATGCCCGGCCAGTTGAATACGGTCTCGATGAAGATGGCGCCGCCGACCGCGGCGCTGATGTTCGCGCCCACCAGCGTCACCACCGGCAGGAGCGCGTTGCGCAGCGCGTGCTTCATCACCACCGCGAACTCGGCGACACCCTTGGCGCGGGCGGTGCGCACGTAGTCGGCATTCAGCACCTCGAGCAGGCTCGCGCGCATGTAGCGGAGCGTGAGCGTGGTTTGCGCGATGGCGAACAGCGAGGCGGGCAGCCACAGATGGCGCAGCACGTTGGCCACCGTGACCGGCACGCCGGGAGAGGCCATGCCGCCCGAAGGCGCCAGCCGCAGGTGGACGGAAAAGACGAAGACGCCGAGCAGCGCGGTGAGGAACGCCGGCGAGGAGATGCCGAGCGAACTGAGCACGCCGACGGCGATGTCGAACGGGCTGTCGCGCCACACCGCGCCGGCGATGCCGACGATGATGCCGAGCACGGTGGCGAGCGCGAGCCCCGTGCCCATCAGCATAAGCGTCGGCAGCGCGTGCTGGGTGAGCAGGCGCGCCACGGGCGCGCGCTCCTTCTGCGTGGAGTAGCCGAGATCGCCCTTGAGCGCCGCACCGGCCCAGGCGAGGTACTGCACCGGCAGCGGCCGGTCGAGGCCGAGGCGCGTGCGGAGCGCTGCGATGTCGGCCTCTGTCATCGGCACCATCGGGTCGATGTAGGCATCCACGGGATCGCCAGGGGTGAGGCGCAGCAGGCCGAAGGTGAGAACGCTCAGCGCCGCCATCATCAGCACGGCAGCGGCGAGCCGTTGGGCAAGGAAGCGCAGCATCGGTCCCCGCCCGCCGCGCCGCCGCTCAGCCGAAGGCCCAGAGTTCGGCGTGCTGGGCGAACGGCCCGCCGGAAGGCGCAGGCTGCCAGACGAAGTTCTTCACGTTGGCGGTGACCACGCCGTAGCGCTTCGCCACCCACATCGGCGCGAGCGGCACGTCGTGGTTGGCGACTTCCGCGACCTTGCGCCAGTCGGCCAGGCGCCTGGCGTCGTCGCCTTCCGCCATCGCCGCCGCCAGCGCCGCGTTGAGCGCGGGATCGTGGATGCGCGCGACGTTGGTGCCGTTCGGCGGGATCTGGTTCTCGGCGGTCCAGATGTTGGCGATGGCCGGGTCGGGGCCGTTCTGCGCGCCGGCGAAGATCAGCGGATAGGCGGAAGGATCGGGCTTCTTCGCGTAGACGATGCCGTTGTAGGTGGCGACGTCCACCGCGCGCGGCACCACCGCCACGCCTACCTGGGCGAGCATGGCCTGCATCGCCGCCATGACGTTCGCGATCAGCGGCGTGTTGTAGTAAGTGAGCCAGGGAAGCGGCTTGCGGCCGTTGATTTTTTCCCAGCCGGCAGCGGCGAGCAGCGCGCGGGCGCGCGCCGGATCGTAGGGATATTTCTCCAGGGTCTTCGGCGTCACGTTCGGGGCGATGAACAGCGAATCGGCCACGTCGGCGGCGCCGCGGAACAGCGTCTTCACGATCTCGGTGCGGTTGATCGCATAGAGGAACGCCCGGCGGACGCGCTCGTCCGTCCACAGGCCGGCATCCCAGTTGAAGCCGATGTAGTTCAGCACCCAGGACGGTCCTTCGATGATGCGGAAGTCCTTGTTGCCGGTGAACCCGCGCGCCTCGTCCGGCTCGACGTAGCTGAACTCGATCTCGCCCGCCTTCAGCGCCGCCACCGCGCTGGCCGAGTCCTTGAAGTAGCGGTTGATCAGCCCGTCGAGCTTCGGCTTGCCGAGGCGATAGCCGGGGAAGGCCTTGTAGGAGACGTACTGGTCGGTCTCGTAGTGGGTGAACTGGAACGGGCCGGTGCCGACGGGCGATTTCGTCCACCAGGGATTATGGTCGAGGCCGTCGCGGCCGAGCGGTTCCAGTTGGTGGCGCGGCAGCATCATCAGCTTCGACAGCAGGTCGGGCAGGCTCGCGTTCGGCTTCGTCAGCGTGAGCACCACGGTTTTCGCGTCCGGCGCGGTGACGGCGATGCCGGCGAGGCGCGAGGCGAAGATCGAGCCGGACTTGGCGTCCTGGGCGAGGGCGAGGGTGAACGCCACATCGGCAGAGGTGAACTTCTGGCCGTCCTGCCAGTGCACGTTGTCGGCCAAAGTGAAGGTGTATTTCGTCTTCTCGGCGGTTGCCTCCCAGCCGTTGGCCAGCGCGCCCTCGATGCGGTCGAGCGCGGGGGTGTAGATGACCAGCGGCTCGTACATGAAGTTGAGCGCGGTATAGCCGGCGGTGGCGGCGAGCGGGTTGAAGTTGCCCTGGTAGCCGCCGGGGCCGACATCGAAGCCGCCCACCATCACGTTGCGGGAGGGCTGGGCCGCGGCGAGGCGGGGAGCGGCGGCGAGAGCGGCCGCGCCGAGCGCGAGGCCGCGACGGGTGATCGGCATCATGGCGGGTTTCCTTCGTGGTTGAATGTGCCGGCACCGGCCGGCGCGTGGCGGGAAAGCACGGCGGCGATGGCGCCGTAGTGCTGCGCGAGGCGTTCGCGGACCAGGGAGGCATCGCCCCGCTCCACGGCGGCGAGGATGGCGGCGTGGTCGCGCCAGGTGGCGACGGGGTCGTGATTGGCGAGATCGAAGAACCCCGAGGCCTGATGGAAGGCGAGCCAGAAGACGTCGATGAGCCGGAGCAGCACGCGGTTGCCGAGGGAGCGGAACAGCACTTGGTGGAAGGCGCGGTCGAGTGCGGCGAAGGTTTCGCCGCGGCGGGCCCGGCGGCCCATCGCCGCCGCCACTTCGGTCAGTTCGGCGCGGTCGGCGGCGGTGAGGGCGGCCAGCGCGCGGGCGGCGAGGCCGACCTCGAGCGTCCGGCGGATTTCCAGGATGTCGGCGAGATCGCGCGGGCCGAGGCCGCTGCCGAGATGCGCGAGCAACGGTTCGAGCGACAAGTCGCGCACGAAGACGCCGATGCCGCGCCGCACCTCCAGCATGCCGACCGATTCGAGCGCCTTCACCGCCTCGCGCAGCGAATTGCGGGAGACGCCGAAGGCGGCGGCGAGATCGGCTTCCGGGGCGAGGCGGTCGCCGGCGGCAAGCCCGTTCTCCCGCACGTACTGGCGCAGGTGCTGCTGCACCGCGCGGTACAGCGGCTGTGGGCGCATCGCGGGAGAAGGCGCAGGCGGCCGCATTGGCATCGGGGCGTCTCCTGCCGTGACGGTACGTAGTTGTAGGATATCCGTCAAGTGTGGTGCGGCGGCAAAAGATGGTTGCCGATGGCATGGAAATCGTTGACAACAGCAAAAACATCGGGAGTTCACCGCCATGACCGCCGCCGACCCCCGCATCGACGCCGTCCGCCGCTTCGGCCGCTTCTACACCGGGCGGATCGAGGCGCTGCGGGACGCCTACCTCGGCTTCGGCTGGTCGCTCGCGGAGTGCCGCGTGCTTTATGAACTCGCCAATCGTGAGGGTGTCACCGCCGCCGATCTCGGCCGCGATCTCGGGCTCGACGGAGGCTACCTCAGCCGCATCCTCCGCCGTTTCGCGGCGGAGGGGCTGCTGGCGCAGGAGCGGGACCCGGCGGATGGGCGCATCCGGCTGCTGCGCATGACCGCGACCGGACGGGACGCGTTCCTGCCGCTCGACCGCAAACAGAACGAAGTGACAGGGAACATTCTTGCCGGACTGCCCGGCGCGGCGGCGAACGAGCTGGTCGGCGCCATGCGGCGGATAGAGGAGTTGCTCGGCGGCGCGGGCGGGCCCGCTTATGTGCTGCGCGGCCTGCGGCCTGGGGATCTCGGCTGGCTGATCTCGCGGCACGGCGCCCTCTACACCGAGGAATATGGCTGGAACGGCGAGTTCGAGGTGCTCGTGGCGCGCATCATCGCCGAGGCGATGGAGCGGTTCGATCCGGCGCGCGAGGGGGTGTGGATCGCCGAGCGCGATGGTGTGCCGGTGGGCTCGGTGATGCTGGTGCGCGTGGACGACGAAACCGCCAAGCTGCGCGTGCTGCTGGTGGAGCCGGCCGCGCGGGGACTCGGCATCGGCGGGCGGCTGATCGACGAGTGCACGGCGTTTTCCCGCCGGGTGGGATACAGGCGCATCGTGTTGTGGACGCATTCGGTGCTGCAAGGGGCGCGGCGGCTCTATGCCCGTGCCGGCTACCGGCTGGTGGCGAGCGAACCGTTCGAGGGATTCGGCCAGCACCTCGACAGCGAGACGTGGCGGCTCGACCTCTGAATCGCCGTTGCGGGTGGATGACGAAACGGTTATACTTTGTTACCGTAACCACAGAGCGGGGGTGGCATCGCCGCCGACTCCCGGGGTTTTGTTTCGGTCTTGCGGCTGATTCGGGCGTACGACTGCCGGTAAGCCTGCCTGTTCTACTTCAATAAAGGAACAACAATGAAACAGTCCATCTGGTGGAATATCGGCGCCACGCTGTTCATCGGCTTGTTCGTCGCCTACCTCGACCGCACCAATCTTTCCGTGGCCATGCCGCAGCTCTCCCGCGACATGGGCTTCCCGATCGGCACCCCGGGCTTCGCCGTCACCGCAAGCTGGACACTCACCATCTTCCTGATCGGCTACGCCTTCGCCAACATTCTGGGCGGCATCTTCACCAAGAACCTCGACCCGAAGCAGGTGGTGATCTGGTGCTTCGCCATCTGGTCGGTGGCGACGGTGGTGGTCGGCTTCACCAGTTCGGTGGCGATCCTGCTCGTCTCCCGCCTCATCCTCGGCATCACCGAGGGCATCTACTGGCCGCAGCAGTCGCGCTTCGCCCGCGCCTGGTTCGAACCCCACGAACTCACCACGGCCAACGCCATCATCCAGTACTACGGCCAGTACCTGGCGCTTGCCATCGGCTTCATGCTGCTGACGCCGATCTACGCCGCGTTGGGCTGGCGGGCACTGTTCTTCATCACCGGCGGCATCGGCCTCGTCATCATCGTGCCGCTGTTCATTGCCAAGCTGCGCCCCGAGAGCGAGGCGCCCTACCTGCCCAAACCGAACGGCGAACAGCCGAAGCTGACGCTGGAGGCGATGGGCGGGCCGGCCTTCCTGCTGATGATCTTCAGCTACATCACCCAGGGCATGCTGTTCTGGGGCATCACGCTCTGGATTCCGCTCGCCGTGCGCAGCCTCGGCTTCACCGGCGTGAGCCAGGGACTCGCCAGCGCGGTGCCCTATTTCGCCGCCATCGTTCTTGCCTACCCGATGTCGATCATCAGCGACCGCACCGGCAAGCGGGTGCTGATCGCCGCGCTCGGCATGCTGGTGGCCGGCGTGCTGCTGCTGCTGCTGCCGGCGGTGGATTCGGGCGGCGCCAAGCTCGCGCTGATCACCATCGCCCTCGGCTACTACGCGGCGAGCTTCACGCCCAACATCTGGTCGATCCTACAGTCCACCGTCGAGCCGCACGCGGTCGGCCCCGCCGCCGGCATCATGAACGGCCTCGGCGCGGGCGGCGGCGGCACCATCGCGGGATTCGTCGTCGGCATGCTGACGGCGAGCACCGGCTCCTACACCGCGGGCTTCATGGTGCTGGGCGCGCTGGTCATTCTGGGCGGGCTGGCGCTGCTGCTCTACGGAAAAGTCGCGGCGCAGCACGGCAAGGCCACCTGAACAAAGGGAAAGGCAAGCGAAATGACCTGGGAACCGAGCCAGCGCTATCCCGATCCGGCGATCGAGGTGCTCGACGCCAGCTTCATCAAATACCGACTGTTCAACGCCGGCGTGGAGCGGTTGGCCACGGGCACCCGCTGGGGCGAGGGGCCGGTCTGGTTCGGCGACGGCCGCTATCTGCTGTGGAGCGACCTGCCCGGCGACCGCATCATGCGCTGGGACGAGGCAACCGGTGCCGTCAGCGCCTTCCGCCAGCCTTCCAACCGGGCCAACGGCAACACCCGCGACCGCGCCGGCCGGCTCGTCACCTGCGAGCACGGCGGGCGGCGGGTGACGCGCACGGAGTACGACGGCTCCATCACCGTGCTGATGGACAGCTTCGCGGGCAAGCCGCTGAACTCGCCGAACGACGTGGTGTGCAAGTCGGACGGCAGCATCTGGTTCACCGACCCGCCGTTCGGCCTGACCTCGTTCTACGAAGGCGTCGTCGAGGCGCCGCAGCAGCCGCACCGCATGTACCGGATCGACGCGGACGGCAGCGTCTCGGTGCTGACGGACGACGTTCTGGGGCCGAACGGACTCTGCTTCTCGCCTGACGAGAGCATCCTCTACGTGGTGGAGTCCCGCGGCATCCCCAACCGCAAGATCCTCGCCTTCGACGTGGTGGAAGGCAAACGGATCGCGAACAAGCGGGTGCTGATCGACGCCGGCCCCGGCACGCCGGATGGCATGCGCTGCGACATCGCCGGCAATCTCTGGTGCGGCTGGGGCATGGGCGCGCCGGAACTCGACGGGGTGCGGGTGTTCAACCCCGACGGCGTGGCCATCGGTCACATCGCCCTGCCGGAACGAGCGGCCAACGTCTGCTTCGGCGGGCGCTACCGCAACCGGCTGTTCATGGCCGGTGGGCACGCGCTCTACGCGCTCTACGTCAACACGCAGGGGGTGGCGGGCGGCTGAGGGCCGGGCGGACGACGGGCGTTTTTTCCGACCGTATTGAATACTGAATACAAAGATGGGTAGGCGCGGCTACGGGGGCGTGCTAGGGTCGCCGCCGTTGTCTTGCCGAAACGTCCAGCTGCCCCTGGAACTCCCGTGATGCTGCCTGCCACCACCGAGATCTGCGCCGCCTTCGCGGATCTGTTCGCCGACCCGCTGCAGGCGGGGGACATCGAGGCACTCCGCGCCGATGATGCGCTGGGCCGTCTCGCGCCGCTCGCCGGATGGCCGGGGTGCGGCGAGCCGTGGCAGCGCGCGCGCGCGGCGCTGGCCGCCGCCGGCGGCACGGAAGCGGCGGTGAGCACGCTGAACGCCGCCTTCTGCCGGCTGTTTCTCGGCGTCGGCGGACCGGCGCAGAGCGCGCCGCCGTACCAGTCGGCCTATGTCGGCACGGGGCGGCTGTTCGCCGAACCCGAGACCGAGATGGCGGCGATGCTCGCCCGCCACGGGCTTGTCGTGCAGGACAACGAGGCGGCCGACCATCTGGCGGTGGAATTGCTGGCGCTGTCCGCGCTGCTCGCGGCGGGCGACCCCGAAGCGGCGGCCCTGCACGCCCGCATCGCCGGCTGGCTTCCCGATTTCGCCGCGGCCTGCGCCGCGGGCGACGCATCCGGATTCTACGCCGCGCTGGCGGCGCTGCTGTTCGCCTTTCTCGCCGCGCTGAACGCGGAGCTTCCGCCCGGCGCGGCTTCCGATCGCACCTAAAGGAGTTTCTCCATGACCCGTTCCGCGGTGAGCGCCGCCATCGGACTTACACGCAGGCGGCTGCTCGCGGCCTCGGCCGGCGCTTCGGCGCTGGCCGGATTCGGCCTGCCGTTCGCTTCCCGCGCCGCGGCGGCGCTGCCCGACGGCGAGGTGATGAGCGCCGCGCATTGGGGCGTGTTCTACGCCAGGGTGCAAGGCGGGCGCTTCACCGGCGTTCGGCCGTGGGAGAAGGATCCGCGTCCCTCGCCGATGCTGCCCGGCGTGCAGGACATCGTCTACGGGCCGACGCGCATCCGCTACCCAATGGTCCGTCGCGCCTGGCTGGAGAAGGGGCCCGGCGCCGCGCCCGGGGAGCGCGGCAGGGGCGACTTCGTGCGCGTCTCCTGGGACAAGGCGCTCGACCTGGTGGCGGGCGAGATCAAGCGTGTGCAGAGCCAGTTCGGCCCGTGGGCGATCTTCGGCGGCAGCTACGGCTGGCGCAGTGCCGGGCGCGTGAACCCGCAGATGATGATGAAGCGCCTGCTCAACCTCTCGGGCGGCTACGTCGATTCCTCGGAGGATTACTCGAAGGCGGCGATCGAACGTATCATGCCCTACGTGGTCGGCTCGGTGGAGGCCGAAGGGCCGCAATCGACCTACCAGACGGTGCTCGACCACAGCCAGGTGGTGGCGTTCTGGGGGGTAAGCCCGATCGACAACAACGGCATCGCCAACACCGTCGCCGACCATCTGGACGCGCCGTTCTTCGACGCGCTCGCCAAGGCCGGCAAACGGGTGATCTTCATCGATCCGGTGCGCACCGACGCCTGCAAGCTGCTGCGGGGCGAGTGGATCGCGCCCCGGCCGGGCACCGACACGGCGATGATGATCGGCATCGCCCACACGCTGCTGACCGAGAAACTGCACGACGCGAAATTCCTTGCCGCCTACACCACCGGCTTCGACAAGTTCGCCGCCTACCTCGACGGCAGGATCGACGGCGTGGCGAAGACCGCCGAGTGGGCCTCGGCGATCTGCGAGGTGCCGGCGGCGAAACTGCGCGACCTTGCGCATCTGTTCGCCGGCAACCGCACCTTCCTGGTGGGCGGCTGGGCGACGCAGCGCCAGCAGCACGGCGAGCAGACGCCTTGGATGCTGATCACGCTCGCCGCCATGCTGGGGCAGATCGGCCTGCCGGGCGGTGGCTTCACCCAGCGCTACCACCTCGACGCCTGCGGCACCCCGGCCACGCCCGCGCCGGCGGTGGCTGGCGGCGGCATCGTCGCCGGGACGCGGCCGGCGAACGGCAAGCCCTGGCCGGATGAGCGCGGCGCCAAGGTGATCCCCTGCGCGCGCATCGTCGACATGCTGGAAAACCCCGGCGGCAGCTACGAGTTCAACGGCCGCACCTTCCGCTATCCGGATATGCGGCTCACCTACTGGGTGGGCGGCAATCCGTTCCATCATCACCAGGACCGCAACCGGCAGGTGGCGGCGTGGAGGAAGTTCGAGACCTTCATCGTCCAGGACAGCCAGTGGACGGCGAGCGCGCGCATGGCCGACATCGTGCTGCCGTCGGCCACGGTGGTGGAGCGCAACGACATCGACCGCGTGGGGCCGGCGAGCGGCCGGGCGATCGTGGCGATGAAGCAGGCGATCGCGCCGGTGTTCGAGGCACGTTCCGACTACGACATCTTCGTCGCGCTGGCGCAGCGCCTCGGCGTGGAGCAGGCGTTCACCACCGGCAAGACGGAACTCGACTGGGTGCGCTCGCTCTACGACACTGCGCGCAAGCTCGGCGAGACGAAGAAGGTGCCGATGCCGGACTTCGACACCTTCTGGAAGCAGGGGATCGTCGAGTTCGAGGTACAGCCCGCGGCGGTGAACTGGACCAAATACGCCGACTTCCGTGCCGACCCGCTGCTCAACCCGCTGCCGACGCCTTCCGGCAAGATCGAGATCTTCTCCGAGGCGGTGGAGAAGATGCACTACGACGACTGCCCGCCGCACCCGACGTGGCTCGAGCCCACCGAGTGGCTGGGGCAGAAGGACGGGAAGTATCCGCTGCACCTCGATTCGGCGCATCCGAAGCTCCGGCTGCACTCGCAGCTTTGCAACGCGGCCGTGGTGCGCCGGCTCTACGCGGTGGCTGGGCGCGAGCCGTGCCTGATCAGCACCGCCGACGCCAAGGCGCGCGGCATCGCCGATGGCGACGTGGTGCGGCTTTTCAACGATCGCGGCCAGGTGCTTGCCGGTGCCGTGGTGACCGGGGACGTCCGTCCCGGTGTGGTGCGGCTCTGCGAGGGCGCGTGGTACGACCCCGAGCGCCCGGGCGGCAGGGACACGCTGTGCAAATACGGCGATCCCAACGTGCTGACCAAGGATGTCGGCACGTCGCGTCTCGCCCAGGGCACGACGGCGCATACGGCGATGGTGCAGATCGAGAAGTTCGCCGCCAAGGCGCCGGCGGTGACGGTGTTTGCCGCCCCTTCCGCCGCGGTGTGAGCGAAGGCCAGGGGGCGGCGCCAAGCCCCCCCTGGCCGGGCGCCTCAGGCTATACGCCGGCGAGATAGTTGAGCGCCGCCTGCACGCCGCCCGCCCGGTGCGGCACGCCGGCGAGCGCGAGCCCCATCTCCACCCCGCCCAGCGTGCCGACGAGCATGAGGTCGGAGAAGTCGCCGAGGTGGCCGATGCGGAACACCCGGTCGTTCAGCGGCCCGAGGCCGTTGCCCAGGCTCATGTTGAACTTCTCCAGGATGACGGCGCGCAGCGCGTTCGATGAGTGCCCGTCGGGCAGCCGGACGGCGGTGAGCGACGAGGAGTAGTGGCGCGGATCGGCGCACTGGATCTCGAGCCCCCAGGCGCGCACGGCGCGGCGTGTCGCCTCGGCGTGGCGGGAATGCCGGGCGAAGACGTTCTCCAGCCCTTCCTCGAGCAGCAGAGTGAGCGCCGCATCCAGTCCGTAGAGCAGGTTGGTGGCAGGTGTGTAGGGGAAGAAGCCGGTGCCATTGGCCGCGAGCATCGGCCGCCAGTCCCAGTAGCTGCGCGGCAGCCGCGCCGTCTCCGCCGCCTGCAGCGCCTTTTGGCTGACGGCGTTGAAGGAAAGGCCGGGCGGCAGCATCAGCCCCTTCTGCGATCCGGCGACGGTGACGTCGACGCCCCATTCGTCGTGCCGGTAGTCGATGGAGGCGAGCGAGGAGATGGTATCGACCATCAGCAGCGCCGGGTGCTTCGCCGCGTCCATCGCCGCGCGCACCTCGTCGATGCGGCTGGTGCAACCGGTGGAGGTCTCGTTGTGCACGACGCACACCGCCTTGATGCGGTGCCCGGTGTCGGCCGCGAGCGCAGCGGCGAGGGCCGGAACGTCGGCGCCGCGCCGCCAGTCGGTGTCGAGGAAGATGGGCTGGAGGCCCAGTCGCTCCGCCATGTCCTTCCACAGGGTGGCGAACCATCCGGTGCGGCACATCAGCACGGTGTCGCCGGGGGAGAGGGTGTTCACCAGCGCCGCTTCCCAGGCGCCGGTGCCGGAGGCGGGGTAGATCACCACCGGCCCCGCGGTGCGGAACACCTGCCTGAGATTGTCCAGAAGGCGGAGCCCGAGGCGGCCGAAATCGGGGCCGCGATGGTCGATGGTGGGGTTGTCGATCGCCCGCAGCACCGGATCAGGGACGTTGGTGGGGCCGGGGATCTGCAGGAAGTGGCGGCCGGCGGGCCGATGCGGGGCGTTCTGCAACACGAAGGCTGGCTCCTTTGCGAATGGCTCGGCGTGGGCGGCCGGGAGCGGGTTCCCGGCCGCTTCCGCGGGAAGTGAGGGTTATTTCTCGACGACGGAGCGTGCCGGATCGATCAGCAGGCCCCAGCACAAGGAGCCGGCCACCAGCAGCCCGGCGGCGACGAAGAACGGCGCCTGCCAGGAGCCGAACTGCACCAGGACGCCGAACACGATCGGCGACAGCGCGCCGCCGATGTTGCCGGCCATGTTCATCATCCCCGAGACGGTGCCGGAATATTGGCTGCCGACGTGCATCGTCGCGCCCCAGGAGGGGCCGATGATGCATTCGAGGAAGAACATGGAGATGGTGAGGCAGGTGATGGCGGTGACGGCATTGGACGCCATCGCCGCGGGAACGATGAACGACGCGCAACCGAGCATGCCAACGATCGCCACCAGCCGGTGGGCGAGGCGCACGTTGCCGGTCTTCACCAGCAGCCAGTCGGTGGCGACGCCGCCGAATGTGTCGCCCACCACGCCGGCCCACAGCGGCAGCGAGCCGTAGATGCCCGCCTTCACCAGAGTGAAATGGCGGAAGTCCACAAGATACGAAGGCAGCCAGCTGAGGAAGATCCACAGGCAGTAGACGTAGGTGAAGTAGCCGAACATGATCGCCCACATGTTGGGAGAGCGTAGCATGATCCCCCACGGCAGCGAGGAGACGTGCGCGCCTTCGGGCGGCTTGATGTTTCCCTGCTCGTCCACGCCGCGGATGTAGGCGAGTTCCTCGCGGCTGACGGCGGCTACTTCCTCCGGGGCGTTGCGGTAGAGCGAATACCACAGCACGGTCCACAACAGGCAGAGGCCGCCGACGATGTAGAACACCCAGCGCCAGCCGAGGGTGGTGATGATTAGCACCGCGAACGGCGGCGCCACGGCGGCTCCGAGTCGACTCGCGCTGTGCGAGATTCCCTGCACCATGGACCGCTCCCGGCGTGGGAACCAGAGCTGCATGGAGCGGGTGGCGGTGGGAAAGGCGCCCGCTTCGCCGACGCCGGTGAGGAAGCGCATCGCCGCCATCGAGTACACGCCGGTCACCGTGCCAAGGAAGGCGACGGTGAGCGACCAATAGCCGAACAGCCCCGCCAGCACTTTGCGCGGGCCGAAGCGGTCGCCGAGCCAGCCGCCCGGCACCTGGAACAGCGCGTAGCTCCAGACGAAGGCGCTGAACACGAGGCCCATGGTGATCTTGTCGAAGTGGAACTCCTTGCTGATCACCGGCGCGGCGGCCGACATGTTCACCCGGTCGAGGTAGGAGAAGAAATACATGAGGCTGATGAGCAGCAGCACGAACCAGCGTTTGCCGCCGCTGCTCCTGGGTGCCGTTTGCATGGTTGGTCGTTTCCTCGCGTTGTCTGTTGGGAGGCCCGCCCCGGCGTGCGCCGGACGAGGGTTCAACCTCGTAATTTGCCAATCTTTTTCGCGGCCGGAGTCGCCGTGGGGCGAACCGCGGTGCCTGCCGCAGATTGGTCCGGTTGGCTGATTGAACCAATCTCGACGACGCATAACAGATCGCCGGCGTTTTGTATATCGCCGGAGACAAAAACGCCCCCGGACCTCTCGGTCCGGGGGCGTTCCGTTCGGTTGGGCCGGCGGAAGGGGTCAGCCCATCGCCTTGCGCAGGTTGGTGTCGATGCGGTCGAGGAACGCCTCGGTGTTCAGCCAGGGCTGCGCCGGGCCGATCAGTGACGCGAGGTCCTTGGTCATCGCGCCGCTTTCCACCGTTTCCACGCACACGCGCTCGAGCGTGTCGGCGAAGCCGGTGACGTCGGGGGTGTTGTCGAAACGGCCGCGCCAGGCCAGCCCGCGCGTCCAGGCGAAGATGGAGGCGATCGGGTTGGTGGAGGTCTCCTGGCCCTTCTGGTGCTGGCGGTAGTGGCGGGTGACGGTGCCGTGCGCCGCCTCGCTCTCCACGGTCTTGCCGTCGGGCGCCAGCAGCACTGAGGTCATCAGCCCGAGGGAGCCGAAGCCCTGCGCCACGATGTCGCTTTGCACGTCGCCGTCGTAGTTCTTGCACGCCCACACGTAGCCACCGCGCCACTTCAGCGCGCAGGCCACCATGTCGTCGATCAGGCGATGTTCGTAGGAGATGCCGGCGGCCTGGTAGCGGGCGCGGAACTCGGCATCGAACACCTCCTGGAACACGTCCTTGAACATGCCGTCGTAGGTCTTGAGGATGGTGTTCTTGGTGGAGAGATACACCGGATAGCCGCGCATCAGCCCGTAGTTGAAGCTCGCCCGGGCGAAGCCTTCGATGGAGGCGCGGGTGTTGTGCATACCCATCGCCACGCCCGGACCCTTGAACTCGTGCACCGCGACCTGCTGCGCCTCGCCGCCGCCGGCGGGCTGGAAGGTGAGGGTGACGGTGCCGGCGCCGGGGATGCGCAGCTCGCTCGCGCGGTAGATGTCTCCGTAGGCGTGGCGGCCGATGACGATGGGCTGGTCCCAGTGCGGCACGAGGCGCGGCACGTTGCGGCAGATGATGGGTTCGCGGAAGATGGTGCCGTCGAGGATGTTGCGGATGGTGCCGTTCGGGCTGCGCCACATTTTCTTCAGGCCGAACTCGGCGACGCGCGCCTCGTCCGGGGTGATGGTGGCGCACTTCACGCCGACGCCGAACTGCCGGATGGCGTTGGCGGCATCGACGGTGATCTGGTCGTCGCTCGCGTCACGGGCCTGAATGCCGAGGTCGTAGTAGCGGAGGTCGATGTCGAGATAGGGGAGGATCAGCTTCTGCTTGATGAATCCCCAGATGATGCGGGTCATTTCGTCGCCGTCGAGTTCCACGACCGGCGTTTTCACCGTGATCTTGGCCATTCTATCCCCTTGCCCGTGCCGAGAGCGGCCGCGGCGCGGCCGCATGCGCCGTTGCTTCTGCCATCGCCGCCGCCGTCGCACAAGCTGGCGGCGGCGACGTTCCGTTTCAGCCGTGGCCGCCGGGCGCCAGCGGCCCGAGCGCGGCGGCGATGCCGTGCGCTCCGGGCAAGCCGCCGCGTGGGAACAGGCGGGTAACGTGACCCATCTTGCGTCCCGGCCGGGCTTCGATCTTGCCGTAGTGGTGCGGGATCAGCCCCTCGGTGGCAACCACCTCCGACCACAGGGCGAGGTCGTCGGGGCCGATCAGGTTGCGCATCACCGCGTCGGAATGACGCACCGCCTGCGGCAGCGGCAGGCCGGCGATGGCGCGCACGTGCATCTCGAACTGGCTCACCGGGCAGGCGTCGATCGTCCAGTGCCCGGAATTGTGCGGCCTGGGCGCGATCTCGTTCGCCAGCACCTTGCCGTCGGAAGTGACGAACATCTCGACGGCCAGCACTCCGACGAGGTTGAGCCCCTCGGCCACGCGGCGCGCGATCGCCTGCGCCGCCGTCGCCACCGCTTCCGGCACCCGCGCCGGCGCGTAGCTGGTGGTGAGGATGTGGTGGCGGTGCTCGTTCTCCACGGTGTCGAACGTGACCATCCTGCCGTCGGAGCCGCGGGCCACCACCACGCTCACCTCGCAGCGGAAGTCGACCAGCGCCTCGAAGATGAGCGGCTTCTGGGTGAGGGTGCGGAAGGCGCGGGCGGCGTCGTCCGGCGAGCGCAGCAGCATCTGCCCCTTGCCATCGTAGCCGAGGCGGGCGGTCTTGAGCACGGCGGGCAGGCCGATGCGCTCGATCGCCGCTTCCATCTCGGTTGGGTTGCCGATGGCGGCCCAGCGCGCCGTGGGCACGCCGATGCCGTTGAGGAAGCTCTTTTCCGCCAGCCGGTACTGGCTGATGCGCAGCACCGCCGGCGAGGGCCGCACCGGGCGGATAGAGGCCATCAGGTCGAGGCCCTCGGCGCTGATGTTCTCGAACTCGAAGGTGATGACATCCACCTGGTGGGCGAAGGCGCGCAGCACCGCCGGGTCTTCGTAGTCGCCGACCGTGCTGGCGGCGGCCACCAGGGCGGCGGGGCTGTCCGGCTCGTTGGAGAGGATGTGGCAGCGGTAGCCGAGCCGCGCCGCCGCCAGGGCGGACATGCGGCCGAGCTGCCCGCCGCCGACGATGCCGATGGTGCTGTTCGGCGGCAGCAGAATGCTCATGATGGAGAAACGTCCTGCGGGCTAAGGGCGACGTCGGCGGTCTGGGCGGCGCGCAGCGCGTCGAGCCGCGCCGCGAGAGCGGGGTCGGCGGTGGCCAGCATGGCGGCGGCGAGCAGAGCGGCGTTCACCGCTCCGGCCCGGCCGATGGCCAGCGTACCCACCGGCACGCCCGCCGGCATCTGTACTATGGAAAGGAGGGAATCGAGGCCGCTCAGCGCCTTGCTCTCCACCGGGACGCCAAGTACGGGCAGTGGCGTCCAGGCCGCGCACATGCCGGGGAGGTGGGCGGCGCCGCCCGCCCCGGCGATGATCACGCGCACACCCCGCTCGCGGGCGGTGGTGGCATAGTCGCGGAGCCGCTCCGGCGTGCGGTGGGCAGACACGATGCGCACCTCGTGCGCCACTTCCAGGCGGGCGAGGGTCTCGGCGGCGTGGCAGAGCGTTGCCCAGTCCGACTGGCTGCCCATGATGATGCCGACCAGCGGCAGGACGGGGCTTTGACTCATCTCCGTCAGGCGATGCTGTCCGGGATCAGGCGCGATTCCAGCCAGGCGATCTCGTCCTTCAGCGCGAGCTTGCGCTTTTTCAGACGCTTGATCTGCAGCTGGTCGATGGCATCGTCTTCCGCGAGGTGCGCGATAACGGTATCAAGATCGCGGTGCTCGCTCCGCAATTCGTGCAGCTTGCGCAGAAGGGAATCACGGTCGCTCAGCATGGGCGGACCCTTACCACACCGCGCGCTCCGCGCCTACCGAGCGACCCTTGCGCTTCTTTCATGCCGATGTGCTGGCAAATGCCGGCATTCGGCGTTACGATTCCGGACGCACAGCCCGGCGAGGCGCCGTCGAGGCGAACCGGGCGGGCGGTGCGGCTTCGACGCCATGCCCGTGAGGAGGCCCCATGAACCTAGAATCCCGCCTCGAAAGCCTGAAGCAGCGCCATGCCAGCCTGGAGGCCCGGATCGCCGACGAGGATCAGCGGCCGCGACCAGACTCCGAGGTGTTGACGCGCCTCAAGATCGAGAAATTGCGGGTGAAGGAGGAGATGGAGCGGCTGCGCGCCAGCGCCTGACGGCCCGTCGCGCACTGCCGGGGCCTGGGCGAGGCGGGGCCTCGTCCAGGAGAGAGTAGCCTAACCCTGGTCGTCGCTCTCCGGCACCGGCAGCGGCGGCACCGCCTGGCCGTCGCGCACGAGGCGTTCGTTGGCCTGGGCCACCATGGCGTTGAGGTTGGTCTGCGTGCACAGGCCGAGGATCACCGGGTCGCTCGGCTTGATGTTGGTGCTGTTCCAGTGCGTGTGGTCGCGCACCTTCTGGATGGTGTCCTTCGTCGTGCCCATCAGCTTGGCGATCTGGGCATCCGTGAGCTGCGGATAGTTGCGCAGCAGGAAGGCGATGCCGTTCGGGCGGTCATTGCGCTTCGCCACCGGCGTGTAGCGTGCGCCCTTCAGCCGCTTCGGCGCCGGCATGGTGCTGGGCGCGAGATGCAGCCTCGCCTCGGGGTCGGCCTCGCAGCGGCGGATGTCGCCGGCGGTGAGCTGGTTGTTGGCCACCGGGTCGTAGCCGACGATGCCCTGCGCGACCTCGCCGTCGGCGATCGCCTGCACCTCGAGCGGGTGCAGGCCGCAGAACTCGGCGATCTGGGTGAAACTGAGTGCGGTCTTTTCGATCAGCCAGACCGCCGTGGCCTTGGGCATCAGGGGAAGGGTCATCGGGAATCCCTTGGCGTCGTTGAGGAGCGTCGCGCGGACGCCTTGGACAGATACGCCTGCCGTGCGATCATCGCCCGGAGAGGCGGCCTGCCGGAGAAGCGGAAGGCTGGGGATATGGCGCCCCAGGCCCGCCTCGGTCAAGCCGCTCGTTGCATGCGCGCGTTTCGGTTTGCAGGAGGCTGCCCGGTGATCAGCGACGAAGAAGAGGCTCCGCGCCCGAGATTCCTGTCCCGTCCACCGCTGGACAGGCTCGGGGTGGCGGAGCTTTCCGCCTACATCGAGGAGCTTCGCGCCGAGATCGCCCGCGCCGAGGCGGAGATCGGCCGCAAATCGTCCCATCGCAGCGCCGCCGAGGCGGTCTTCCGCGGCCGCTGAGAGGGAAGGCCTCGATACGGCGCGGGAGCCGCGTCGCCGCGGCTCCCGTTCCTCGTTCGGGCCGGCTTGCGCCGGCGGCTCACGGCTTGTGGGCGACCGCGGGCTTCGCGGATTCACCCTCGAGGCGCGGGGCCGAAGCCTGCACCGGAATCCGGCGCGGCTTCAGCGCCTCGGGGATCTCCCGTCGCAACGCCACGCTCAGCATGCCGTTCTGAATGTCGGCGCCGTCCACCACGATGTGTTCGGCGAGCACGAAGCGGCGCTCGAAGGCGCGCGCGGCGATGCCGCGGTAGAGGACCTCGTTCTTCTGCCCCTCGGCCCCGCCGATGCGGCCGGAGATCAGCAGCGTGTTGTCCTGCACGGTGAGTTCGATGTCGTCCGGCCCGAAGCCGGCGACGGCCATGGTGAGGACGTAGCGGTCCTCGCCGGTGCGTTCGATGTTGTACGGCGGATAGGAAAGATCCGCGCCGGCCGAAGCCGTGTCGAGCATGCGGGCGAGATGGTCGAACCCGATCGCGGTACGGAAAAGCGGAGCGAAATCGAAAGCGTTCATCGCGGTACCTCCTGGAGCAGCAAGGTTCCATGTTCGGCCACCCGATGCGGGCCGGCCGTAGCCATTCTCCGGGACCCCACGGGGCATCCCGGACAATGACGATATGGAACAGGTTCCCCCCGCTTCAAGGGGGGCGGTACCACCGGCGAGGACTACTTCCGCTTCAGGCCGAGGCCGCCGAACTTCTGGTTGAAGCGGGCCACGCGTCCTCCGGTGTCGATGATGCGCTGCACGCCGGTCCACGCCGGATGCGACTTGGGATCGATGTCGAGCCGTAGGGTTTCCCCGGGCTTGCCCATGCAGGAGCGCGTCGTGAAGGTGGTGCCGTCGGTCATGATGACCGTGATCTCGTGGTAGTCGGGGTGGATGCCCGCTTTCATCGCCGCTCGCTCCATGCTGGTCCCGCCGATGCCGACCGGCCGGACAGGGGCCGGCCTATAGGCCAGCCGCCCGCCGGACGCAAGCCGTTCCCTCAGTCGCCGTGGCCGGCGAGTGCGGGGATCGGCCGTTCGGGATGCACGAGCAGCCAGAGCAGCGCCCCGGCGGCGGCGAAGGCGGCGATGGTGGGCAGGGCGACGTTCCAGCTTCCGGTCCAGCGCACCAGGTAGGCCATCGCCACCGGCCCCACGAAGCCCGCCGAGTTGCCCCAGCAGTTGGTCCAGCCGGTCACCACGCCGGTGGCGGTGCGGCCGAGATCCTGTGTCGCCGACCAGATGGAGACCTGCACGAGGCCGACGGCGCCGAGCGAGACGCACAGCATCGTCATCATCAGCACCGTGCTCGAGGTCCGCGAGGCGACGATCAGCCCGCCGGCGGCCACCAGGAAGCCGATCATCGCCGCCGGCACCCGCGCCATCCACACCGAGCCGGTCGCGTGCAGCACGCGGTCGGCGATCCAGCCGGCGATAAACACCATGACGAAGAGTGCCACCCACGGCAGCGCCGAGTTGACGCCCATCGCCGCGAGCGACATGTGGCGGACGTTCATCAGGTAGGTGGGCAGCCAGGTAGTGTAGAAGCTCTGCACCAGGATCAGGAAGAAATACTGCACGGCGATGGCCCAGAACTGCACGGAGCCGAGACCCCGCCAGAAGGCGCCCTTCTCTTTCACCACCGTATCGTCGTCCTGGTCGGCTTCGATCAGCGCCACTTCGTCTGCGCCGATCTGCGGATGCCGCCGGGGCTCGTCCCGGAACCACGACCACCACGCGATGCCGAGCAGCACGCCAAGGAAGCCGAAGCTGTAGAAGGCCACCTGCCAGCCGAAATACTGGATGACGAGAGCCGTTGCCGGTCCGGCGGCGATCGGCCCGAGGTACAGCCCGCCAAGCAGGACGGAATTGCCCTTCGCGCGTTCCCGGCGGGGGAACCAGCGGCGCAGCGCCAGCACCGAGGCCGGCCAGTCGGCCGACTGCCCGGCGCCGAGGAGGGCGCGGATGCCGACGAAGGAGGCCACCGAGAAGCCGAGCGGCGTCGCCATGGTAAGCAGTGACCAGGCGAGGTTGGCCCAGGCCAGCGCCCGACGCGGGCCGAATTTCTCCGCCAGCCAGCCTGCCGGCACCTGCAGCGCCGCGTAGGTCCAGGAGAAACTGGTGAGAATGAGCGACATCTCCACCAAGGAGAAATGGAACTCGTGCATGATGGTGGGTGCCGCCACCACGATCGCCGTGCGATCGAGCGACATGACGAAGGTAATGGGCCCGATCAGCGCAAACGCCATCCACCAGCGCAGCTTTCCCGCCGCTTGAGTCATTGTTTTTCTCCCGTGCCGCCCTGGGGCGCAAACGAAGCTTAGGGGTGAAACCCGCCCGCGGCCAAATGGTTTTCCGGTCCGCGGCGGCAATTCCGCCCGCCGCCGATGTTTCGGGGCCGCTGCCGCGCGAACGCCCGTCACGGGCGGCGGCGGCGGGCTCGGGCTGCCGACCCGTGACGGATTGGCCGACTCGGGCGGCCGAAGCACGCGGGCATCATCTTCCGCTGGACGGTCCGGTTACTGGACGCGACTTCGAAAGCGGGGGTTTTGTGGCGAATCGGCAAGGTGAGCGTCCCCACTGTGGCGTCCGTGCAACAATGATGACCGAAATGCCACGTCGGGAGGCCCCGACTCGCGTTCACGCTGGCATTACGGCCCGGTGATTACTAGGTTGCCGGCGTGGTACGGCGGTCGCTGTCGTCCGCCTGGGGTTGCGATCGGCAGCCTGGAACACGAGGAGATCGAAATGAACCTTCGCAGTATGCTGCTCGCCGCGACCATGCTGGCGCTGCCAGCCGGTGCGGCGCTGGCGCAGCCCATCAGCGGGCCGTATGTCGCCGGCGGCCTCGGCTATGCCTGGACCCAGAACATCGACGTCCGCCATGCCGCGGGCACGCAGCTGAAGACCGGCGGCGGCCTGGGCGCCGGGGCGAGCGTCGGCTGGGGCTTCGGCAACGGGCTGCGCGTCGAACTGCAGGGCCTTTACGCGGGTGAACATTTCCATACGACGGGCAGCGGCATCGTCGGCGGCGCGAACCTCCAGAACTACGGCGTGTTCGTGAACGGCCTCTACGACTTCCAGACCCCGTGGCCGGTAACCCCGTATGTCGGCGCCGGCTTCGGCTATCTGTGGTCGGCCGCGAGCAGCATCCATGGCACCTACAACAACGTGGTGGCCACCGGGAAGAACGAGACCAAGGGCAGCGCGGCGGCGCAGGGTATCCTGGGTGCGGCACTGCCGCTCGGCGTGCCGGGCCTCGATGCGACCGCCGAATACCACTTCGTGGCGTCGCTCTCCGACGAGACGTTCGACGGCGTGAAGGTCGGCAAGCAGTACACGCATATGTTCCTGATCGGCCTGCGGTACGCGTTCAACAACGCCCCGCCGCCCGCCGCCGCGCCGATGCCGGCTCCGGCTCCGGTCGCCGCGCCGGCCCCGGCTCCGGCCCGCAGCTACATCGTGTTCTTTGACTGGGACAAGGCGGCGCTGACGCCGCGCGCGCACCAGATCATCGCCGAGGCGGCGCAGAACGCCAGCCGCGTGAAGGTGACCACGATCGACGTCTCGGGCTATGCGGACCGCACCGGTTCCGCGGCCTACAACATGAAGCTGTCGCAGCGGCGCGCCGAGAACGTGGCGGCCGAACTGGTTCGCCTGGGCGTGCCGAAGAGCGAGATCGTCATCCGCGCGTTCGGCGATACGCATCTGCTGGTTCCCACCGGCCCGAACACCCGCGAGCCGCAGAACCGCCGGGTCGAGATCGTCTTCAAGTAAGCAATCCGGCTGAAGTAGCGAACGCCACCGCCTGCGAGCGGTGGCGTTTTGCTGTACATCCGGCGGCGGTGGGGTGTGTTCTTTTTGCCGCCGGCCGGGCTGTCTAGCGTGCGGTCTTTTTCGCCTTGCGCGGCTCCGGCCGGTGCCGCTCCGCAGTGGAGGCGGGGCAGTCGGTGAACGCCATCGCCTGCGGCACCGAGGCGACCTGGCTGGTGGCGTAGCCGCCAAGGTCGCTGACACTGGACAGACCCATCGCCGACGAGAAAGCGCCGCCGCTGCGCGAGCAGAACTGGTCGCCGAGCACGACGGCCCGATCCGACTGGTCGTTGGCGAGGAGCGTGATGTAGTCGTCGCGCTCCTTCTGCCACGAGCGGCTATTGTTGCGCCGGAAATAGTTATCTGTCACCTTCTGTGCGTCGCGCAGAACCGGCATGAAACGGCGCATGAAGGCGTTGTATTTTTCGTCCTCGTGGCAGGACACGGCGATCACCATCAGGTCGCTTTTCAGCGCCGTTTCGGCGAACGCCGTCTGCTCGTCGGGCCGCGCGCACCAGGGCGCGGACGGAGGGGTGGGCAGCGGCGGCGGCACGTATGCCGCCACGGTCGGCACGTTGGCGGCGGGGGGCGGCTTGGCGCAGCTGGCGAGGGCGGCGAGCACGGAAAGGACGATGGCCTGTTTCGGCGATAGACGAGGCATTCGCAAGATCCACGAAGCGGTGAGGGCCTGAGCAATAGGCCCGCCCGCCCGCATCGCGCAACCTTCGGCTGGAAGGGCCGTCAGCGCGCCGGAGAGAGAAGCGCCGAGGTGTAGGCTTTGGGCGATTGGACGAGGGCCTGGGCGGCGGCGAGCATCCCCTGCGGCCCGCTTGCCGGCGGACAGACGGCGCGCAGCCTGTCGATCTCGGCGGTGGCGAGCGGTGCGCGCGCCGCACGGTCCTGGCGCAGCGCCTCCGCCAGCAGCGACGTGCCGCCCCTGAGCGCGGCGAGCTGCTGTTGCAGCGACACGGAGCCGAGGCTCGTGCAGACCTGCGGCATCACCCCGAGGTCCTGCAACGGCCAGCCGCGCGGCGCCAGGACGCGGCTCCAGGTGATCAGCAGTTCGCCGCCGTCGGGCAGTGGATCGATCGTCTGCACCAGCCCCTTGCCGAAAGTGGAACTGCCGACCACGACGCCCCGGCCCTGGTCGGCCAGCGCGGCGGCCAGGATTTCGGCGGCGCTGGCCGAGCCGTTGTTCACCAGCACCACCACCGGCAGCCCATGCGCGAGATCGATGCCGTCGGCGCGGAAATCGTGCGCCGCCTGCGGGTCGCGGCCGAGGGTGCGCGCCACCGTGCCGGAGGGGATCAGCGCGTCGGCCGCCGCCACGGCCTGCAGCAGCAGTCCGCCGCGGTTGTCGCGCAGATCGAGCACGAGGCCGCGCGGCGCCGGCCTGGCCGCCAGACCGTGCACGATCTCGTAGGCGAGTCTTGCCCCGGTATCGGAGGCGAAGCCGGTGATGCGCAGCACCAGCAGCGGGCCGACGCGGCGGGCCAGCACCGTCGGCGGCGGCACCAGCGCCCGGGTGAGCACGATGTCGCGCCGCTGTCCGTCGGCCTGGCGCAGTTCCAGAAGCACGGTGGATGCCGCCGGGCCGGCGAGCAACCCCGCCGCCTGTTTCGTGGGCAGCGTGTGCAGCCTAGTGCCGTCCACTCCCACCACGCGGTCGCCCGGGCGCAGGCCGACGGCATCCGCGGGGCCACCGGGTGCGACCGCGCCGATGACATATCCGCCCCCCCGGCGGACGAGCGTGAGGCCGACACCCGCCGTGCCCGAGCGCCATGCCTCGTCGGAGAGAGCGCGCGCCGGCGGCAGGTAGCGCGAATAGGGGTCGAGGTGGGAGCACATGGCGTCGAAGAACGTCGCCAGCACGCCCTCGGTGCCGATGCGGCGCACGGCGTGCGAGGCGTCCCAGGCGGCTTCGGCCATTACGCCGATCGTCGCGCCCCAGCCGCCGGCATCGTCCGGCAGCGGCGCGGAGAGCGCGACCAGCGGCCGGCCGTCGCGCAGCAGTTCCACCTTCTCGTCGCTGAGGGCGAGGGTGAGGCGGGAATCGAGCGCCGGAATGCCGCGCAGCCCCCACAGCGCGAGTTCCTGAGCGGTCACCGGTTGCAGGGTCCGCGGCACCATGAAGGCGAGAGCGTTTGCCGTTACCGCCGTCACCAGCGGCTGGTTCAGTTCCTGACCGGGTTCGAACGGTTCCGCCCCCGCCGGAACGGCAAGGGAGAGCGCCAGCAGGAGACAGAGAAGTTTCACTTTCGGCCGCGATACCCCCGCACGCGCGTCGACGCGGAGCCCGTGTTCGCCATATGGAAAGTGAGCCCGCCGGTGATGCCGTTCGCTTCCACGAGCCGAACCGCAGCCTGCTGGGCCAGCCGCCACGTCTTGCCGTGACGGCGACCCAGGAGTGTCTGGGTCGTCGCGTCGAAGTGCCAGAAGTCGTTCCCCAACGAGGACATCGGGACGAGTCCGCTCGCGCCGCTTTCGTCCAATGTGACGAAAAGGCCGAAGCGGGTCACGCCGGAAATGCGCGCCGGGAACACCGTTCCGACATGGTCTGCCATGAACAGCGCGAGGGCCCGGTCCATCGCCTCGCGTTCGGCCGCCGCCGCGCGGCGCTCGGTGGCGCTGATCGCTGCCGAGCAGGCGGCGAGGGTGGGGATTTCGGCGTCGGCGAGCCCGTCGTCGCCCAGGCCGAGCCCGCGGATCAGCGCCCGGTGCACCAGCAGATCGGCGTAGCGGCGGATCGGGCTGGTGAAATGCACGTATTTCGGCAGGCACAGGCCGAAATGGCCGATGTTCTCCACCGCGTAGGCCGCCTGCGACTGCGCCCGCAGCATCATCTCGGCGACGAGGGGAGCGGCGTCGTGCCCATCGAGGCGCTCGAGCGCGCGCTGCAGGTCGCCGGCCCGGACGTGGCCGCCCTGCGGCAGGGAGATGCGCATGGCGCGGAGGAAGCCGCGCAGTGCTTCCAGCTTTTCCTCGGTGGGCGGAGCATGCACGCGCCAGACGGCCGGCAGCCGCAGGCGCTCCAGTTCCTCGGCGGCGGAGACGTTGGCGAGCAGCATGATCTCCTCGACCAGCCGGTGGCTGGCGAGCCTCGGGCGCGCTTCCACCCGGAGCACGGCGCCGTCGTCTCCCAGCACCACGCGGCGCTCCGGCAGCGGCAGGTCGAGCGTGCCGCGTTCGGCGCGGGCGGCGAGCAGCACCTCGCTTGCCGCGAACAGCGCCGGCAGGGAAGGAGCGATGGGTTGCGCGGAGCCGTGCGAGGCTTCCGCCTGCTCGTAGGTGAGGCGGGCGGCGCTGTGCATCAGCCCGCGGCCGAAACGGTGGCGAAGCTTGCGCCCCGAGGCATCGATGTCGATTTCGGCGAACAGGCAGGCGCGGTCTTCGCCCGGGCGCAGGCTGCACCAGCCGGCGGAGAGCGCCTCCGGCAGCATCGGCACCGCGCGATCGGGGAAATACACGGAGTTGCCGCGGGCGCGGGCATCGGCATCGAGCGCCGAACCGGGGTGGACATAGGCCGCGACGTCGGCGATCGCCACCAGGATGTGGAAGCCGCCGTCCACGGGCTCCGCGAACACCGCGTCGTCGAAGTCGCGGGCGTCCTCGCCGTCGATGGTGACGAGCGGGATGGCGCGCAGGTCGGTGCGCGCTCCCGCTTCCGGCGGGCCGGCGGCGGCTGCCTCGGCCAAAGCCCCGGCGCTGAAGCTCTCTTCGATGCCGAAGCTGTGCTGCACGGCGAGGCTGAGCGTGGCGGCCTCGCCGAAACGGCCCAGAAGCTCCACCACCTGCGCCGATTTGCGCGCGAAGGGCGCCGAAGGCAGGGGTGTGGCGCGCACGAGGTCGCCGTCGCGGGCCGCGGCGGTGGCGTCCTTCGGCACCAGCCACGCCGCCTTCGCCCTGCGGTCGGTGGGGACGATGCGGCCGCCGCCGTTCGGGCTTGCGTGGAAGACGCCGATCACCCGTCCGGGTGCCGTGTCGAGCCGGCGCAGCGTGCGCCCGGCAAAGCGGTTGCCGAACAGTGGGCGAAGCCGCGCCAGCACCCGCTCGCCAGGGGCGAGCGCCGGCTGGCCGCGGGCCTCGGGTTCCATGAGGATCAGGGGCGGCGGGCCGTCGCCCTGCCATCCCACGGGCCGGGCCAGGGCTTCGCCGTCGGCATCGGTGCCGAAGATCTCGACCTCGGTGGCCACCGCCGGGGGCGGCGAAGCGGGTTGTGGACGCGAGTGCCGCCGCGAGGCCCGGAAGGCGCCCTTCACGCCTCCGGCCGCCGGCGCGCCGTCTTCCGCGCCGCTGCGGGCTTCGCTTTCGCCTTCGGTTTCGCCGCCGCCTTGGCCTTCGGTTTCGCCGCCGCCTTGGCCGTTGGTTTCGCCGCCGGCTTCGTGGCGGCGGGCTTCGCGCCCGTGGCGGGTTTCGCCGCCGCGCGCTTCCTGCCGCCCGCCCGAGCCTTCAGCGGCTTGCCCTTTGCCGCCAGCAGCGCCACCGCGTCTTGCAGGGTGAAGCTCTCGGCCTCGGCATCGCGCGGCAGCGTGGCCACCATCGAGCCATGCTGCACGTAGGGGCCGAAGCGGCCCTTGCGCAGCAGCACCGCTTCCCCGTTCGCCGGATGCGCCCCCAGCGTGCGCACGCTGGCGAGCTTGGCGGCAAGCAGGGCGCAGGCGCGGGCGAGGTCGATGCGCAAGACGTCGTCGCCGCGCTCGAGCGAGGCATAGACGCCGCCCATCTTCACATAGGGGCCGAAGCGGCCGAGACCCGCCTCCACGTTCTGCCGGTTTTCCGGGTGCGGGCCGAGCGCGCGCGGCAGGGAAAGCAGGCCGAGCGCCTGCGGCAGCGTCAGCGTGTCGCCGCTCTGGCCGCGCGGCAGGCTGGCGCGGCGCGGCTTTTCCTTGGTGCCCGGCGCGGCCTCGCCCTGCTGCACGTAAAGCCCGTAGGGGCCGCGGCGGAGCGTGATCTCCTCGCCGGAATCGGGATCGGTGCCGAGGACGCGCATCCCCTCCTTCAGCACGTCGGTGCCGTCGCCGTTGCCCTCGACGATCAGCGGCCTGGTGTACTGGCATTCGGGGTAGGTGGAGCAGCCGATGAAGCTGCCGTGGCGGCCGAGCTTCAGCCCGAGCCTCCCGGTGCCGCAGGCGGGACAGGTTCGCGCGTCGCTGCCGTCGTCGCGCGCGGGGAAGAAGTGCGGCCCGAGGTCGCGGTCGAGCGCGGCGATGACGTCGCCGATGGACAGCTCCCGCGTGCCCTCGACGGCACGGGAGAACTCCTCCCAGAAGGCGCGCATGACGTCCCGCCAGTCCGCCCGGCCTTCGCAGATGTCGTCGAGCTGCTGCTCGAGGCCCGCGGTGAAGCCGGTATCGACGTAGCGGTTGAAGAAGCTGACCAGGAAGGCGGTGACGAGGCGCCCGCGGTCCTCGGGGACGAAGCGGCGGCGTTCCAGGCGGACGTATTTGCGTTCCTGCAGCACCTCCAGGATAGAGGCGTAGGTCGAGGGGCGGCCGATGCCGAGTTCCTCCAGCTTCTTCACGAGGCTCGCCTCGGAATAGCGGGGCGGCGGTTCGGTGAAGTGCTGGTCGGCGCGTACCCACTCCGTGCCCGGCTCGCCGTGCAGCGCCTCGCCTTCCGCCATCGGCGGCAGCAGGCGGTCGCCCTCGTCATCGTCGGCGTCGTCGCGGCTCTCGCGGTAGAGCTTGAGGAAGCCGTCGAAAACCAGCGTCGAGCCGGTGGCGCGGAGCCTCGGACCCCGTGGCGTGGTGTCGGCCGCGTCCACACTCACCTGGTCGAACTCGGCCGACTGCATCTGGCTTGCCACCGCCCGCTTCCAGATCAGCTCGTAGAGGCGGCGCTGGTCCGGGCTGAGGTGGCGGGCCACCGTGTGCGGCGTGAGGGCGACATCGGTCGGGCGGATCGCCTCGTGCGCCTCCTGCGCGTTCAGCACCCGGCTCTGGTATTCGCGCGCCGAGGGCGGCACGTACTGTGCGCCGTAGGCATTGCGCACGTGCGAGCGGATGGCGTCCACCGCCTCGCGCGCCATCTGCACGCCGTCGGTGCGCATGTAGGTGATGAGGCCCACCGCCTCTCCGTCGATGTCCACGCCTTCGTAAAGCTGCTGGGCGAGGCGCATGGTCGCCTGGGCGCCGAAGCCGAGCTTGCGCGAGGCTTCCTGCTGCAGGGTGGAGGTGGTGAATGGCGGCTGCGGATGGCGGCGGACGCGCTTGCGCTCCACCGCGTCGACGCGAAGCGACGCCGCCTCCACCGCCGCCCTGGCGGCGAGCGCCGCCTTCTCGTCGGGCAGGTCGAACTGGTCGAGCTTCGCGCCGTTCAGATGCGTGAGGCGGGTGGTGAACGGGGCGTTCACCTCGGTGAGCAGCGTGGCTTCCACCGACCAGTACTCGCGGGGGCGGAAGGCCTCGATGGCGGCCTCGCGCTCGCAGACGAGACGGAGCGCCACGGACTGCACGCGCCCGGCGCTGCGGCTGCCGGGCAGCTTCCGCCACAGCACCGGCGAAAGGGTGAAGCCGACGAGGTAGTCGAGCGCGCGGCGGGCGAGGTAGGCCTCGATCAGCGGCTGGTCGAGGTCGCGCGGGTGCGCCACCGCGTATTGCACGGCGCTGCGAGTGATCTCGTTGAAGGTGATGCGCCGCACCGTAACGCCCTTCAGTGCCCGGCGCGCCTCCAGCATGGAGCGGACGTGCCAGCTGATCGCCTCGCCCTCGCGGTCGGGGTCGGTGGCGAGATACAGGGTATCCGCCCCCTTCAGCGCCTTGGCGATGGCCGCGATCTGCCGGTTGCCGCGCTCGTCGGCCTGCCAGTCCATGGCGAAATCGGCCTCGGGCCGCACCGAGCCGTCCTTGGGCGGCAGGTCGCGCACATGGCCGAGGCTAGCCACCACCGTGAACTGGCTGCCGAGATATTTGTTGATGGTCTTTGCCTTGGCGGGCGATTCGACGACGACGACGTCGGGCATGCTGTCCTGATTCTGAAACGCTGATCGGAAGCTGGAACGGCCGAAAGGGACGCTAATGATCGGCTTCGGCGAGCAATGCAACCATGTTTCCCGGCAGCATCTCCACGCGACCCGCCACTTCGAGCATGAGCAACGCCCCCATCACCACGCCGACGGGCACATGGGAATGGCGCACGAGTTCGTCAATCGCGGTCGGCGACGGGCCCAGAAGCTCAAGGATTCTGTCGGCTTGCGCCGGATCCTCCCGCGGGGGCGGCGACGAGGCGGGCAGAGGCGAGGAATGCTCGCGGAACATGCCCGGGCGGCTGAGTTGCAGGCCATCCTTCGCGGCCGGATCGGCCGCGAGTTCCACCAGCACGTCGTCGGCGCTTTCGACCAGCCCCGCCCCCTGGCGCAGCAGATCGTTGCTGCCGCGGCAGCGCGGGTCGAGCGGCGAACCGGGCACCGCGAACACGTCGCGCCCGGCCTCGCGGGCGAGACGGGCGGTGATCAGGCTGCCGGAGCGGAGCGCCGCCTCCACCACCACGACGCCGAGCGACAGCCCGGCGATGATGCGGTTGCGACGCGGGAAATGCCGGGCGAGCGGCGCGGTGCCGAGCGGGGTTTCGGAGACGACCGCCCCGGAGGCGGCGATCTGCGCCTGCAACGCGGCGTGCTCGAGCGGGTAGGGAACGTCGATGCCGCCGGCCACGCAGGCCACCGTGGCGCCGCCGCGCAGGGCGCCGGCATGCGCCGCAGCATCGACGCCGCGCGCCATGCCGGAGACGACGACAAGGCCGGCGCGGGCGAGCGCTTCCGCCAGTACATCCGCCATCCGCCGGCCGTTCGCCGAGGCGTTGCGGCCGCCGACGATGGCCACAGCCCGCCTCTCCAGCGCCGCCGGCGCGCCGAGCACAGTGAGAGCGGCGGGCGCGTCCTCGAGCAGGGCCAACCGCGGCGGATAGGGAGGCGTATCGACGAACAGGATCGTGCCGCCCAGGCGTGCCACCGCCTCCTGCTCGCGTTCCGCCTCGTCCCGTGTGCAGAGGCGGACCGGCTGCCCGCGGCCGCCGGCGCGGGCGAGCGCGGGCAGCGCTTCCAGCGCCGCTTCCGGGTCGCCGAAGCGGGCGAGCAGGCGGCGGTAGGTGATGGGGCCGACGCCTTCGGTGCGCGCCAGCCGCAGGAACGCCGTGGCGCCGGTCATTTGCCCTCCCCGATGCGGGGCTCCGTGCCAACGAGCAGACGGCGGATGTTCGCGTGGTGGCGGGCGGCGATCAGCAGCGCGGCGAGAAGGGCGAGCAGGCGCACCTGCGCCGGGCTGCCGAGCGCGAGCGCGAGCAGCGGCGCGGCCACGCAGGCGGCGAGCGCTCCGGCCGAGGAGCGGCGGCTGAGGACGGCGACGGCGAGCCAGACCACCGCCGCCCCGAGTGCCGGCAGCGGCGCGGCGGCAAGCAGCACGCCCACGCCGGTCGCCACACCCTTGCCGCCGCGGAAACGGAGCCAGACGGGGAACATGTGCCCGAGCAGCGCGGCGAGGCCAGCGACCAGCAGCCCCGTTTCTCCGGCAATCCGGGCACCGATCAGCACGGCGGCGGCGCCCTTCGCGGCGTCGAGCGCCAGGGTGGCCGCCGCCAGCCCCTTGCGGCCGGTGCGCAGCACGTTGGTGGCGCCGATGTTGCCGGAGCCGATGCGGCGGATGTCGCCCAGACCGGCGGCGCGGGTGAGCAGCAGGCCGAACGGGATCGAGCCGAGCAGGTAGCCGAGGCCTGCGAGCGCGGCGAGGGTGGCGCTCACGCGCCGAACACGCGCCGCCCGGCCTTCCAGGTGCCGAGCACGCGGCCTTGCAGCAGCCTGCCGTCGAACGGCGTGTTCTGCGCCTTGCCGGGCAGTTTCCCGGCTTCCACCAGCCACGCCGCGCCGGGGTCGAACAGGCAGAGGTCGGCCGCCGCACCGCGCGCCAGCGTGCCGGCGGCGCTGCCCAGCAGGCGTGCCGGCCGCTCGGTGAGCAGCGCGACGGCGCGGCCGAGGTCGAGCGTGCTGCCGTGCACCTGCGCCAGCGTGACGGCGAGCAGGGTGGCGAGGCCACTGCCGCCGGCCGCCGCCTGGGCGAAGGGCAGGCGCTTGTCGTCGGGGTCGCGCGGCTGGTGGTCGGAGGCCACCGCGTCGATGGTGCCGTCGGCCAGGGCGGCCGCTACCGCCGCGCGGTCGGAGGCGGCGCGCAGCGGCGGCGAGAGCTTGGCGTAGGTGCGGAAATTGCCGATCGCCGTTTCGTCGAGGTCGAAATAGGGCGGCGCCGTGTCGCAGGTTACGGCGAGGCCCTCGTCCTTGGCGCGGCGGATGAGATCGAGCGCCGCGGCGGTGGAGACGTGGGCGAAGTGCACCGCGCCCCGGGTCATGCGGGCGAGGGCGATGTCGCGCGCGACCATGATCGCCTCGGCCTCGGCGGCGACCGCCGGCAGGCCGAGGCGGGTGGCGAGTTCGCCGCGGGTGGCGGCGGCGCCTTCGGAGAGGCTCGGTTCCTGGGCGTGCTGGACGATGCGCCCGCCGAAACCGCGCAAATAGGAGAGCGCCAGCGCCATCAGACGCGCCGGGCCGATCGCGCGCGTGCCGTCGGTGAAGGCCACCGCCCCGGCCTCCCGCAGCAGGCCGAGTTCCGCCATTTCCTCGCCGCGGCAACCGCGGGTGACGGCGCCGTAGGGAAGGATGTCGAGACTGCCGGTCTCGGCGCCGCGGGCGATCAGCAGGCGGGCGATGGCCGGGTCGTCCACGGCGGGAGCGCTGTCGGGCAAGGCCGCGACCGTGGTGATGCCGCCGGCGGCGGCGGCGGTGGCGGCCGAGGCGATGGTCTCGCGGTACTCGAAGCCGGGCTCGCCCAGGGCGGCCCGCATGTCCACCAGGCCCGGGCAGAGCACCGCTCCGTTGCCGTCGATGACGGCCACGCCATCGGGCCGGCCGAGGCTCTGGCCGCTATCGGCGATGCGGCCTTCGCGCACCAGTAATTCGCCGGGCTGGTCGACGCCGCCGGCGGGGTCGAGCAGGCGGACGTTGTGGAACAGGACGTCGCTCATGACAGCCCCCGCCGCGATAGCGTATCGAGCACGGCCATGCGCACCGCCACTCCCATTTCCACCTGCTCGCGGATCAGGCTGCGCTCGGGGTCGTCGGCGACGGCGCTGTCGATCTCGACGCCACGGTTCATCGGCCCCGGATGCATCACCAGCGCGTCGGACTTGGCATAGGCGAGGCGTTCGGCGTCGAGCCCCCAGAAGCGGAAATACTCGCGCGCGCTCGGCACCAGGCCGCGGGCCATGCGTTCCTTCTGCAACCGGAGCGCCATGACGATGTCGGCCCCGGCGAGGCCGGCCCGCATGTCGTGGAACACCTCCACGCCCATCTTCTCGATGGCGGGCGGGATCAGTGTCGGCGGGCCGACCACGCGCACGTGGCCGCCCATGGAGGTGAGCAGGTGGATGTTGGAGCGCGCCACCCGGCTGTGCAGGACGTCGCCGCAGATGGCCACCACCAGTCCCTCCAGCCGGCCGCGGTGACGGCAAATGGTGAGCGCATCGAGCAAGGCCTGCGTCGGGTGCTCGTGGGTGCCGTCGCCGGCGTTGATCACCGCCGCATCCACCTTCTGCGCCAGGAGCGCCGGGGCGCCGGACTGCGCGTGGCGGACCACCAGCAGATCGCAGTGCATGGCGTTCAGGGTGGCGGCGGTATCGAGCAGCGTCTCGCCCTTGTTCACGCTGCTGGTGGCGACCGACATGGTGATGACATCGGCGCCGAGCCGCTTGCCGGCCAGCTCGAAGGAGGTGCGGGTGCGGGTTGAATCTTCGAAAAACAAGGTAATAAGGGTGCGCCCGTGCAGAAGATCCCGCTCTGTCTGGCCGGAGCGGTTCAGCAGCACATAGCTTTCCGCGAGTTCGAGCAGGGCGGCGATCTCGGACGGTGGCAGGCCCTCGATCTGCAGCAAGTGGCGGGGCGGGTTCATCTGAGCGCGAGTCCCGTTTGTGGACGAAAGGAAGGTTAGCGGCCAACGCCGGGCAAGACCAGGGGTGAGAAGGCGCGGAGGCGCTGGCATGGTTCGTGCGAAAGGGTGACCATGCGACGCACGCTTTCCTTTCCCTTCCGGCATGGTCTGTTCGTTCTGCTGGTGGCGATGCTGCCGGGAGCCGGCCGGGCGGACGGCGGTGGAATGTCGCCGTTCTGGTCGCCGCCGCCGCGCGGTGGCGCGCTGTTGCCGGGAGCCGCGCCGCCGGGTGCCAGCCTGCCGCCGCTGCCGCAGCCCGCCGCCGGCACCGCCGGACAGGCACCGTCGTACGGTGCCCCGTGGCCGGCGGGCGCGGCCCCGGCACGGATTGCCGGCCCGTTGCCGGCCGGGCCCGGCGAAGCCTGCCGGGTGGCAATTCTCGGCGCCGCGGCGCACTACGCCATTCCCCCCGCGCTGATGCTGGCGATGAGCCTGGTGGAGAGCGGCCGCGTCGATCCCGCTACCGGTGCAGAAATGCCCTGGCCCTGGACGGCCGACATCGCCGGGCAGGACTACCGCTTCGCCTCCGGTCCGGAGGCCGCCGCGTGGCTCAGGGCGCAGCAGGCGCGGCAGGTCCGTTCCATCGATACCGGCTGCATGCAGGTGAACCTGATGCACCATCCGGACGCCTTCGCCTCCGCCGAGCAGGCGTTCGACCCGGTGGCCAACGCCCAATACGCGGCACGCTTCCTGCGCGAACTCTACGACGGCCCGGCCGGCCGCAACTGGCTGCGGGCGGCCGGCTACTATCACTCGCAGACGCCGGCGCTCGCCGCGCGCTACGAGGAACAGGTGCAGCTTGCCATGCACGGGCCGCTGCCCCCGGTGGCGCGGACCATCCCGCCGATGGGCGCGCCGGTGCCGCCGGCCGGGCCGGTGATGGCGGTGAACGGCGTGGCGGGCGGTGGGCAGTCGCTCGACAACAATCTGGCGCGGGCGCAAATCCTGCCGCTGGCGCGGGGGCGTGTCGGCCGTTCGCTCGCCTCCTACCGGGCGCGGCCGATCCTGACGGCCGAGCGGATACCGCAACTCGCGTTGATCGGAGCGCCGGGGCGCTGACGCAGGCCTCGCCCGCGTGCTAGCTCTGGCCGATGGTCGAGCCTCTGTTCGCCAACGAGGGCGAGATACCCGGTGCAAGCGGCCGCAGGGTGCGGGTGTGGCGCTGGCTGTTCCGGCGCAAACGCATTCCCTGGCCGCGCTGGCGGGAACATGCGCCGGCGCCGCCGCCCGGACGCGCCGCTCCGGGCACGCTCGGCGTCACGTTCATCGGTCATGCCACCTTTCTGGTGCAGTTGGGCGATGTAGCGGTGCTGACCGACCCAGTCTGGTCCTCCCGTGCGGGGCCGTTCGGACTTGTGGGGCCGAAGCGGGTGTGCGCGCCGGGGCAGCCGCTGCCGGCCCTGCCTGGGGTGGACCTCGTGCTGGTGTCGCACTGTCACTACGACCACCTCGACCTGCGCACGCTTGGGCGGCTGCGGCGGCGTTTTGCGCCGGCGTTCGTCTCCTGCCTCGGCAACGGCCGGCATCTCGCCAGGGCGGCGGTGCGCGATACCGTCGAGCTTGGCTGGTGGCAGAGCGCGGAACTGCGCGGGGTGCGCGTGACCTGCGTGCCGGCGCGGCACTTCTCCGCGCGCACGCCGTGGGACCGCAACCGCGCGCTGTGGGGCGGCTTCGTCGTCGAGGCGGGTGGCTTCCGCGTGTTTTTCGCTGGCGATACCGCCTGGGGCGGGCATTTCGCCGCCGTCCGCGAGCGGATCGGCGCACCCGACCTGGCGCTGCTGCCGATCGGCGCCTGCGAGCCGCGCTGGTTCATGGCGCGGCACCACATGAACGCCGAGGAGGCGGTGCGCGCGCACCGCGAGCTGGGCGCGCGCTTCTCCGTCGGCATGCACTTCGGCTGCTTTCCGCTCGCCGACGAGGCGATCGACGCGCCGCTCGAAAGCCTCGTCACCGCGCGGGCGGCGGCGGGGATCGCCGCCACGCACTTCTTCACCCTGGGCGTGGGGGAGAGCGCGGAGCTTTCCCCGCCTCCCGCCTGAGCCTCAGGCGACGCGGCCGGCGCGGAACGCCTCGATGGTGCGGATCACCCCGCGCAGTTCGGCGAGCCCCTTCAGCCGGCCGATGTTGGAGTAGCCGGGGTTCATCTTCTTGCCGACGTCGTCGCCGAGCAGGTGGCCGTGGTCGGGGCGCATCGGGATCTGCGTGTCGGCCCGGCCCTCGGCCGCCCGCCGCGCCTCCTCGGTGAGCAGCGCCGCGGCGACGCCGATGAGGTCGGTGTCGCCGTCGAGGTGCTCGGCCTCATAGAAGGAGCCGTCCGCCTCGTGGCGGGTGTTGCGCAGATGCGCGAAGTGGATGCGCGGCGCGAACTCCTTCGCCATGGCGACGAGATCGTTCTTCGGGTTGGAGCCGAACGAGCCGGTGCAGAGGGTGAGGCCGCAGGCGACGCTCGGCACCGCCTGGTACATGGCGCGCACGTCGGCGGCCGTGCACATCACCCTGGGCAGCCCGAAGATGGGGAAGGACGGGTCGTCGGCGTGGATGCAGAGCCGTGCCCCCTCCTCCTCGGCGACCGGCGTGATCTCGTTCAGGAAGGCGAACAGGTGCTCGCGCATGCCCTCGGTGGAGATGTCGCGGTAGAGGTCGAGCATGCGGCGGAAGCCTTCCCGGTCGTAGACGAAATCGCGGGCCGGCAGCCAGTCGATGAGGATTTTCTCCAGCGCGACGAGATCGGACTCGCTCTTGGTGCGCAGCCGGGCGGCGGCGGCGGCGACGCGTTCCGCCGCGTAGTCGGCCTCCGCGCCCGGGCGCTTCAGCACGAACAGGTCGTACATGGCGAAATCGACGGCATCGAAGCGGAGCGCGAGCCCGCCGCTCGGCGCCTTCCATTCCAGGTTGGTGCGGGTCCAATCGGTGATGGCCATGAAGTTGTAGCAGATGGTCTTCACCCCGGCGCGGGCGACGTTGCGGATCGACTGCTTGTAGCTGTCGATCTTCTTCCGGAAGTCGCCGGTGCGGGTCTTGATCTCCTCGCCGACGCCGATGCTCTCCACCACCGACCACACGAGGCCGGCATCCTCGATCTGCCGCTTGCGCTTGAGGATCTCGTCCTCCGGCCAAACGCCGCCCGTGTTCAGATGGTGCAGCGCAGAGACGACGCCCTTGGCGCCGGCCTGCTTCACGTTTTCCAGCGTCACCACGTCGTCGGGACCGAACCAGCGCCAGGTTTCGAGCATCGTACCCTCTAGGGAAAGTTGTAAAAAGAGAATGTTAGCCGCGCAGGAAGCGCCTGAGCGCCTCGCGCGTACCATGCGTGAAGATGGTGGCGAGCTGTTCCGTCACCAGTGCCCTGAAGCCGGCATCCGCTGCGATGGCGGGCGGGAAGATGTCGGCGATGGCGAACAGCGAGCCGACGAGACTGGCGGCGTCGGTGCCGGCGGCGGCCGCGGGCGACAGCAGCCGGCCGGCCAGCGGGTCGGAGACGGTGTAGGCGGCGCCCGCGTCGGTGCGGCCCGAAAGGAAGCGCATCCAGGCCGCGGTGACGAAGGCGACAGCCCGCGCCTGGCCGCCCTTGGCGATCCGTTCGAGCGCCGGCGCCAGCAGGCGGGGCGGCAGCTTCTGCGAGCCGTCCATGGCGATCTGCAGCGTGAGGTGGCGGATCGCCGGGTTGCGGTAGCGCTCCTCGAGGTCGGCGGTGTAGCGGGCGAGGTCGGTTCCCGGCACCGGCGGCACGGTGGGCACCAGATCCTCCTGCCACAGCCGGCGGATGAAGGCGCCGAGATCGGCGTCGGCGATGGCGGCGGAGACAGTTTCCAGCCCGAGAAGGGAACCGATATAGGCGAGAGCCGAGTGCGTGCCGTTCAGGCAGCGCAGCTTCATCGTCTCGAACGGGTGGACATCGGCGACGAGTTGCGCGCCCGCGTCCTCCCAGCGCGGCCTGCCGGCGCTGAAGCTGTCTTCTATCACCCATTGGTGGAACGGCTCGGCGACGACGGGCCAGGCATCGTCGTAGCCGCAGTCGGCGCGAAGCCGGGCACGGTCCTCGTCCCGCGTGGCCGGGGTGATGCGATCGACCATCGAACAGGGAAAGCGGACCTCGTTCTCGATGAAGCGGCCGAGATCCTGGTCGCGCAGCGTGGCGAAGCGGGAGACGATGCGGTGCGCCTTCAGGCCGTTTTCCGCCAGATTGTCGCAGGAAAGCACGGTGAAGGGTGCGACGCCCGCGCGCCGGCGGCGGCCGATCGCCTCGGCCAGCAGGCCGGGAACGGAGCGCGGCGCCGCCGCGCCGGCGAGATCGGCCCGGATGGCGGGGTGCGTCTCGTCGAGGTCGCCGGTCGCCGCGTCCTGGCAGTAGCCCTTCTCGGTGACGGTCAGCGTGACGACACGGATGGAAGGATCGGTGAGCAGGCGGAGCGTCGCCGCCGCCTCGTCGGCAGCCGAGACGACCCCGCGCAGCGCGCCGATCACCCGGCGGCGGTCGCCTTCCGGGGCGCGCACGGAAAGCGTGTAGAGCCAGTCCTGCGGGGCGAGAGCGTCGCGCACGGCCGCGCGGTTGGGGGCAATGCCGACGATTCCCCAGTCGCGGGCGCCACTGGCCAGCAGGTCGTCGGTGTAGAGGCAGGTATGGGCGCGGCAGAAGGCGCCGACGCCGATGTGGGCGATGCCGGGGGTAACGGCGTGGCGATCGTAGCGCGGCCGCTCGACGTCGCCCGGCAGGGACGCCAGGGTTGCCTCTGCCAGCCGGGGGGCGGGCCTGGTTTCATCCGTCATCGCTCTCTCCCGTGGGGTCGATCGTTTCGTCTCTGCGGTAGCACACCGGAGCCGGGCGGCACCCACGAAGCCGCCGCAGCCCTGATCCACACCCCTTGCTAGCGAGAGGGCGGCGTGGTTTCAATCGATCCCTCGGTTTTGGCCGCCTCCCATGGCCGCATCACCCAGGAGTGCCCGTGTCCGCCGCGAGTCCCTCTCCCGCCGAGCCCGCCGCTTCCATGCGCGGACCCATGCCCATGGTGCCGGTGCCGGTCAGCGAGGTGTATGCGATCGCGCAGGAATACATCGACGCGGGCAGGCTCGACGCGGCGGAGCGCATGCTCGGCCACATGCTGGCGGTGGCGCCGAACCAGCCAGACGCCCTACAGGCGAGGGGTCTCATCGCTTTCCGGCGCGACCGCCTGCAAGAGGCCGCCGCGCTGATGGAGCGGGGGCTCGCCGCCGGCGGCTCGCGGCCGGTGCACTGGCGCAACATCTCCGAGGTGTACCGGCAGCTTGGCCGGCTCGACGAGGCGGTGGCGGCGGGCAGGCGGGCGATCAGCCTCGATCCCGCCGATCCGCTCGGCCCGTTCAACCTGGCGATGGTGCTGTACGACCGGATGGATGTGCGCGGAAGCCTTGCCGCGGCCCGGCACTGCGTCGATCTGCGCTCCGAACTGCCGCAGGGGCGGATGAAGCTCGCGCAGGTGCTGCTGGCGATGGGCGAACTGTCCGAGGGCTGGCAGCACTACGAGTGGCGCTACCGGATTCCGGGCGCTCAGCCGCTGATGCCTCCCACCGACCGCAAGCAATGGGAAGGCCAGAATCTTGGTGCTGAGCGGCTGCTGCTGATCGGCGACCAGGGCTACGGCGACGTGCTGATGTTCGCCCGCTACGTTTCCTGGGCCAGGAGCCGCACGCCGGAAGTGGCGCTCGCCTGCAGCCGCGAGATCGAGCCCATCCTCGGGCGTATGTTTCCGGACGTGCCGCGCTTCACGCAGTGGGACAAAATTCCTCCCTACACGTGCTTCTGCCCGCTTTCCGGCCTGCCACGGCTGCATGGCACCACGCTCGCCAACATCCCGCCGGCGGAACCGCTGTTTCGGCCAGACCCCGCCAAGGTGGCGCGCTGGAGGGAGCGGATCGATCGCGCCCTGCCTGCCGGGCTGCGGCGCATCGGCATCGCCTGGGCCGGGCGGCCCACGCACAACAACGACCGCAACCGCTCGCTGCCGCTTTCCGCCTTCGCGCCGCTCGGCGCCGTCGAGGGGGTGGCGCTGGTCTCGCTGCAGAAGGGACCGGCGGCGGCGGCGGCGAAGGAATGGCAAGGGCGCGCCCCGCTGCTCGATCTCGACGCCGAGATCACCGATTTCGAGGACACGGCGGCGATCGTCGACGGGCTGGAGCGGGTGATCTGCGTCGATACCTCGGTGGGCCACCTCGCCGGGGCGATGGGTAGGCCGGCGTGGGTCCTGCTGCCCTTCGCCCCGGATTGGCGCTGGCTGACCGAACGCAGCGACAGCCCCTGGTATCCGACGCTGCGCCTGTTCCGT
>JAJXZO010000230.1 GCA_021780035.1 Pseudomonadota bacterium
CGCGGCAAGATCGTCCCCAGCCGCATCACCGCGGTTTCCGCGAAGAAGCAGCGCGATCTCGCCAACGCCATCAAGCGCGCCCGCTTCCTCGCCCTGCTTCCCTATGTCGTGAGCTGAGGGAGGGAATCATGGCAGCCGTCGAAGTCATCCTGCTGCAGCGGGTCGAGAAGCTCGGCCAGATGGGCGACGTGGTGAAGGTGCGCCCCGGATACGCCCGCAACTTCCTGATCGCCCAGCGCAAGGCCATCCGCGCCACCAAGGAGAACCTCGCCCGCTTCGAGCAGCAGCGGACGCAGCTCGAGGCGCAGAACCTGAAGCGCCGCGAGGAGGCCGAGCGCATCGCCGAGCGCGTCATCGGGCTCTCCGTCGTCATCATCCGCCAGGCCGGCGAATCGGGCAGCCTCTACGGCTCGGTCACCGCGCGCGACGTCGCCGACGCCACCACCGCGGCCGGCCTCAGCGTCGAGCGCTCGCAGGTGGTCCTCGAGCAGCCGATCAAGACGCTCGGCGTCGTGCAGGTGCGCGTGGTGCTGCACCCGGAGGTGTCGATCGCCGTCGGCGTCAACGTCGCCCGCAGCCCCGACGAAGCCGCGCGCCAGGCCCGTGGCGAGCAGGTGCTCGGGGTGGAAGCGGTTGAGGAGGAGGCCACCCCCGGGCTCGAGGAGATGCTGGAGGCGGAGACCGAACAGCCGGGCTGAAGCCAGCCGCGAGCGGTCGGGAAGGCGGCCAGGCGCGCCGGCGCCAGATTTCGTGACGGCGTACCTCTTGAACTGTGCTGCCTCCCGGCGGCATGGTTACGCCATTAACGAAACGCAATGCGGAAGGGATAGCCATGCGCGCTGTTCTGCACCTTCTGCTGCGAAGGCTGATCGTCCTCGGCCGTCTGACCGTGCATTGGCCCGATGGCGAGCGCACCAGCTACAGCGGCAGACCGGGGCCGGAGGCCGCCATCCGGATCACGGATAACCGGACCATCCGTCATCTCCTGCTCCACCCGGAACTGGCGGTGGGCGAGTGCTACATGGACGGCACCCTGGTGCCGGTCGACTGTGGCCTCTACGAGGTCGTCGACCTCCTGCTCGCCAACCGTTCCGCCGCGGATTCGCATCAGGAACTACTGGCCCTGCATGACGCGCTGGGCTGGCTCGGCCGCCGTCTCGTCCAGTTCAACCCGAGCGGGCGGGCACGGCGCAACGTCGCCCACCACTACGACCTGAACGGCCGGCTGTATTCGCTGTTCCTCGACCGCGACCGCCAGTACTCGTGTGCCTACTTCCCCACCGGGTCGGAGACGCTGGACGAGGCGCAGGAGGCGAAGAAGCGCCACATCGCCGCCAAGCTCCGCCTCACCCGCCCCGATCTCGAGGTGCTCGACATCGGCAGCGGCTGGGGCGGCATGGCGTTCACCCTCGCCCGCGACTACGGCGCCCGCGTGCTCGGCATCACCCTGTCGCAGGAGCAACTGGCCGAATCGCGGGCGCGCGCCGCCGCCCAGGGGCTTTCCGGGCGGGTGCGCTTCGAGCTGCTCGACTACCGCGGCGTGAGCGAAAGCTTCGACCGCGTCGTCTCGGTGGGGATGTTCGAGCACGTCGGCATCGACCACTACGGCGCCTACTTCGATACCGTGCGGCGCTGCCTCCGCCCCGACGGCATCGCGCTCCTGCACGCCATCGGCCGCAACGGCCGCGCCGGCTTCACCAACCCGTGGATCGCCAAATACATCTTTCCCGGCGGCTATTGCCCGGCGCTGTCCGAGGTGCTGCCGGCGATCGAGAAGGCGGGCCTGCTCACCACCGACATCGAGGTGCTCCGGCTGCACTACGCCGAGACGCTGCGCCACTGGCGGAGCCGCTTCGCCGCGAACCGCGACGCCATCGCCGCGCTGTTCGACGAGCGCTTCTGCCGCATGTTCGAGTTCTACCTCTGCGGCTCGGAGACCGCCTTCCGCCGCGACAACCAGATGGTGTTCCAGATCCAGCTCACCCGCGACCAGCGGGCGGTGCCGCTCACGCGCGATTATCTCGCCCCGGGCGAGCGCGCGCCGCGGATGCAAGCGGCCGCCAACTGAGCGGCGGACGCGCGGCGGCGAAGTTATCCACCCAATCCACCCAATCCACAACGCTCGGCCCCGTCCGGGCCATGTGGCGGGGACGCGTTTGGCGCTAAGGTGCGCGCCGGCCGACATCTGGGACGCAGGTAAGGGATGAACACCATCGAGTCCGCCTCGCCGCTGCTCGGCCTGTCGCAGCGCACGCCGCCCGCCAATCAGCAGGCGGAGCAGGCGCTGCTCGGCGCGCTGCTGGCCAACAACCGCGCCTACGAACGGGTGAACGATTTCCTGCTGGCGGAGCACTTCGCCGATCCGGTGCACGGCCGCATCTTCGCCGCCATCGCCAGGCGCGTCGAGGCCGGCCAGCTTGCCGACGCGGTGACGCTGAAGGCCGAGTTCGAGCACTCCGGCCTGCTCGACGAGGTGGGCGGCGTTTCCTATCTCGCCCACCTGCTCGCCGCCATGGTGGGCGTGATCAACGCCGGCGACTACGGGCGCGCCATCTACGATTCCTGGCTGCGCCGCCAGCTCATCGACATCGGCGAAACGGTGGTGAACGACGCCTTCGCCGCCACCCCCGAGCACGACGGCCGCGCGCAGATCGAGACCGCCGAGCAGCGCCTGTTCAACCTCGCCGAGCGCGACAGCGCCGACGGCGGATTCATCCCGTTCGAGCAGGCGCTGAAGGAAGCCATCGACAACGCCGAACAGGCGTTCCACCGCTCGGGCGGCGTCTCCGGGCTGTCCACCGGGCTCCGCGATCTCGACAAGCGCACCGGCGGCCTGCACGGCTCCGACCTCATCATCCTCGCCGGCCGCCCGGGCATGGGCAAGACCGCGCTCGCCACCAAGATCGCCTTCGGCGCCGCCCGCGCCGCCGCCGCGGAGACCCGCGCCGAGGAGGCGCAGCCGGGAAAGCAGCCCACCGTCGCCGTGTTCTCGCTGGAAATGAGCGCCGAACAGCTTGCCACCCGCCTTTTGTCCGAGGAGGCGCGCGTCTCCGGCGAGCGCATCCGCCGCGGCGACATCGGCCAGCGCGACTTCGACCGCTTCGTCGCCGCCTCGCGCGAGATCGGCTCGCTGCCGCTCTACATCGACGACACGCCGGCCATCACCCTGTCGGCGCTGCGCACCCGCTGCCGGCGCCTCGCCCGCACGCGCGGCCTCGCCCTCGTCGTCATCGACTACCTGCAACTGATGCGCCCCGCAGCCGGCACGCGGCCCGAGAACCGCGTGCTGGAGATCAGCCAGATCACCCAGGGGCTGAAAGCGATCGCCAAGGAACTCGCCGTGCCGGTGATTGCGCTGTCGCAGCTTTCGCGCATGGTGGAAAGCCGCGAGGACAAGCGCCCGCTGCTGTCGGACCTGCGCGAATCGGGGTCGATCGAGCAGGACGCCGACCTGGTGATGTTCATCTACCGCGACGAGTACTACGAGCAGAACCGGGCGCCGAAGCCGCTCGCCTTCGAAAACGATGAAAAATTCAACAGGGCGGTGGAGAAGTGGCAGAACGACATGGAAAAGGTGCATAACAAGGCGGAACTGCTGATCGAGAAGAACCGCCACGGCGCCACCGGCAAGATCGACCTCTACTTCGAGGCGGAGTTCACCCGCTTCACCGACATCGACCTCCACCATGACGGAGACTGATCCCGCCTTCGCCTCGGCCATCCTCCGCGTCGATCTCGCCGCCATCGAGGCCAACTGGCGGCGGCTCGCGGCGCGGAATCTCCCCGGGCGGACGGCCGCCGTGGTGAAGGCCGACGCCTACGGCCTGGGCGCGAAAGCGGTTGCCGTCCGCCTGCACGCCGCCGGCTGCCGGCACTTCTTCACCGCGCACCTGTCGGAGGCGCTGGCGCTCAGGCCGCTGCTTCCGGGCGCCATGCTCGCCGCCCTGAACGGCCCACCACCCGGCAGCGAGGCGGAGCACCTCGCCGGCGGCATCCTGCCGGTACTGGGCTCGCTGGCCGAGATCGACCGCTGGGCGGCGCTGGCCCGCGCGCGGGGCGAGCGCGTCGAGGTGTTGCTGCACGTCGATACCGGCATGAACCGGCTCGGCCTCGCCGCGGCGGAACTCGCCGCCCTCGCCGCCGATCCGGCCCGCCTCGGCCCGCTGTCGCTCCGCTACGTGCTGACGCACCTGCTCGCCGCCGAGGAGCCGGAAAATCCGGCGAACGCGGCGCAGCTCGCCCGTTTCACCGCCGCCTGCGCGCTCCTGCCGGCCGCGCCGAAAAGCCTCGCCAACTCGTCGGGCCTGTTCCTCGGCCCGCGCTTCGCCTCCGACCTCGCCCGGCCCGGCGCCGCGCTCTACGGCGTCAACCCCACCCCCGGCGCCGCCAATCCGATGGCGCTGCCGGTGCGGCTCCGCGCCCGCCTGCTCGCCGTGCGCGACATCGGGGCGGGCGCAGGGGTCGGCTACAACGCCACGTGGCGGGCGGCGCGGCCAAGCCGCATCGGCACGCTCGGCATCGGCTACGCCGACGGCTGGCGGCGCGGCCTCTCCGGCCACGCGCTCGACGCCGCGCCGGCGAGAGAGGGCTTTGACGGGCGGCCAGTGCCGCTGGTAGGCCGTATCTCCATGGACCTCACCACCTGCGACCTCACCCTGCACCCGGAACTCGGCCCCGGCGACTGGCTGGAGCTGATGGGGCCGCACTGCCCGCCGGAGGCGCTCGCCGCCGCCGCCGGCACCAACGCCTACGAGATCCTCACCGGGTTTTCCCCGCGCGTCCGGCGGGAGTACGTGGGGTGAGGCCGCGCGCGAACCCGCTCGCCGCGCTCGGCGCCGCGGCCATCGCCGTCTGCCGCGCCACCGGCCGCATCACGCTCTTCGCCATCGAGGGCATTTCGCATCTGGCGCGCCCGCCGTTCTACGGCCGGCTGCTGCTGCGCGCGCTGCTCGACATCGGCTACTACAGCCTGCCGGTGGTGGCGCTCACCGCCGTCTTCACCGGCATGGTCCTCGCTTTGCAATCGGCCATCGGGCTGTCGCGCTTCAACGCCGAGAGCGCCATCGCCAACCTGGTGGTGCTCTCCCTCACCCGCGAGCTTGGCCCGGTGCTCGCCGGGCTGATGGTCGCGGGCCGCGTCGGCGCGGCGATGGCCGCCGAACTCGGCACCATGCGCGTCACCGACCAGATCGACGCGCTGTCCACCCTCTCCACCAACCCGATGAAATACCTCGTCACGCCCCGGCTTGCCGCCGCGGTGATCGCCCTGCCGCTGCTGGTGGTGATCGCCGACATCCTCGGCGTGCTGGGCGGTTTCGTCATCGCCTCGGTGAAGCTCGGCTTCAACCCGCACGTCTATCTCGCCAACACGCTGAACTTCGTGCAGGCGGGCGACGTCGTCTCCGGCTTGGTGAAGGCCGCCGTGTTCGGCTTCCTGGTCGCGCTGATGGGCTGCTACCAGGGCTACAACAGCAAGGGCGGCGCCGAGGGCGTGGGCGCCGCCACCACCAACGCCGTGGTTTCCGCCTCGGTGCTGATTCTCGCCTTCGACTACGTCCTCACCGAACTGTTCTTCGCCCGATGAGCGCCGAAGCGAAAATCCGCATCCGCGGGCTGTGCAAGGCGTTCGGCAACAAGGTGGTGCTCGACGGCATCGACCTCGACGTGGCGCCCGGCACCTCCATGGTGGTGATCGGCGGCTCCGGCACCGGCAAGTCGGTGCTGCTCAAGTGCGTCCTCGGCCTGCTCGAACCCGACGCCGGCAGCATCGAGATCGACGGTCGCGACGTCCTCGCCCTCGACCGCCGCGAGGCGGAGGCGGTGCGCGCGCGCATCGGCATGCTGTTCCAGAACGGCGCACTGTTCGACAGCCTGCCGGTGTGGGAGAACGTCGCCTTCGGCCTGCTGGCGCGGAAGCACGTGAGCCGGCGCGAGGCGCGCGCTCGCGCCGAGGAGGTGCTGGCGCAGGTGGGGCTGGGGGCGGAAGTGGCCTCTCTCTGGCCCGCCGAGCTTTCGGGCGGCATGCAGAAGCGGGTGGGGCTCGCGCGCGCCATCGCCGCGCAGCCCGACATTTTGTTCTTCGACGAGCCCACCACCGGCCTCGACCCGATCATGGGCGCGGTGATCGACGGGCTGATCGTCGATTGCGTGAAGCGCCTCGGCAGCACGGCGGTGGCCATCACCCACGACATGGCGAGTGCCAGGCGCATCGGCGACCGCGCGGCGATGCTGTTCCAGGGCCACCTGGTGTGGGAAGGCCCCGCCGCCGGCCTGCTGGAGAGCGGCAACGCCGTGGTGGACCAGTTCACCCACGGCCGCCGCGAGGGGCCGATCCAGATGGAACTCAGGCGCTAGCGTGGCCAAGCCCACTCCCCGCTTCGTCTGCCAGGCCTGCGGCGCCCTCGGCCCGAAGTGGACCGGCCGCTGCGAATCCTGCGGCGAGTGGAACACCATCGTCGAGGAGGCGCCGGCCGCCGGCCCCAGCCACGCGCGCAAAACCACCGGCCGGCACGTCGACTTCGTCTCCCTCGCCGGCTCCGCCGCCCCGCCGCCCCGCACCGGCACCGGCATCGGCGAATTCGACCGGGTGCTTGGCGGCGGCCTCGTGCCGGCTTCGGCCGTGCTGCTCGCGGGGGACCCCGGCATCGGCAAGTCCACGCTGCTGCTGCAGGCCGCCGCCGCCCTCGCCAAATCCGGCCACCGGGTGCTCTACGTTTCCGGCGAGGAGGCGGTGGAGCAGGTGCGCCTGCGCGCGCGCCGCCTCGGTCTCGCCGACGCGCCGCTGGAACTCGCCGCCGCCATCAACCTGCACGACATCGCCGCCAGCCTGGAGGCGGCGCGCGACGCCGCCATGGTGGTGATCGATTCCATCCAGACCATGTGGCTCGATTCCATCGACAGCGCGCCGGGCACGGTGAGCCAGGTGCGCGGCGCGGCCTTCGAGCTGATCCGCATCGCCAAGGCCAGCCGCTTCTCGGTGGTGCTGGTCGGCCACGTCACCCGCGAGGGCACCATCGCCGGGCCGCGCGTGCTCGAGCACATGGTCGATACGGTGCTCTACTTCGAGGGCGACCGCGGGCACCAGTTCCGTATCCTGCGCGGGGTGAAGAACCGCTTCGGCGCCACCGACGAGATCGGCGTCTTCGAGATGACCGAGGCGGGGCTGGCCGAGGTGCCGAACCCCTCGGCGCTGTTCCTCGCCGAGCGCCGCGGCAACGTCGCCGGCAGCGCCGTGTTCGCCGGCGTGGAGGGCACGCGGCCGGTGCTGGTGGAGGTGCAGTGCCTGCTCGCCGCCAATCCCCAGGGCTCGCCGCGCCGCGCGGTGGTGGGATGGGATTCGGGGCGGCTCTCCATGCTGCTCGCGGTGCTCGAAACTCGCTGCGGGCTCAGGCTGAACGCGAGCGACGTCTATCTCAACGTCGCCGGCGGCCTGCGCATCGCCGAACCCGCGGCCGACCTCGCCATCGCCGCGGCGGTAATCTCCGCCGCCACCGGCACGCCCACCGATCCGGGCATGGTGTTTTTCGGCGAGGTCGGGCTTTCCGGCGAGGTGCGGCAGGTGGCGCAGGCGGATGCGCGGCTGAAGGAGGCGCAGAAGCTCGGCTTCACCGCCGCCTGCCTGCCCAGGCGGGTGGCGCGCGGCAACCGCCCCCTGTTCGCGCCCGAGGGCATCGCGCTGCACGAAATCGGCCACCTCGGGGACCTGGTGGGCAGGTTTGCGGGAAAAACAACCAAACCGTAGGTCGGTAAGTCTGGCATCGGGGCCCCCGCGACGATATATGCGGAGGACGTCGGTGGGCAGAGTGTCGTGAACTGGGTCGATTTCAGCGTTCTCGCCGTGATCGCCATTTCCGCGCTGCTGGCCTTTTTGCGGGGGCTGGTGCGGGAGGTCGCGGGCGTCGGTGCCTGGGTGGGCGCCGCGCTGGTCGCAGCGTGGGGCGGTCCGTTCCTCATACCGCGCATGCGCGTCTGGACCGGCGACGCCGCATTTTCCGATCCGCTCGCCTATGCCGCCGTATTCCTCGTCGCGCTGATCCTGTTCTCCGTCGTCGCCGCGCAGGTCGGTTCGCTCGTGCGCGGCTCGGCGCTGGGCAGCCTCGACCGCACCGTCGGCGTGGCGTTCGGGGTGGTGCGGGGGTTCCTGCTGGTGATCGTGGCCTATATCGCCGCCGGCCTGCTGGTCGTCCCCGTCCGCTGGCCCGCCGCGGTGCTGCAAGCCCGCCTGCTGCCGTTCGTCTACGAGAGCGCCGTCTGGGTCGCCGCCCAGTTGCCGCCGGATTATCGGCCCAGCGTGCCGGAGCCTCCCGGCACCGCCCACGCCGACCCGGCCGCGTTCTTGCAACTGCCGGCCAAGGGCCAGGCCACCTCCCGTCCCTAGTGCAACCAGGAATCGCGCCGATGTCCCAGGGTTTTCCCGCCGCCCCGCTCCCCGCGGACGATGACGCGCTGCACGAGGAATGCGGCGTGTTCGGCATCTTTAACCACGCCGACGCCGCGGCGATCACCGCGCTCGGCCTGCACGCCCTGCAACACCGCGGCCAGGAAGCCACCGGCATCGTCAGCTTCGACGGCGAGCACTTCCACTCCCATCGCGGCGCGGGCCTGGTGGGCGACAATTTCGGCGACGCGCGGGTGATCGCCGGCCTGCCCGGCACGCGCGCCGCCGGCCACAACCGCTACGCCACCACCGGCGAAACCATCCTGCGCAACGTGCAGCCGCTGTATGCCGATTTCGAGTTCGGCGGCTTCGCCGTCGCCCACAACGGCAACCTCACCAACGCCACCGCGCTCCGCCGCGCGCTGGTGCGCCGCGGCTGCCTGTTCCAGTCCACCACCGACAGCGAGGTGTTCATCCACCTCATCGCCATCAGTCTCTACGCCACCGTGGTCGACCGCCTGATCGACGCGCTGAAGCAGGTCACCGGCGCCTATTCGCTGATCGCGCTGTCGAACGAGGCGCTGCTCGGCGTGCGCGACCCCTACGGCGTGCGCCCGCTCATCCTCGGACGCATCCGCAACGCCGACGGGTCGATCTCGTGGGTGCTGGCGAGCGAAACCTGCGCGCTCGAGATCGTCGGCGCCGAGTTCGTCCGCGACCTCGAACCGGGCGAGATCGTGGTCATCAGCGATCAGGGCGTGCGCAGCATCCGCCCGTTCAACCGCGTGCCGCCGCGCTTCTGCGTCTTCGAATACATCTACTTCGCCCGCCCCGACTCCATGGTCGAGGGCCTTTCGGTCTACGCCGCGCGCAAGCGCATCGGCGCCGAACTCGCGCGCGAGAGCCACGTCGAAGCGGACGTGGTGGTGCCGGTGCCGGACTCGGGCGTGCCGGCGGCGATGGGTTATGCCGAGCAGAGCGGCCTGCCGTTCGAGCTCGGCATCATCCGCAACCACTACGTGGGCCGCACCTTCATCGAGCCCACCGACCGGGTGCGCAACCTCGGAGTGAAGCTGAAGCACTCGGCGAACGCCGCGGCGCTCGCCGGCAAGCGCGTGGTGCTGGTGGACGATTCCATCGTCCGCGGCACCACCAGCCGCAAGATCGTCGAGATGGTGCGCAATGCCGGCGCCGCCGAGGTGCACATGCGCATCTCCTCGCCGCCCACCACGCACTCCTGCTTCTACGGCATCGACACGCCGGAG
>JAJXZO010000214.1 GCA_021780035.1 Pseudomonadota bacterium
GAGATGATGGGCCTGGCCAAGGCGCTGGTGGACTGCTTCGCCGCCCTGCTCGGCCACGTGCGCGGCGGCCTCTCCTACGTGCTGATCGCCGCCATGTATCTCGTGTCCGGCATTTCCGGCGCCAAGGCGGCCGACATGGCGGCCATCGCGCCGAGCCTGTTCCCCGACATGAAGCGCCGTGGCGCCAAGCCCGGAGAACTGGTGGCCCAGCTTGCCGCCTCGGGGGCGATGAGCGAGACGATCCCGCCCTCGCTCGTGCTGATCACCATCGGCGTTTCCGCTGGCGTGTCGATCGGCGGATTGTTCACCGGTGGCCTGGTGCCGGCGGCCGTCGGCGCCATTGCCATGGGCGTGCTGTGCTGGTTCCGCGCGCCGAAGGCCGACACGGGCACCGCGCGGGCGCCGATCGCGGTGATGCTGAAGCGCACCGTCGTCGCCATCCCGGCGATCGCGCTGCCGTTCCTGATCCGCAGTGCCGTGGTGGAGGGAGTCGCCACCGCGACCGAGGTCTCCACCGTCGGTATTCTCTACACTTTCGTCTGCGGCTTCCTGATCTACCGGCAGTTCGACCGACGGCGCCTGTATCCGATGCTGATCTCCACAGCCTCGCTGTCGGGGGCGATCATGCTGATTATCGGCATGGCCACGGCGATGTCGTGGGCGATCACGCAGTCCGGCTTCAGCCAGCAGCTCGTGACCATGATGCTGCACATCCCCGGCGGCAAGGCGGGCTTCCTGGCCGTTTCCATCGCCGTGTTCGCCGTGCTCGGCTCCCTACTCGAAGGCATTCCGGCAATGGTGCTGCTCGGGCCGCTGCTGTTCCCGGCGGCGCGCGCGCTCGGCATCCACGAGGTGCAGTACGCGATGGTCGCCGTGCTGTCGATGGGGCTCGGCCTGTTCGCGCCTCCGTTCGGCATCGGCTTCTACTTCTCGTGCGCCATCGGCGGCGCCTCGCCCGACGAGGCGATGGGCCCGGTGTGGGCGTATCTCGCGGTGCTGCTGGTCGCCGTGATCGTGGTGGCGACCTTCCCTTGGCTGTCTATCGGTTTCCTGTGAGCGATGCCGGCCGCGACAGGCGCCGGCGGGAGTGGACGATGCAGATGGATTACGCACAGAGCTTCACCTTCTTCCCTATTCCCACCGACATCCGCTTCGGCGTCGGCATGCTGGCCAAATTGCCGGCGGTGGTGGCCGAACAGGGAGCGACGAAGGCATTCGTGGTCACCGACCCCGGCATCGCCGCCTCCGGCCTGCTCGACCGCGTGCTCGCGGTGTTGCGCGAAGGCAACGTCGCGGCGGACGTATGTGCGGACGTGAAGGCCGATTCCTCCTCGACCCTGCTCGACAGGACGGCGGCGGCGGTGAAGGCGGCGGGTGCCGGCGTGGTCATCGGCCTCGGCGGCGGCAGCTCGCTCGATTCGGCAAAGGCGATCGCCGCGCTGGCCACCAATCCCGGTTCCTGCACCGACTACGTCGGCATGAGCAAACTCCGGAACCGGGCGCTGCCGATCATCGCCATTCCCACCACCGCGGGCACCGGCAGCGAGGTGACCTACTGGTCGATCTTCACCGACGAGGGCAGCGGTCTGAAACTTGCCATCGGCAGCTTCTTCATCTATCCGACGGTGGCGTTGTGCGACCCCGAACTCACCCTCGGGCTGCCCGCCGCGCTCACCGCCGCCACCGGCATGGACGCGCTGGCCCACGCCATCGAGTGCTGCACCAACAACGCCTGCCAGCCGATCTCGCGCGCGCTCGCGCTCGACGCCGTGCGGCTGATCGGGCAGCACCTGCGCGGCGCCGTGCTGAACGGCCGCAACCTGGAAGCGCGCTACGGCATGATGCTGGCGAGCACCATGGCGGGCATGGCGATGAACCCCACGCGGCTAGGCCTTGCGCACGCCCTCGCCATGCCGCTCGGCAGCTGGGATCTGCACGTGCCGCACGGAGTGGTGCTCGCGGTGCTGCTGCCGATGGTGATGGAATACAACTACCGCGCCGCACCGGAGCGCTTCGTCGCCGTCGCGCGCGCGCTTGGCCAGCGGCTCGACGGGCTCGACCGTCTGGCGGCGGCCCGCACCGCAGTCACCGCCGTGCGCGCGCTGACCGAAGACATCGGCATCCCGCGCGACTTCGCGGCCTGGGGCTTCGCGGAACGGCACATCGCCCCGGCGGTAACGGAGGCGATGAAGAGCGGCAACATCCCGGTGAACCCGCGCACCGTCGTTTCCGGGGACGTGGAGAATATGCTGCGGGCACTCCTGTAGGCGAGGCGCGGAAGCGGGCGCGGTGTCGTGCGACCGGCACGCCCGCGCTGCTGGTGGCGCGGTTCCCGCCGAACGCCGGCTGGTCAGCCGATTTTGCGCAGGATCGGCTCGTGTTGGGGCGGGAAATGACATTTCATTGCGCCGGGCAGGCCGATGCGGTACGGCATCGATCCATGGTATGATGCCGGCAAGCTGGGCCGGAACCGCCGGGCGAGGCGAAGCTGGCGCGGCGCCACCACGCAGCAGGAGGACAGGGCCGTGGACCGCGTGCTGAGCTACGAGAGAGGACTTGATAAGTTCAAGCCGCTCTCCAGGGTGGTCACCTACGATGATTTCGATCTCGGATTCAACGGCTGGATGGATCTGACGCCGAATTTCGTCTACGATGACTACCGTTCCGAGACGAGCGGCGTCGATCTAGAGCACTGGGGCCCAACGATGCTGAGCGCGGCACCCATGCGCTTCGCCGCCTCGCACGGGTCGATGGAAGGAACCTATTCGCTCAAGCTCACCACCCGTCCGGTCGCCAATCGCTACGAGGAGCCGCTCGCGCCCGGCAGCATGGGTCTTGCCATCAAACGCCTGTCGAACTTCGAGAACCCGGAAAAGATCCAGATGGAGGCGTGGTACGCCTACACGCCGCAGCAGGACCGGCTGGGGATCGGCGAAGAGGACATTCGCGCCTTCGGTTTCTTTTTCGACCTGCAGGATTCCGAACACCGCTACATGCCCGGCGTGCGCTACGTCAATTCGGTGAACGGCAAGATGCTGAAGAAATGGCAGTACATGCGGGTCGCGGACGGCGTGACGCACGAGAACTGGCATTTCGGCAAGAAAGGCGGCTGGCAGATGCCGGGCATCGACAGCCAATGGTACGGCCGCCGCTATCCCGACGGCTCTGGCGATGCCTTCCAGTGGGTGCCGGACGGCGAGCAAGATTTGCTGTACAATGAGACTCCCGACAAGATCAATTGGCTGTATTTCCGTTTCACTTTCGACCGTCGGCGCCGGCAGTACATCGAGATGCAGAGCATGAACCGCGTGTTCGACCTGCGCGGCCTGCAGCCGACGCTCGGCCCCCGCTATCGGCGCATCGACAACCTGGTGAACCCGGTATTCTTCGTCGAGGCGGACACGAACCGCATCGTCAACCTGTTCCTCGATTCCGTCGTCTATTCCACCAAATAAGGCAATCGCCGCCGCCACTCCGACCGTCCGGAAAGGGCCCATACCGTGCTCAATTCCGTCACTTCCGTTCTTGAACGCAGGCTGACCATCACCGAAACGCACCACACGCCGCCCTACGAGGCCGGCTGGGCGCTTGAGGCGGTGCTGTTCGTGCAGGCCGAGGGCGCCCACCCGCCGCTGCGCCTGCAGCCCGAAATGTCGCCGGACGGGCTGTCCTGGGTGCCGCTGCAGCCGGCCACCGTCCTAGGCGCCGAGGAGAACATTACCGGCCTGAACCTCCGCCATTTCGGCGGCTGGCTGCGCCTTACTCTCGCGGGCGCCACCCCCGCCAGCCCGGCCACGGTGCTGATCCACCTCGCTCTCAAGGGCTGAGCGCGGCGATGGCGGGCGGGGACACCCCGCTTCAGCCCGCGATGGGATCGCCGATGAAGGCGCCCTGTGCCTGCAACTGGGCCTGCACCCGCCGCACGTCGAGGTCGCGCGGTGTCGTGCCAGCGCTCCGGGCCAGCGCAGTCGCAACGCCGGCCGCCTCGCCCATGGCGAAACAGGGTGGCATGACGCGGATGGCGCCCAGTGCCTCATGGGTGGCGGAAACCGCGCGGCCGGCCACCATGACGTTGTCCAGGTCCCGAGGCGTCAGCACCCGATAGGGAATCTCGTAGACGTTGGCCGTAGGCGGCGCTTCGCCGGTTCCTCCGCCGGCGCCGTCGGGCGCGTGGATATCGACCGGATAGCCGCACAGTGCGATGACATCGGGGAAGCGGCGGCCGTTCTGCAGGTCGCCGAGGGTAAGCGTGTAGTCGCCGACGACGCGGCGGGTCTCTCGCACGCCGATCTGCGTGGCGGTGTCGAGCAGCGAGCAGTTCTCGAACCCCGGCAGTTCCTTGCGGAAGAAATCAAGCAGGGCATAGACCTGCTCGAGCCCTTCGATTTCGGCGGCGGTCAGGTCCTTCGCATCGGTGCCGTTGCGGCGCAGGACGCGGGTGGTGTTGATGCGCCACACCCCCCGCCGCAGCGTGCGGTACATGCCGACGCCCTTGCGCGGCGCGGGAAAGCGTCCCTTGGCGCGCGCCTTCTCCACGATGCCGCTGAACGGGCGGAAATCGTCCGGGTGCGCGCGCACGTATGCTTCCACCCTGGCGTCGTCCACGCCCTGGACGCGGAAGAACAGGGTCATCGGCTGCGTCAGGCCGTCCTGCGCGCGGCCCGTGGCCACTTCGTTGCCGGCGAGCGCGGCGACATCGCCATCCGCCGAGCAGTCCACGACCATGCCGACCGGCTGGACGTGCAGGCCACTCTTGCTCGCACACACCAGGCCGGTGACGCGGCGGCGGCCGATGGCAGCGGCTTCGGTAAGGGTATCCACCACCATCGTGTGAAACAGCAGTTCCGCACCGGCCTCGCGGACCATGCGCAGCGCGGTGATCTTGGCGCATTCAGGCTCGAATGGCGTCACCTTGTCGTGGCCGTATTCGATGAAGCTGCAATACGGGCTGCCGGCCGGAATACCCGAGGGATGCAGCGCGCCGCCGGCCGCGACCATCCGGTTGACGAACTCCTCGAAGATACCGCGGATCAACTGCTCTCTGCCGTCGAGCGAGTAGGAGGTCATGCACGGGCCGACCAGACCGGCAGTGAGGTTACCGCCGAGGAAGCCGTAGCGCTCGATCAGCAGCACGCGCGCGCCCGCGGCGTTGCGCGTGGCGGCGATCGCCGCCGCGATGCCGGCCGGACCGCCGCCGACGACAACGATATCGGCCCCGGGCGCGACCGGAATGCTGCGCTGGTAAGCGAATGTTTCGGTCACTGCTGATCCCTTCGGCGCAAGGAGGTGGCGCCACTCCCGCCGCGGCGCGCCCGGTCGGCGAACCCGCCGGGTCCAAATACGCTGGAACGAGGCGGCATCCGCCGGTCCGCCACCACCGCTTGCGCGGAGTGTCGGCCGGAACGCACCTTCGGCACCGCTTCATGAAGAATGCGGAACGGCACAAACGAAGGCGAGAATACGATGCGGGCCTGTGGTTTCCGCGCACTACTTCGAACGAAACGACTGCCGGCCGCGCCGCTCACCGACACGCCCGCACAACGGCAAGTGCCGTGTGCATATGCCATGTTGCCTCTAGCGAAGACGGATTTGTTTTCTCCGACGCACCAAGACTAGACCGACATCCAGCCGTGAGCAAGCAATTTCCGATTGAGCTTGCCGCGGGCCTGGCCGGGCTGCATAATCTCTGGATTGGTCAGAAAGACCGCATGCCGGGAGGGACACATGACGCTCATTCGTCGTCGTGCCGTGCTAGCAGGATCGGTCGCCGCGTCGCTTCCGCTGAAGGCAAAGGCGCAGGGAAGACCGGGCAAGCTTGTCATCATCGCGCATCGCGTGCACCAACTGACTGCAACCGAGGGGCCAGCGGGCGACGTCACGGCGGCGTGGCGCAAGGAGAACGGCGTTGACATCGAGTGGGTGACATTCGACCTGAACGCCATCCACGACCGCCTTTTCAGGGAGGCAAGCCTTTCGCACACGGATGTGAATATCGGCTTCATCCTGAACACGCGGGCGGTCCCGAGCGCGCTGCGGCTGTTCGAGCCGCTCGATCCATACATGGCGAAATCGCCGATCCCCGATTTCAAAGATATGTCGCAGAATTTTGTCGATGCATTCAAAGTGGACGGAGCGCACGTAGGAATTCCGTATCGGCAGGCGGCTACGGGGTTGCATTACAATGCGCAGATATTCGAGGAGCGTGGTGTCGCCGGCCCTCCGGTCGTGGTGGATGACCTTCTGCCGATCTGCCGCAAGCTGACCCACACCGCCGCGAATGGAACGCCGGTGGCGGCACTGGCTTTCGAGGCCGACAACTACACCATGCAAGTGGAGCTGGCGCGAGCCTACGGAGGTGATCTGATAACGGAAGACTACAAATTGGCGGCGGATCAGCCTCCGTTCATCAAGGCGCTGACGCTGCTGCGCACGCTGTATGCCGAAGGGCATCTGCCCAGGAACATAACCGCGATGAGCCAGAACGACCTGATCGGCGCGATGGAGTCCGGGCAGATTGCGATGGTTCCATTCCCGTGGGGGCGGACGGTGCTTTTCAACAACCCGAAAGCGTCGAAATTCGCCGGAAAATTCAAGACCACATTCCTGCCGAACTCCAAGGAGCTGCACGCGAAAGGCGGAGTTATCTGCACTGCGGAATTCTGGGCAATGGCGATCCCACGCCACTCGCAATACAAGGACTACTCCTGGAGTTTCATCCGCGAGCTCTCTCTGCCGAAAAACACGGTTTCCGAGGCCATCAACGGTAATGGTCCGGTGCGCGTCTCCGCATATTCCGACCCGAGGCTGCAGAAGATGATGTCGTACTGGCAGCAGGAATCGCTCGGCTTGAAATGGGCGCGCATCCCCATGCCGGCATTCCCGGCATCGCAGCAAGCCAAGGACATCATTGTCGAGGAGACCCAGGCTGTGATGCTGGGTATGGAGACGCCGCAGGCCGCCGGCGCGAACCTGATGAAACGGCTGCGCCCCCTGCTGCCTGCCTGACCACTCGGCACGATCATGCGGCGGCCCGGTCTGACCCAGTGGCTGATGCTGGCACCGGCACAGGTACTGCTGTGGGCCACGATCGGGCTGCCTGCGGTGTTTGTACTGTGGCTGAGTTTCAATCAAAGCACCTATGGATCCTCAGACCGCTTCGTCGGCTTCGCCAATTATGTGGCGATTTGGAAAGATCCGTATTTCTGGCGCGCCACCATCAATACGCTGATCGTTATTCATATAGTGATTTACACAGAAATAGTGCTGGCGACAATAATGGCTGTTGCCTTTTCAGGACTGAAGAGACATCGATTGTTGGTTTCGATCATCCTGATGCCTTATGCTATTAGCGAAGTGGTGGCGGTGATCATCTGGAAATTCCTGATGGATGCGAACGTAGGGGCCGTTGAGCGTTCGCTGGTCGCGCTCGGCCTGCCGCCGATGTATTGGGCGAGCGATCCCACATCCGGGCTGGCCCTGATCTCCATCGTCAGCATATGGCGAAACCTGCCGTTCAGTTTCATGTTGATATTCGCGGCCGTATTGGCCGTTCCCAGGCAGCTTTACGAAGCCGCGTCGGTTGATGGCGCGAGCGCCTGGGCTCGGTTTCGCTACGTGACCCTGCCGGGGATCATGCCGACGGTGGCGGTTGCCCTGGTTTTTCGCTACATTATTGCGTTCCGGATCTTCACCGAAGTATGGCTCCTCACGGGAGGAGGTCCGGCGCGCCGAACGGAGGTTCTCGCGCTCTATCTCTACAAGCAGGCATTCAGCTATTCGCAGTTCGGCGTTGGCGCCGCAACCGGCTGGGTGATGGTGGTCGTATCCCTGCTCTTTGGGATCGGCTACATCTGGATGTTGCGGATACGGGGAGAAGTCAGTGTCTAAGGCACTGCGCGCCCTGGGGATCGCAATCACGGTGATCTGGTCCGCGCTTCCGGTGGCGTTCGCCGTATTGGCTTCACTGAAGCAGAATCGAGATATTTTTACTTGGCCACCGCACTTGATATTTCACCCTACGTTTATTCACTATATTGATCTGTTCAAGACGTGGCCGGAATTCGCCGGAACGCTGCTGAACAGCATCGCAGTCACGATCGGCGCCACGGCGTTGTCCACCGGATGCAGTCTGCTGGCGGCGTTCGTATACTCCCGCTGCAAAGGAAGCCTGCTGGCATTGTCCGCACACTTCATGGTGGCTGTGCGGCTGCTGCCACCGATCATCGTGACACTTCCTCTGTTTCCTTTGGTTAATTGGCTTGGACTGTCTGACACCTGGACGGTACTGATCCTGCTGTATGCGGCATTTTTCGTGTCGCTCGGCACCATGATCCTGAAGGCGACCATCGACGGCATTCCCGACGAGCTCGACAGCGCCGCCATGATCGACGGGGCATCCGAATGGCAGGTGCTGTGGCGCGTGATCGCGCCACTGGCGGCACAGGGATTGATCGCGGCATCCGTGTTCGTGTTCATCTTTGCATGGAACGAGTACCTGTTCGCCTTTGTCTTTACGACCGCGCGAGCGAAGACCGCGCCGCTGATCCTGAGCGAAATGATGTCGTCGCTCACCGGCGTGGACTGGGGCGTACTCTTCGCCGGCGTGACGATCCAACTCGTGCCGGTGCTGGTCTTCGTATGGCTGGTGCAGCGCTGGCTGGTGAGCGGCCTGACCGCCGGCGCGCTGAAGGGGTAGCCATTCCCGCGCGAAGAACGCAGCCCGGATGCGCCGCCCTCCGCGCTCGCCGCGAGGAGCATCACTGCGCCGCAATTTCACTTGGGCGCCACCAAACAACCCGGCCGCCTCAGCGGGGGATTGTCTGTCCGGCAGGTACACGGCCATGCGCCGACCGCAAAGCAAAGCGGGAAACCGGCGGCACTGTCAGGAATTCCGTGTGTGGGGTGGCATAATGGGTAGAAAGGAGCACCCCTATGGCACGACGGAAAGCGCCTGCGATACCGGACGAATTGCTGGACTAATTGGACGGTTCTATCAACGGGAGGAAGGAGCGGCGATGGGAGTGCTTCGTCGCGGGGACAGGGGAACAATCCGGTTTTGCCCGTTCGGCTCAGCGTGCCCGGGGGATGAAAGAGGTGGAGGAGAGCGCGTCCGGCGGCGCCGCCTTCATGCCGGAGCCCGCCGGGTGAGGAAGATCAGGCGGCGGAAGTTGAAGACCAGATTGACCAGGCCGATCTTCGTCGTCGCCCGGGCAATGCCGATGGTCCTGACGAACAGCCCCATGCGCGCCTTCTGCTCCGCGAAGACGTGTTCGACCCGGCTGCGGATGGCCGACTTGCGCGCGTTGGCGCTGCGCGTGCGCTCGGGCATCGGCCGCCCCTTCGGCTTCTTGCGATGCACGCGGCTGACGAAGCCGTTGTTCGCCAGGAAGGCCTCGTTCGCCGCCGAGCGATAGGCCGTATCCGCCCACACGCCCTGCGCCGTGTTGCCTTTGTCGAGGAGCCCCTGGCGCAACTCCGCTCCTTCGTAGGTGGCGGCGGACGTCACCTTCCAGGTGCGGATCAGCC
>JAJXZO010000245.1 GCA_021780035.1 Pseudomonadota bacterium
GCGGGCGCACCGGGGACGGCGGCGGCGCGCTGCGCGAGCGCCTGTTCCAGCGCGGCGCGGATCACCTCCTGCGGCTTCTTCAGCGCCGACGTGGTGTCGGTGTGATAGACGGCCTTGCCGGCGAAGCGCGCGAGATCGACCTTTGTGTCGGCGGCGATGATCACCACGTCGGCGTCGGCGATGTCTTCCGCCGTCAGCGCGTTGCCGGCGCCGACCGAGCCCTGGGTTTCGACCCGGATGCGGTGGCCGAGCGCCTCGGCGCCGCGCTTCAGCCCCTCGGCGGCCATGAAGGTGTGGGCGATGCCGGTGGGGCACGAGGTGATGGCGACGATGCGCTTGCCTTCCGTGGCGGCGGGGGCACGTCCGGGAGGCGCGAACGCCGTCGCCGGCGCGCGCGCCAGGGCCGCATGAATGGCGCCCGAGGGATCGCGGATGGCCGACGCCGTGCTGGTGGCGTAACGCGGGAAGCCTTCCAGCGGTGCGGTGTCGAGTTTCGTATCGGTGGCGAGGATGATGCCGTCGGCGGCGGCGAGTTCGGCGGTTTCGGGCCAGGCGGGAGCCTCGGGGTCGAGCACGCGGGCGTCGATCTGGTGGCCCATCAGGGCGGCCTGTTTCTTCAAAGCCTCGGCAGCCATGATCGAATGGGCGGCTCCGGATGGGCAGGCTGTCAAGGCCAGGAGTTTGCTCATGGGTGCGGTCCTTGCGGCTGGGGATCAGGGAGGAAGCGGCGACACGGAAACTTTCGCTGCCAGGCGCTCGATTTCGGGCTCCGGCGGCAGCCGGGGGCCGAGCGTGGCGAGCGCGGCGAGGGAAAACGCGGTGGCGAGGCGGGCGCGTTCGGCGAGCGGCAGGACGCGCACGGTGCCGAGCACGAAGCCGGCGAGCAGCGCGTCGCCCGCGCCAACGGTGGAACGCAGCGTTTCGACGCGGCCGGCGGCGTGCACGACTTCCGGGCCGGAGGCGAACACCGCGCCCTCGGCGCCGAGGGAGACCATCACCTCGGAAATGCCGCGGCGGCGCATCTCGCGCGCGGCGGCGGCGGCTTCGGCGACGGTGGCGATCGGCCTACCCAGCGCCTCGCCCAGTTCTTCGCCGTTCGGCTTGATGACGTCGGGCGCGGTGGCCAACGCGGCGGCAAGCGCGGGGCCGGAAGTGTCGAGGCCGACGCGCGCGCCCTGCGTCCGGGCGCGGGCGATCAGGCGCGCGTAGATGTCGGGCGCCACGCCTTCGGGCAGGCTGCCGCAGAACAGGACCCAGGCGTAGCGGCGGGCGAGAGCGTCGATGGCGCGTTCCAGTGCCGCTTCCCGTTCGCGCGCCACGCGGAAGCCGGGGAAGTTGAGGTCGGTGATGCGGGAGCCGCTTCCCTCGACGATCTTGATGTTGGTGCGCGTGGTCCCTTCGACGGTGACGAATGCGTCCTCGACGGAGTTGGCGGCAAGCACGCGATGGAAGGGCTCGGCGTTCTCGGCGCCGAGGAAGCCGGTGGCGGCAAGGCGCACGCCACGGCCGGCAAGGAAGCCGGCGACGTTCACCCCCTTCCCGCCCGGGTCGCGCTGCGCCGCGGCAACGCGGTTCACCGCGCCGGGCAGCAGTTCGGCGAGGGTGGCGGTAAGGTCGAGCGCGGGGTTGAGCGTGACGGTGAGAACGCCCTCGCGGCGGCTCATCGCAACGCCCTCACCTCGGCCGCGGTGCCGCAGGCGAGCGCGCGGCCGGCGAGGCGGCGCGCGTCGCGGAGCGAGAGGCTGCGGATGCGGGCCTTCAATTCGGGAACGGAGGGAGGGCTGACGGAAAGCTCGTCCACGCCGAGGCCGACGAGGATCGGGCAGGCCGCGGCCTCGGCGGCGAGGTTGCCGCACACGCCGACGGGGCGCCCGGCGGCGTGCGCCGCCTTTACCACCTGGTCGATCATGCGCAGCACCGCCGGATGCAGGGCGTCGGCGCGGGCGGCGAGGCCGGGATGCAGGCGGTCCATGGCCAGCGCGTACTGAGTGAGGTCGTTGGTGCCGATGGAGAAGAACGCGACTTCCCCGGCCAGCACGTCGGCCATCGTCACCGCCGAGGGCACTTCCACCATGATGCCGCATTCGATCGGCGGGCCATCGAGATCGGTGCGCGCTTTTTCCAGGAGCGCCTTCGCCTCGCGGAACTCCTCGACCGAGGCGACCATCGGGAACATCACCTTCACCGCATCGGCGGGGGCGGCGCGGGCGGCGCGGACGACGGCGCGAAGCTGCGGCTCGAACAGATCCGGGCGCTGCAGGCAGAGCCTGAGGCCGCGGATGCCGAGGAACGGGTTGTCTTCCGGAGGGAGCTTCAGATAGGGCAGGTTCTTGTCGCCGCCGATATCGAGCGTGCGCACTACCAGCGGCAGGCCGCCCAGCGCCTGGGTCATGGCGTGCAGCGCCTGGAACTGCTCCTCCTCCGAAGGCGCGGTGGCGCGGTCGAGGAACAGGAACTCGGTGCGGAGCAGCCCCACCCCTTCGGCTCCGGCGGCGACGGCGCGCGCCGCCTCGGCGGGCGTGCCGATGTTGGCCACCGTCTCCAGCCGCCGCCCGTCGCGGGTGACCGCCGGGCGGTAGGCCTCGCGCGCCGCCTCCTCGGCCGCGCGCAGGAAGGCGGTGCGCGCCGCTTCGGCGCGGGCGCGGTCGGCGGCGGAGGGGGTTGGCAGGAGTTGCCCGTTGGCGCCATCGAGGATGAGTTCGGTGCCGTCGGCGATGGCGAGCACGGCGTCGCCGAGGCCGACCACCGCCGGCAGGCCGAGGCCGCGGGCAAGGATGGCGGTATGGGCATTGGGACCGCCGAGGGCGGTGGCGAGTCCCACCACCCGCACGGGATCGAGGCTCGCGGTGTCCGACGGCGCGAGATCCTCGGCGAGCAGGATGACCGGATGCCCGGGCAGATCGAGTTCGGCCGGGGCGGCGCCTTCCAGCAGGCGAAGGACGCGGGCGCCGACATCGCGGAAGTCGTTGGCGCGCTCGGCGAGGGTGGCGTCGCGCAGGCCCTCGAGTTCGACGGCGCGCGCCTCCGTTACATCGGCCCAGGCGCGAGCGGCGGACATGCCCTGCGCCAGCGCGGCGAGCGCCGCTTGCAGCATTTCCGGATCGTCCACCAGTTCCTGATGGGCGAGAAAGATCGCCGCCTGCTTGCTGCCGGCGCGGGCGGCCACTTCGGCGTGCAGCGCGCGCAGCTCCTCGCGCGCGGCGGCGAGAGCTTCGCGCAGGCGGTCCGCCTCGGCCTGCGGATCGCCCCGCGGCGTGTCGGCGACGGCGGCGGCGCGGCGGCGCAGCCGATACGCCGGGGCCAGCACGATGCCGGGAGAAGCGGCGGTGCCGCGCAGGGCGGCGCCTTCGAAGGAGAGTTGCGGGGCGGAGGCCGCGATCGCCGGCTCGGCAGCGGCATCGCCATCGAAGCCGGCCGTCACCGCCTCGGCCAGCGCGCGCACCGCCGCCATGGCGTCGGCGCCGCGGGCGGCGATGGTGACCGAGGCGCCGTGTTCGGCACCGAGGGTGAGGAGGGCCGCCATCGACTTGCCGTTCACCAGCTTGCCGTTGCCGCCGACCAGGATGTCCGCGGCGAACTGCCTGGCAAGGCCGGCGAACAGCGTGGCCGGGCGGGCGTGGAAGCCGGTAGGATCACCGACGGTGGCGTTTGCCGTGTGGTCGAAGCCCTCCGGCAGGGCGGCGGGCCCGGCGGCGGGCGCCGGGGTACCGTTCAGCGCGCGGACGATCTCCCCCACTTCCGTGGTGCGGGCGAGCCGGGTGGCCAGTGCGTCGTCCTGCAGCACGCCGGTGAGATTGGCGAGCACCTGGATGTGCTCGTCCGAGGCGGCGGCGATGCCGACGACCAGATAGACCATCTCCTCGCCGTTCCAACGCACGCCTCGGGGGAATTGCGCGACGGAAAGCGCGGTCTGCCGCACGAGGGCGGAATCTTCCCGCATGCCGTGCGGGATGGCGATGCCGCTGCCGAGATAGGTGGAGATCTGCCCTTCCCGCCCGAGCATGGACCGGGTGTAGGCGGGATCGACGCTGCCAGCCTCGATCAGGATCGCCGCGGCCTTGCGGATGGCGTCTTCCTTGTCGGCCGCTTCGAGGCCGAGCCGGACCAGGGAGTCGGAGATGGACAGCATGGGTTTCCTCAACCGTTGGTGGAGGGAATCGGGGACTGCGGGGTGCCGGGGACGCAGCCGCAGGACTCGCGGTGGCGGATTTCTGCGGCGAGGCGGACGTGGCGGGGCGGCAGATCCGGCGAGGCGATGCGTTCGAGCAGCAGTTCGACGGCACGCTCGCCGATGGCGCGGCAGGGTTGGGCGATGGTGGTAAGTTTCGGGCGGAACAGATCGGCCCAGGCGAAGTCGTCGAAGGAAACCAGGACGATGTCTTCCGGCACGCGGAGCCCGCGCTCACCGAGGGCGCGGAGCGCCCCGAGTGCCTTCAAGTTGTTGCCGGCGACGATGGCGGTGGGAGGCTCCGGCAGGTCCATCAGCGCGTGGGTGGCCGCGGCGGCGCTCTCCGGGCGGGAGCCGCCGCTGATGATCAGCGCCGGATCGACGGGAAGCGCCGCGTCGATCAGGGCGCGGCGGTAGCCGGAGAGGCGTTCGCGGCTGGTGCTGAGGCCCGTGATGCCGGTGAGCATGGCGATGCGGCGGTGGCCGAGTTCGCAGAGGTGGCCGACGAGGCGACGGTTGGCGGCGACATTGGAGACGACCACGTAGTCGAAGGACGGATCGGCGATGCGGTCGATCTGCACCGCCGGGATGCGGCACTCGCGCAGCCAGGCGAGCGCGGCGGCGCCTTCCGAAGTGGGCGCAATCACCAGGCCATCGACGCGGCGCTCGACGAAGATGCGCAGCGCCTCCCGCTCGCGGACCGGGTCGTCGCCGAAGTCGCTGAGCAGCAGGGTGAGGCCGTGTTCGCGGGCGCGCTCCTCCAGCGCGTAGACGATCTCGGTGAAGTGCGGGTTGCGGATATCCTGCAGCGCCACGCCGATAGTGCGGCTGGCGGAGACCTTGAGCGAACGGGCGAGGAAGTTCGGCGTGTAGCCGGTCTGATGGATCGCTTCCTCGACCCGGGCTTTGAGCGACTCGGAGACGGGACGGGTGCCGTTGACCACGTGGGAGACCGTGGTGAGCGACACGCCGGCGATAAGGGAGACGTCTTTCAGGGTGGCGGCCATTGGCTTCTACCTGGCGTTTCCGTTCGTGGCCGAGCCTGTAACACAGGCGGAGGCGACGCGCAAACGTTTTCGCAAACGTTTGCGCAAACGATTGCCAGTCGCATCGGGGAAGATTCTCGTCCCGGCGGAGGCGAGCCGCCCTCCCCCGGCTGCGCCGGTAGCCGAAGTGGAAGAGTCAGGGTGATCTGGCGGCGCTTACCAGACGCCGGGCAGCAGCCGGTAGCGGACGCGTTCGGTGTAGGCCGCGTATCCGGGCAGGCCGGCCTTCAGCACCGCCTCCTCGCCCAGTGTGCGCGCCACCAGCAGCGGCAGCATCGCCACCAGGCCCCAGAGACCCGCCGGCACGCCGAGCAGCAGCGGCGTCCCGGCGAGGAACAGCAGGGAAGCGGCGTACATCGGGTGCCGCACCACGGCGTAAGGCCCGCTGCTGACGACCTCCTGGTGCCGCTCCGCCTGAACCCGCACGCTGCTGGCGGCGAAGCTGTTGACGCGCAGCACCAGGAGCCAGCAGGCGAAGGCCAGCACGATCAGCGCCGCGCCCGTCGCCTGCGCCCAGAGCGGCGCTTCCGCCCCGCCGAGGCGGCGGCCCAGGCCCATGCCCACGAACCACGCCGCGAAACAGATCATCATCGCCGCGATGATCGCGCGGTCGCGTGGGCGCTGGTCCCGCCGCAGCGGCGATTGCATCCGCGCTTCCAGCAGCGCCTGGTCGCAGCGCCACATCCAGACGGTGAGGACGGCGCTGCCGGCGCCGAACAGCGCCAGGAATGCCCAGGCCTGCGGCCAGCGCCAGGTGCCCGCCGCCGGAAACAGCGCCGCGGCGAGCAGCAGGAAGCCGACCAGGGATTGCAGGGTGATCCTTCGCAGCATCATGCCGATCTCCCCAGCGGGTTGCCGGCCACGGCTCCGTCCCGGGCCGTATCCGTGCCTTTCCCGTGTAGCACACCCGAGAGGATTCTGTTCGCGCGGCCGTTCGGCCGCCGCCGCGCCCGACGATCGTTTGCTCTACGGAACGGCGTTCGTGCTAGGTTCGCGCCTGCCTCTGCCACCTCCAGCCGATGCGAGAGCGTCATGCCGAACTCCGCGCTTGCCCATTTGCCGATCTCCGGTCTCAGCGAAGCGGAGGCGGCGGCGCGGCTGCAGACCGAGGGCTACAACGAACTGCCGCGGCCGGACGCCCGCACGCCCCTGCGCATCGTGTTCGAGGTCCTGCGCGAGCCGATGCTGGCGCTGCTGCTCGGCGGCGGGGTGATCTACCTTCTGCTCGGCGACATAAAGGAAGCGCTCATCCTGATCGTGTTCGCCATGCTGTCGGTTGTGATCACCACCGTGCAGGAGACCCGCACCGAACGGGTGCTCGAGGCATTGCGCGACCTGACCAGCCCGCGCGCTCTCGTCGTGCGCGGCGGCGTGCAAACGCGTATCGCCGGCCGCGAGGTGGCGCGAGGCGACATTCTCATCCTCGCCGAGGGCGATAGGGTGCCGGCCGATGCCCGGCTGATCCAGTGCCACGGCCTTCTGACGGATGAATCCCTGCTTACCGGCGAATCCGTGCCGGTGCGGAAGATCGCCGGCGAGGGGCACGAGGCCGGCTCCGCCCAGCCGGGCGGCGACGACCTGCCGTACGTGTTCTCGGGGTCGCTGGTAGTGCGCGGCTCCGCGGTCGCGGAGGCCACCGCCACCGGCATCCGCAGCGAAATCGGCAGGATCGGGCAGTCGCTCAGCACGCTGGAGACCGAGCAGCCACGGCTGCAAGTAGAGACGCGCCGTCTCGTCGGCATGTTCGCTACCGTGGGCATGGGCATCAGCGCGCTTGCCGTGGTGCTCTACGGCCTGCTGCGGGACAGTTGGCTCGACGCCATCCTGGCGGGCATCGCGCTCGGCATGTCGATGCTGCCCGAAGAATTTCCCGTGGTTCTCACCGTGTTCATGGCGATGGGCGCCTGGCGCATCTCGCGGGCGCGCGTGCTCACCCGCCGGGCAGCCGCGATCGAAACCCTCGGCTCGGCGACCGTGCTGTGCACCGACAAGACCGGCACGCTCACCGAGAACCGGATGTCGGTGGCCGAATTGCAGGCCGCGGATGGCGAAACCTGTCGTGTGCGGGAGGCCGCAGGCGCGGAACTGCCGTCCACGTTCCGCGAACTCGCGCAAACCGGCGCGCTGGCCAGCACGCCGAATTCGTCCGACCCCATGGATCGGGCCTTCCACGTCCTGGCCGGAGGCGGAGAGCCGGGCCGGCTGGTGCACGAATACGGCATCCGGCCGGACCTTCTGGCGGTGACGAACGCCTGGGAACGCCCCGGCGAGGCGGCGGGCTGCGTCGTCGCGGCGAAGGGGGCGCCCGAGGCCATCGCCGAGCTTTGCCGCCTGGGCGCGGCCGAGCGCGCGGCGCTGACCGAGGCGGTGAATGGCATGGCCGCCAGGGGGCTTCGGGTTCTGGGGCTGGCGCAGGCGCGCCACGACGGGACGGAGTGGCCGGAATCGCAGCGCGCGTTCGACTTCGCGTTTCTCGGCCTAGCGGGCCTGGCCGACCCGATCCGGGAAAGCGTTCCCGCCGCGATGAGGGAATGTCTCACCGCGGGCATCCGGGTTGTGATGATCACCGGAGATTATCCCGCAACCGCGCGGGCGATTGCCGCGCAGGCCGGCCTCAGCGTGGGTGAGGTTCTTACCGGGGCGGAAGTGGAGGCTATCGACGACGCGGAACTCGCCCGCCGCGCCCGGACCACGAATGTTTTCGCGCGCATCATGCCGCAGCAGAAGCTCCGGATCGTCTCGGCGCTGAAGGCGGACGGCGAGGTTGTTGCCATGACCGGGGACGGCGTGAACGATGCGCCCTCGCTCAAGGCCGCGCATATCGGCATCGCCATGGGCGGACGCGGCACCGACGTGGCGCGCGAGGCCTCCTCCATCGTGCTGCTCGACGACGATTTCGGCTCCATCGTCGCCGCGGTTCGCCTGGGACGGCGGATCTACGACAACCTGCGCAAGGCGATGGGCTTCATCTTCGCGGTGCATGTGCCGATCGCCGGCCTCGCCCTTCTGCCGCTGCTGTTCGGGGCGCCGCTGCTGTTCGGCCCGATCCATATCGCATTCTTCGAGATGGTGATCGACCCGGTCTGTTCGCTGGTGTTCGAAGCCGAGGCCGCCGAGAACGACGTCATGCGGCGGCCGCCGCGTCACCCCGAGCAGCCGCTGTTTTCGTCCGCCCTGATCGGCTGGGGTGTCGTGCAGGGCCTGTGCGCGCTTCTGATCGTGGGAGGCATGTACGTCATCGCGCTCTCCCGCGGCATGCCGGCGGACGAGGTGCGGGCGCTCGCGTTCTTCGCGCTCGTGCTGTCCATCGTCAGCCTGATTTTCGTCAACCGCTCCTTCACCTCGTCGTTGGCGGCCGCGATCTTCCGTCCGAACCGGTCCCTGGTGGCGGTCCTGCTGGCGGTGGCGGCGATCTTGGCGGCGATGCTGCGGTGGAGCGTCACCGGCGCCCTGTTCCGCTTCGGGCCGCTGCATGCCGACGATATGGCGATGACCGTCGGTGCCGGGCTTATCGTGCTGGTGTTCCTGGAGGCGATAAAGCCAGTCTGGCGCGCGCGCCTGATGTCGTGAGGCGCCGGAACCCGCACCGCGCGGCGGCTCGGGCCGGTCGCTTCATTCCACCCAGAACACCGAGGAAGCCAAAAGGCATTCGGCAATGAACAGGAGGGTGAAGCCCCTGCCCGGCTTCGCCCAGGGCGTGGCGACCTCGTTGATGCCATGAATGTCGCAGCGCACCCGCGGCACGCGGGCGTGCAGCCAGGCCTGATACTGAAAGAAATCCCGTTGCCGCCAACTCTTCCGCTCGATGTCGTGCACCGGGCACTCGGCCCCGCAAACCGGACAGGCGAAACGGCTGCCGGGGCTGAAATAGATGTGGACATCGAGCCTGCTGGAGAACAGGTCGAATTCCGCCTCCGTCACCTTCCACGGCGGCGCGATGCCGAGCGCCCGTTGCGTCAGGCTGGCGTGGCGCATGTGCCTGCTCCGCTCCCGGCGGGGTCTGACGCCAAGGTGGCGCCGCGCCGGCTCCGTTCAAGACGGCGGCACCCCATGCGGGGTAACGGGGAATGCGCTTAAGGCAGGAATGACGGTGATTTGCCGGCTGGCGCGTGCGGCTTCGTGGAGGTGGTATGTGCCGACTGCCTGGGAAACTGGCGCGCCCGAGAGGATTCGAACCCCTAACCCCCAGATCCGTAGTCTAGTGCTCTATCCAATTGAGCTAC
>JAJXZO010000109.1 GCA_021780035.1 Pseudomonadota bacterium
CGCCAAGAACGCGGCGCTCGCGCTGCTCGCCGCCGGGCTGCTCACCGACGAGACGCTGGAACTCGCCAACGTCCCGGCGCTCACCGACATCCGCACCATGGCCACGCTGCTCGCCCAGCACGGGCTTGCCGTGGACTGGCGGGCGAGCGAGCACATCGTCCGCCTCGGCGGGCCGATCACCAGCACCGAGGCTCCGTACGAGATCGTGCGCGAGATGCGCGCCTCGGTCCTCGTGCTCGGGCCGCTGGTGGCCCGAGCCGGCGAGGCGCGGGTGTCGCTGCCGGGCGGCTGCGCCATCGGCACCCGCCCGATCGACCTGCACCTGCGCGGCCTCGAGCAGATGGGCGCCTCCATCCATCTCGACGGCGGCTACGTCACCGCGCGCGCGCCCAAGGGCCTGCATGGCGCCACCATCGTCTTTCCCACCCCGAGCGTCGGCGCCACCGAGAACCTGATGATGGCCGCCTCCCTCGCCGAGGGCCGCACCGTGCTCGCCAACGCCGCGCGCGAGCCCGAGATCGGCGATCTCGCCGAGTGCCTGGTAGCGATGGGCGCCAGCATCGAGGGCATCGGCACCGACAGGCTTACCATCGACGGCACCCGCCGCCTGCACGCGGCACGGCACGCCACCATTGCCGACCGCATCGAGACCGGCACCTTCGCCTGCGCCGCCGCCATCGCCGGCGGCGAACTTCGCCTCAAGGGCGCGCGCATCGACCACCAGGAGGCGCTCGCCCGCGCGCTGTCGGAAGCGGGCGTGGAGGTGATTGCCGAGACGGACGGCATCCTGGTGCGCCGCCGCAACGGGCTCCACGGCGTGGACGTGATGACCGAGCCCTACCCCGGCTTCCCCACCGACATGCAGGCGCAGTTCATGGCGCTGATGTGCGTGGCCGAGGGCGCGGCGATGATCACCGAGACGATCTTCGAGAACCGCTACATGCACGTTCCCGAACTGAACCGCATGGGTGCGCGCATCAACGTCCACGGCACGTCGGCGATCGTCCGCGGCGTGCCGGCGCTGTCCGGCGCCCCGGTGATGGCCACCGATCTGCGCGCCTCGGTCAGCCTGGTGGTCGCGGGGCTCGCGGCACGCGGCGAGACCTTCGTCGACCGCGTCTATCACCTCGACCGCGGCTACGAGGCGCTCGAACAGAAACTCGCCGGCTGCGGCGCCGATATCGAGCGCGTGCGCGGCTGAACCGGCCGGCGCGGCTTCCCCGCCGCGGCGGAGAGGCGTATCTGCCTTGGCCAAAGCCGCCAGGAAGGAGACCGCCGTGACCCGCTACCCCGCTGACACCATGCACGCCCTGCTCGCCGCGGGCGAAGCCCAGTCCCGCGCCATCGGCACGCCGGAGCGTCCATGGCTCACCCACAGCGGGCTCAGGGATCTCGCGGGGCGCACGCTGGCGGCGCTGAACGCCGTGGGGATCGGCAGGGGCGACCGGGTGGCGATCGTGCTGCCGAACGGCCCGGAAATGGCCACTGCCTTCCTCGCCATCGCCTGCGGGGCCACCACCGCGCCGCTGAACCCCGCCTACCGCGCCGAGGAATTCGAGTTCTACCTCTCCGACCTCCACGCCAAGGCGGTGGTAGTCGCACGCGGTGTCGATGGCCCGGTGCGCACGGTGGCCGCCGCGCTCTCCATTCCGCTGATCGAACTTTCCCCGGGCGAGACGGCCGGCGCCTTCACGCTCGACACCTCGGCACTGCCGGCCGCCGCCCCCGCGAAGCCAGGCCTCGCCGAGCCCGACGACATCGCGCTGGTGCTGCACACCTCGGGCACCACGTCGCGGCCGAAGATCGTGCCGCTCAGCCACCGCAACGTCACCGCCTCGGCCTACCACATCCGCGAGACGCTGAAGCTCGAACCCGCCGACATGTGCCTCAACATCATGCCGCTGTTCCACATCCACGGGCTGATCGCGGCGGTGCTCTGCTCGGTGGCGGCCGGCGCCTCGGTGTGCTGCACGCCGGGCTTCAACGCTTTCCGCTTCTTCTCCTGGCTCGATTCCATCCGCCCCACCTGGTACAGCGCCGTTCCCACCATGCACCAGGCGATCCTGCCGCTGGCCGAGCGCAACCGCGACATCCTCTCCCGCGTGCAGCTGCGCCTGATCCGCTCCTCCTCCTCGTCGCTGCCGCCGCAGGTGATGATGGCGCTGGAGGAAACCTTCCACGCCCCGGTGCTCGAGGCCTACGGCATGACCGAGGCGGCGCACCAGATGTGTTCCAACCCGCTGCCGCCGAAGCCGCACTATGCCGGCTCGGTGGGGCCCTCGGGCGGACCCGATGTGGCGATCATGGACGAGGCCGGCACGCTGCTGGCGGCCGGCGCCACCGGCGAGGTGGTGATCCGCGGCCGCAACGTCTTCTCCGGCTACGAGAACAACCCGAAGGCCAACGCCGAGGCGTTCGTCAACGGCTGGTTCCGCACCGGCGACCAGGGCGTGCTCGACGAACAGGGCTATCTCCGCCTCACTGGGCGGCTGAAGGAGATCATCAACCGCGGCGGCGAGAAGGTTTCGCCGCTGGAAGTGGACGCGGTGCTGATGGACCACCCCTCGGTGCAGCAGGTGGTCACCTTCGCCATGCCGCACGCCAAGCTTGGCGAGGAAGTCGCCGCCGCGGTTGTGCTGCGGGAGGGCCGAAGCCTCGACGAGGCAGGGCTGCGGGAGTTCGCCAGCGCGCGCCTCGCCGCCTTCAAGGTACCGCGCAAAGTGGTGTTCCTGAAGGAAATTCCCAAGGGAGCCACCGGCAAGCTGCAACGCATCGGCCTGGCCGCGAAGCTCGGGCTTGGCGCATGAGGGTTGGCGTCTTCGGTGGCGGGGCGATCGGCGGGCTGCTCGGCGCCCGCCTGGCCGCCGCCGGCACCGATGTGACCATCGTCGCCCGCGGCCCGCATCTCGCGGCGATGCAGGCGCGCGGCCTCGAAGTGCGGAGCGACGGGGAAAGCCTCGTCGTGCATCCGCGCTGCGTCGGGTCCGCCGCCGAGGCGGGCATGCAGGATGCGGTGATCGTCACGCTGAAGGCGCACGCGCTCCCCGCCGCCGCGCCCGACATCGCCCGCATGACGGGCGGGGACGGCACGCTGCTCTACGGCGTGAACGGCATTCCCTACTGGTATTTCCACGGCCTCGACGGCCCGTTCCGCGACCGGCGCATCGAATCGGTCGATCCCGGCGGCGTGTTGTGGCGCACGCTGCCGCCCGAACGCGTAGTCGGCTGCGTGGTGTATCCAGCGGCCGAGGTGGTGGAACCCGGGGTGATCGCCCATGTCTGGGGCGACCGCTTCAGCCTGGGCGAGCCCGACGGCAGCCAGAGCGAACGGGTGCTGGCCCTGTCGCGCCTGTTCATCGCCGCCGGCCTGAAGGCGCCGGTGCGCCCGCGCATCCGCGATGAGCTATGGGTGAAGCTGTGGGGCAACCTCTGCTTCAACCCGATCTCGGCGCTCACCGGCTCCACGCTCGACCGCATCACGGGCCGCGCGGACCTGCGCACCGTCGCCCGCGGCATGATGGTGGAAGCCGAGGCGGTGGCGCGCGCCCTCGGCGTGCGTTTCGCCATCGACGTGGACCGAAGGCTGAACGGCGCCGCCGAAGTGGGTGTGCACAAGACCTCGATGCTGCAGGACCTGGAGCGCGGACGGCCACTCGAGATCGACGCGCTCCTCGGCGCGGTAGTGGAACTTGGCGACATGACAGGCCAGCCGATGCCGCTTTCTTCCGCCGTGCTCGCCCTGGTGCGCGAGCGCGCCCGCCTCGCCGGCTGCTATCCCGAGTCGGGCTAGTCTGCCGCCCGCAGATAGTCGAGCGGCACGGCGGTGGTGAACTTCATCTCCTCCATCGCCACCGAGGCGCTGATGTCGCTGAACTCCAGTTCGGCGATCAGCCTCTGGTAGACCTGGTCGTACACCTCGACTGAAGGCAGCACGAGGCGGAGCAGGTAGTCGGTATCTCCCGCCAGCCGATACGCCTCGACGATCTCCGGAAACGCGCCGATCGCCTTGCGGAATGCCTCCGACCACTCGGCCGAGTGCCTGGGCGCGCGCACCGAGACGAAGATGGTCATCGGCACGTTGGCGAGCTTGCGATCGACAAGCGCGACGCGGCGGGTGATCAGCCCCGCCTCCTCCATGCGGCGGATGCGCCGCCAGCAGGGCGACAGCGACAGCCCCACCCGCTCGGCGATGGCGGCGACCGGCGTATCGGCCGCGTGCTGCAGGATGTCGAGAATGCGCCGGTCGGTGTGGTCGAGCATCGGTGGATCCCAGGCTGCACCGGAGAGAGCAAATTCCTACCACGAACCCGCCAGGGACAGACAAGAAATTCCCCGTTCCGGCCCGGTCGCGGCAAACCTTTGGCAGCAACTTGCCCAGGCTCCCCGCTAGGCTGCCCGCAGCCTTCACGCGCGCTTGGAAACGTCCATGAAGATCATCGGCCTGATCGGCGGCATGAGCTGGGAAAGCACCGCCACCTACTATAACCACTTGAACCAGGAGATGCGGCACCGGCGCGGCGGCCTCGCCTCGGCGGAAATTCTGCTGCGTTCGGTCGATTTCTCCCGCATCGCCGCCATGCAGAGCCGGGCCGACTGGGCGGAGGCCGAAGCCGAGATGGTGCGCCTGGCCCGCTCGCTCGAGCGCGGCGGCGCCGACATGGTGCTGATCTGCACCAACACCATGCACAAGCTGGCCGAAGCGGTGGAGCGCTCCATCTCCATCCCGCTCGTGCACATCGTCGATACGGTGGCCGCGGCCCTGAAGGCAACCGGGTGCGGGCGTCCGCTGCTGCTCGCCACCCGCTACACCATGGAGCAGGATTTCTATACCGGCCGCATGCGCGCGCTGCACGGGCTGGCGCCGATGGTCCCCGAGGCGGAGGCCGACCGCGCGCTGGTGCACGGCGTGATCTTCGACGAGCTTTGCCGCGGCACGGTGAGGCCCGAATCGCGCCAGGCCTTCCGCGATATCATCGCCAAGGGGGCGAAGGCCGGCGCCGACAGCCTGATCCTCGGCTGCACCGAGATAGGGCTGTTGATCGGCCAGGAGGACAGCGCCCTGCCGCTGTTCGATTCGACGCTTCTGCACGCCGACGCCGCGCTCGACCTTGCCCTGACCGACGACGCTCCCTGCCTGTTGCGGGCAAGCTGAAGCACCAAGCGCATTGGCTTACGGGGCGGCTGGCTGCCCCGCCTAGTCTCCCCGGCTTCTGCCCCGGTCCGCCGCTAGCGGCAGCACCTGCTTTTCCGCCATGATGCGGATGATCTCGCGGTCGGTCTCCGCCATGCCATCACGGCCGAGCCTGCCCAGGTTGGCGATCGTCGCATCGGCCGAGCCCGCCACGATCCCCTCGTTCGCGCTCACCCGGACGCCACTCCGGGCCAGCAGCGCGGCCTTCACCGCGACCGCCGCGGCGGTCGATACCTTCATCGAGCAGGCGTTCTTCGCGCCGTCGCAGATGATGCCGGAAGCGTCCCCGGCCATGTTCTGCACAGCGGCCGCGATGCATTTCCTGTCGCCGCCGAGCAGCCAGGCGATGGCGGCGCCCGCCCCCATTGCGGCGGTGTTCGCCGCGCACAGCGCGGAAAGCGAACGCTGGTGCGACTTGATGTAGATCGCGACGATATGGCTCAGCGTGACCGCCCTGAGCAGTTGCTCCTCGGTGGCGCCGACCGTCCTTGCCGCGGCAACCACCGGCATGGTCGCCGCGATGCCCTGGTTGCCGCTGCCCGAATTCGCCATCGCCGGCAGCATCGCCCCGTCCATCCGCGCATCCGACGCACCGGCCGCGAGCCGCATGGCGAGAGTGAGCAGGTCGTCGGCCAGCAGGCCGCGCCCCACCTGTTCCTGTAGCGTCGCTCCGATTTTCAGGCCGTAGACGCCGTTCCGCCCCTCCTCGGACAGCGCCGAATTGAGACGGACCGCCTCGCGCATGAAGGAGATTTCGTCGAGAGGAACGGCGGCGGCGAACTCAATCAGGCCGTCCAGCGTCATTACCGGCATTTTCACCGGCTTGCCCGTGTCGGCCGGAAGGCTGCCGATGGCCCGATAGAGGCGCGCGCCGTCGCGTTCCTTCAGCACCACGCTCGTGTGCCCGCCCGAGATCACCACGCGGGCGGAGTTCGCCCCCGCTTCGGCCCGGACTTCCGCGTAAATCGGGTCGTCGGCGTCCGTGACCGCGACGTCCACCGCGTGCAGTAGAGCGCGTGCGGCCTCGACGTCGCCCGGCCGGAGGTTCTTCAGCACCTCCAGGCCGGCGTCCGCGTCGCCGGCGACGGCGCCGACCGCGGCGGCGATGGGCAGGCCCACCATGCCGGTTCCCGGCACCCCGACCCCCATGCCGTTCTTGTAGATGTTGCCGCTGACCCGCACGGCGAGGCGCTGCGGCACGTGGCCGAGCAGTTCGCGGCAGTGCGCGGCGGCGAGTGCCACCGCCACCGGCTCGGTGCAGCCGAGCGCGGGCACCACCTCGCGGCGCAACAGCGAGACGTATTCCTGCCAAAGTTCGTTCGCCACCGGACCTGCCCCATCGGTTCCCGCCCGGGCCGCCGGCAAACCCTCCCGGCCCGAACCTGGGCGAAGGCAAGGATAGTGGCAAAGCGGCGCCAATTTATGCCTTCTCTTCGACGACTTGGCCGGGTTTATGGAATTCCGTGCCCCGTTTACACGGAAAAGGGGAAAAATTTGCGCAAGCCAGCGGCACCGGGCGGAAAGCGCCCCATGCCTCGCCGTCGCGGGTCCGGCCCGTAGCCGCTGTTTCCTCGCCGCTTCCCGGTCGGCGGATTCGCCTATCTTCGCCCGGCGAAGAAATCCCGCAGCAAGTCGGCGGCTTCCGTTTCCCGCACGCCACCCACCACCTCGGGCTGGTGCAGGCAGCCGGGGGCGGCGAAAACGCGCGGGCCGTGCTCCACCCCGCCGCCCTTCGGGTCGTAGGCGCCGAACACCACCTTCCGCACACGGAACAGCGCCGCGGCGGCGGCGCACAAGGGGCAGGGTTCCAGCGTCACCACCAGGGTGCAGTCGGGCAGCCGCGGCTCGCCGCGCGCTGCGGCTGCCTCGCGCAGCGCCAGAAGCTCGGCGTGCGCGGCGGCGTCCGCCAGTTCCTCCACGCGGTTGCCGGCGCGGGCAAGCACCCTGCCGGCGGCGTCCACCACCACCGCGCCCACCGGCACCTCACCGCGGGCAGCGGCGGCGCGTGCCTCCGCGAAGGCGATCTCCATCGGCTCCATGCTCTCTTCTTGCCCCCATCGGCACCCGGGCGCTAGCAAGGACGCATGGATGCTCCTCTTATTGGCCTCACCCTCGACGCCGAACCGGCCGGCGGCTGGTCGCGCTACCCATGGTACGCGCTCCGGCGCAACTACTGCGAGGCGGTGGCGGCGGCCGGCGGCCTGCCCGTGGCGCTGCCGGCATTGCCGGAGATTGCCGCCGCCATGGTGAAACGACTCGACGGGCTGATCGTCACCGGCGGCGCCTTCGACGTCGATCCCACGCTCTACGGCGAGGCCGGACGCCACGCCACGGTGGCGCTGAAAGAGGACCGCACCGCGACCGAGCTTGCCCTGGTGCGGGCGGCGCTCGAACGCGACATCCCCGTGCTCGGCATCTGTGGCGGTGAGCAACTGCTGGCGGTCGCGGCGGGGGGAACGCTGATCCAGCACATCCCCGATTCGATGCCGGACGCGCTTGCCCACGAGCAGCCGAACCCGCGGCACGAGCCGGGGCATGCGGTCGCCGTCACGCCGGGCACGCTGCTCTCCCGCGTCACCGGGGCCGTGGAACTGCCGGTGAACTCCGCCCACCACCAGGCGGTGCGCGAAGCGGGGCCGAACGCGGTGGTGAACGCCCGCGCGCCGGACGGCGTCATCGAGGGTATCGAGTTGCCCGCCCGGAAGTTCTGCATCGGCGTGCAGTGGCACCCGGAGTTCGGCATCAGCGAGGGTGACCGCCGGCTGTTCGCCGCGTTCGTGGAGGCCGCGCGCCGATGACCGAGGAAAACCCCAAGGGCGAGCGCATCGCCAAGTTCCTTGCCCGCGCGGGCGTGGCCAGCCGCCGCGACATCGAACGCATGATCGCCGCCGGGCGCGTGGTGATGAACAACGAACCCGTCACCCACCCCGCCACCTTCGTCGCCGCGGGCGATCTCGTAGTGGTGGACGGCAGGCCGGTGAACGCCGTCGAGCGCACGCGGCTCTGGCGCTACCACAAGCCCGAGGGGCTGATGACCACGCATCACGACCCCGAAGGCCGGCCCACGGTGTTCGAACGCCTGCCGCCGCACATGCCGCGCGTGATCTCCGTCGGCCGGCTCGACCTCAACAGCGAGGGACTGCTGCTGCTTACCAACGACGGCGCCCTGGCGCGCCGCCTGGAATTGCCCTCCACCGGCTGGATACGCCGCTACCGGGTGCGCGCCTTCGGCGTGGTCGATCCGGAGAAGCTCGCCGCGCTTTCCCGCGGCATCACGCTCGATGGCGTGCGCTACGGCCCGGTGGAGGCCGGGCTCGACAGCCGCAAGGGCAACAACTGCTGGCTCACCGTGGGGCTGCGCGAGGGGCGCAACCGCGAAGTGCGCAAGCTGCTCGCACACCTCGGCCTCAATGTCTCGCGGCTGATCCGCGTCAGCTACGGGCCGTTCCAGCTCGGCAATCTCGCCCGCAGAGAGGTGGCCGAGGTGCCCGCCAAGGTGCTGCGCGAGCAGCTGCCGCCGGCCGAGGGCTGAAGCGTGCGCATCGTCGGCGGGCGCTGGCGCGGGCGGCGGCTTCTGGCGCCGCCGGGTACCGCCACCCGCCCCACGGCGGAACGCCTGCGCCAGACGTTGTTCGACATGCTGCTGCACGCGAAATGGAGCGGCGGCGACGCGGTCCAGGGCGCCCGCGTGCTCGACGCCTTCGCCGGCACCGGCGCACTCGGCCTCGAAGCGCTTTCCCGCGGCGCCGCCGCCGCACGCTTCTTCGAATGCGATCAGGCGGCGCTGGCCGCGCTTCGCGCCAACATCGCCCATTGCAACGCCGAAGACGTCGCCCTGGTCGCCGGCGGCGATGCCACCCGCCCGCCGCGCGGCGAGCCCTGCTCGCTCGTGTTCCTCGACCCGCCCTACCGCCAGAGCCTGGCCGAGGCGGCGCTGGCGGCGCTGCGGCGCGCCGGCTGGGTCGCCCCGGGCGCGCTGGTGGTCTGCGAATCCGCCCGCGACGAGACGCCGGAGTTCCCCGGCGCCACCCTGCTCGCCGAGCGGCACACCGCCGCCGCGCTGCTGTCGGTGTGGCGCCTGCCCGGCTGAGCGGGCCTCAGCGGCCCGCCTCCACCGCCGCCTTGTCCGGCAGGTCCGCGGCGCTCCAGCCGCCGCCGAGCGCCGAGACCAGCGCCACGCTCGCCACCATCCGGCTCTGCTGCACGGAAAGCGCCGACTGCCGGTCCGACTGCAACTGCAACTCGGCGGTGATGACGCTGGTGTACGGCACGGTGCCGGCGCGGTAGGCGTTCGTCGCCACGGCGAGCGCATCCTCGGCGGCGCGCACGGCCACCGCCTCGGCGGCGGCCTGCTGCCCGAGGATGCGCAGGTTGGAAAGCGCATCCTCCACCTGCTGGAAGGCGGAAAGCACGCTCTGACGGTAGTTCGCCACCGTCTGCTCGTAGCTCGCCCGTGCCGCCGCCACCGCCGCGCGGCGGGCGCCGCCGGCGAACACCGTCTCGCTGCCGCTGGCGGCAAGCTGCCACACCGCATTGCCGAGAGTGAACAACTGCCCGAGCGGGTCACCGGCGAAGCCGCCCGTGGCGGAAAGAGAAAGGCTCGGGTAGAAGGCGGCCGTCTGCACGCCGATATTCGCGTTGGCCGCCGCCATCGCCCGCTCGGCGGCCGCCACGTCGGGCCGGCGCTGCAGCAGCGCCGAAGGCAGCCCGGGCGGCACCACCGGAACAACCGGGGAAAGTGAAGCTGGCGGAACGGTCAGTGCGGCCGGCGGCTGGCCGGTCAGCACGGCGATGGCGTGTTCGTACTGCTGGCGGCCCGCCCCCACGCCGGCGCGCTGTGCCTCGGCCGCGCGCAGCAGCGCCTCGGCATTGGCCACGTCGGCGCGGGAGACGATGCCGGCGCGGTACTGGTTCTGCGCGATCGCGAGCGAGCGGCGGTAATCGGCCACGGTCGTTCGCAGCAGATCCGCCAGCGCGTCGGCGCCGCGCATCTCGAAATAGTCGGTGGCCAACGCCACTTGCGCCGAAAGCGTGGCGTTCGCCAGATCGGCCGCGCTAACCTGCGCATTCGCCACCTGCCCTTCCACCTGCCGCCGGATCTTGCCCCAGAGATCTGGTTCCCAGCTCGCGCTGCCGTTGCCCCCGTATTGCGTGCGCGTGACGCTGCGCCGGCTGAGCGTGGAACTGGCGAGGCTCCGTGTGTCGCTTGCGCCAAGGCCCAGCGTGGGGAAGAAGCCGGCGCGCGCCCCGGCCACCAGCGCCAGGGCGTTGTGATATTGCGCCGTGTAGGCGGCGACGTTCTGGTTGGACACCGCCACCCGTTGCTCCAGGGCATCGAGTTCGGGATCGCGGTAGATGCTCCACCACACGCCCTTCGCCAGCGAGTCCTGAGGCGCGGCGGGCTGCCACCCCTGCAACTCCTTGAACGCCGCCGCGGTGGGCGCCGCCGGACGCCGATAGTCCGGCCCCACGGTGCAGCCACCCAGAAGCAGGAGCGCTGCGAGAACGATGCGGGCTTTCATCTGCCGCTCTCCCGGTCGATGGCGAACCGCGGGAACAGCCGCCGCCAGCCGCGATGGGCGCCGAGCCGGAAGCGGTCGAGATAGAGGTAGAGCACCGGCGTGGTGTAGAGCGTCAGCACCTGGCTCACCGCCAGCCCGCCGATGATGGCAATGCCGAGCGGCCGGCGCAGTTCTCCGAGTTCGCCGAAGTTCACCACCAGCGGCACCGCGCCCAGCATCGCCGCTCCGGTGGTCATCAGGATCGGCCGGAAACGCAGCCGGCAGGCGGCGAAAATCGCATCCCTTGGCGAAAGCCCGCGGCTCCGCTCCGCGTCGAGCGCGAAGTCAATCATCATGATGGCGTTCTTCTTGACGATGCCGATCAGCAGGAACACGCCGATCATGGAGATGATGGAGAACTCGGTGCCGGAAAGCAGCATCGCCAGCACCGCGCCCACGCCGGCGGAAGGCAGGGTGGAGAGGATGGTGATCGGGTGCACGTAACTTTCGTAGAGCACGCCTAGCACGATATAGACGGCGACCAGCGCCGCGAGAATCAGGTAGGGTTCGCTCGACAGCGATTCGACGAACGTCCGCGCGGTGCCCTGGAAACTGCCGCGGATGGAGGCCGGCATGCCGATGTCGCGGCTGGCCTGGGCGATGGCGGCGGTGGCGTCGCTCAGCGACTTGCCGGGAGCGAGATTGAAGGAAATCGTGCTGGCGACGAACAGCCCCTGGTGGTTCACCGCCAGCGGCGTGTTCCCCGGCTGCCATTTCGCGAGCGCGGCGAGAGGCACCATCGTCTCCTTGCTGGTGCTGACCGCCGACCCCGCCGAGGCGCTGCCTTTGCCGGTGTTGGCCAGGGCGTTGGTCGCGGCGTTGCGCGCCGAACTCAGCGCCCTGGAACTGGCGAGGGCGGCGCCGGACGTGGAAGTTCCGGTAACCGTTCCCACCACCGCGTTGGTTTTCTCCGTGCCGCTCGCCGCCCCGCCGGCGGTGCTGACGTAAATCTCCTTCAGCGTCTCGGGGGATTGCCAGTACTGCGGCGCCACTTCCATCACCACGTGGTACTGGTTCTGCGCGCGGTAGATGGTGGAAACCTGCCGCTGGCCGAAGGCATCGTAGAGCGTGTTGTCGATCTGGCCCATGTTCACGCCGAGCCGGCTTGCCGCCGCGCGGTCGATCGTGAGATCGGTTTCCAGACCGTGCTGCTCCTGGTCGGAGTTGACGTCGCGCAGCACCGGGCTTCGCGCCATCGCCGCCTCGAGCTTCGGCGCCCACTCGTAGAGCAGCTTGGCGCTGTCCGATTGCAGCGTGTACTGCCAGGCGGCGTTGCTCGGCCGGCCGCCGGCGCGGATGGCCTGGATCGGCACCAGGAACAGCCGCCCGCCCGGCACCGCCGAAAGCGCGCGCCTGAGCCGCGACATCACCGTGTCGATGCCCGCCCGCTCGCCCAGCGGCTTCAGCGCCACGAACACCGTGCCGCTGTTCCCCTGCCCGCCCGGCCCGCCGCCCTGGCCGGTGAAGCCCACCACCTCCTGCACGGCCGGGTCGCGCTGCACGATCGCCATCATCTCGGCGAGCTTCCCGCTCATCGCCTGGAAGGAGATGTTCTGGTCCGCCTGCAGGCCGCCGATCAGCCGGCCCATGTCCATCTGCGGAATGAATCCCTTCGGCACCACGATGTAGAGCGCGACGTTGAGACCGACGGTGGCCAGCAGCACCAGCATCACCAGTCGGCCGTGGTGCAGTGCCCAGGTGAGGCTTCGTTCGTAGAAGCCGAGAGTGAAGCGGAACAGCCGCCCGCGCTTCCTCCTCTCCTCCGCCTGCCGCGTCTTCAGCAGCAGCGCGCACATCATCGGCGTGGTGGTGAGCGAGACGACGAGCGACACCAGGATCGCCACCGACAGCGTCACCGCGAACTCGCGGAACAATCGCCCGACGATGCCGCCCATCAACAAAATCGGCAGAAACACCGCGATCAGCGAGAGGCTGATGGTGGTGACGGTGAATCCCACTTCGCGTGCGCCGAGCAGCGCCGCCTGCAGCCGCCCCATCCCCGCCTCCAGGTGGCGGGAGATGTTCTCCAGCACGACGATGGCGTCGTCCACCACGAAGCCGGTGGAGATGGTCAGGGCCATCAGCGACAGCGTGTCGAGGCTGTAGCCGAGCATGTACATGACGGCGAAGGTGCCGATGATGGAGACCGGCACCACCACCGCCGGAATTGCCGTTGCCCGGAAACTGCGCAGGAACAGGAACACCACCAGTGTCACCAGCACCACCGCCGCGAACAGCGTCGCCTCGGTATCGAACAGCCCCGAGCGGATGGCGGTCGAACTGTCGTTGGCGATCACCAGGTTCACGTCGCGCGGCATGGCCGCCATCAGCTGCGGCAGCGCCGCTTTCACCGAATCGATCACCGAGATGATGTTCGCGCCGGGCTGGCGGAACACGATCAGCAGCACCGCGGGCTTGCCGTTGGCGAAACCGGCGTTGCGCAGGTTCTCCACGGAATCGTTCACCTGCGCCACGTCGGAAAGGCGCACCGCCGCGCCGTTGCGCCACGCCACCACCAGGTCGCGGTAGGCGGACGCCTGCGACGACTGGTCGTTGGTGTAGAGCTGGTAGTGCTGGCCTCCGTCCTCGATCGCGCCTTTCGGGCTGTTGGCGTTCGCGGCGGCCAGCGCGGCACGCACGTCCTCGAGCCCGATGCCGTAGTGGAACAGCGCATGCGGATCGAGTTCGACGCGCACCGCCGGCAGGGCGGCGCCGCCGATCAGCACCTGCCCGACACCGTCGATCTGCGCCAGCCGCTGCGCCAGGATGGTGGAGGCCGCGTCGTAGACCTGCCCGCGCGTCAGCGTATTGGAGGTCAGCGCCAGGATCAGGATCGGCGCATCCGCGGGGTTCATCTTGCGATACGTCGGATTGCTGCGGAGTGCCGCCGGCAGGTCGGCGTGGGCGGCGTTGATGGCCGCCTGCACGTCGCGCGCCGCGCCGTTGATGTCGCGGCTCAGCCCGAACTGCAGCACGATGCGCGTCTGCCCGACCGTGCTGGTCGAGGTCATCTCGGTGACGTCGGCGATCTGCCCGAGATGCTTTTCCAGCGGGCCGGCCACCGTCGCCGCCACCGTCTGCGGGCTGGCGCCGGGAAGCTGCGCCGTCACCGCGATGGTGGGGAAGTCCACCTGCGGCAAGGGCGCGACGGGCAGCTTGAAGAAGGCGAACAGCCCGGCGAGGGCGATGCCGATGGTCAGCAGCGTGGTGGCGACGGGCCTCGCAATGAAGGGGGCGGAGAAGTTCATGGCTCCGCCTTGCCGGAGGCGAGCCCGCGTCCCGCCAGCTTCCAGGCGAGGCGGTCGAACATCAGGTAGATCACCGGCGTGGTGAACAGGGTCAGCGCCTGGCTCACCAGAAGCCCGCCGACGATCGCCATGCCGAGCGGCCGGCGCAACTCGGAGCCTGTGCCGGTGCCCAGCATCAGCGGCAGGGCGCTGAGCAGCGCCGCCATGGTGGTCATCAGAATCGGCCTGAAGCGCAGCAGGCACGCCTCGCGGATGGCCTCGACCGGCGAGCGGCCTTCGCGGCGTTCGGCATCGAGCGCGAAGTCGATCATCATGATGGCGTTCTTCTTGACGATGCCGATGAGAAGAATGATGCCGATGATGGAGATGACGTCGATCTCGTAGCCGCCGAGCAGCAGCGCCACCAGCGCGCCCACGCCGGCCGAAGGCAGCGTGGAGAGAATCGTCACCGGGTGGACGAAGCTCTCGTAGAGCACCCCGAGCACGATATAGACGGTGACGATCGCCGCCAGCACCAGGAACAGCTCGTTGGTGAGGGACGTCTGCAGCGCCGCCGCCGCCCCCTGGTAGGCGGTGACGAAACTCTGCGGCAGGCCGATCGCCTTCTCCGCCTGCCCCACCGCCGCCACCGCCGCGCCGAGCGAAGACCCGGATGCGACGTCGAACGAGATGGTGGCCGCCGGCATCTGCCCAAGGTGGCTGATCTGCAAAGGCACTGCCTTCTGTTCCGCATGCACGATGGCCGAAAGCGGCACCTGCCCGGAGGCGGACAGCGAGGAAGGCAGCCACACGCTGCCCAGCGAGGCGAGCGAAGCCTGCACCGCCGGCGCCGCCTGCAGGACCACCCGGTACTGGTTCGACTGCGAATAGATGGTGGATATGATCCGGCTTCCGAACAGGTCGTAGAGCGCGTTGTCCACGGTGGCGGCGGTGATGCCGAAGCGCGCCGCCGCCGAGCGGTCGATCACCAGGTCCAGGCCGAGGCCGGAATCGAGCAGGTCGCTCTCCACCGTGGAGAACGGCGCCATTTCGCGCATCTGCGCGAGCAGCTTCGGAACCCAGGTGTTCAGCAGCGCGATGTTCGGGTTCTCCAGCACGAACTGGTACTGCGTGCGGCTCACCGCGGTATCGACGGTGAGGTCCTGCACCGGCTGCAGGTAGAGCGAAATCCCGGGCACGTCCGCCACTTCCCGCTCGATGCGCTGGGCGATCGCGGCTGCGTCGTGCCGCCTCTGCGCCTTCGGCTTCAGGGTAACGAGGAAGCGGCCGGTGTTCAGCGTCATGTTGGTGCCGTCGACGCCGATGAAGGAACTCAGGTTCTCCACCGCCCGGTCCTTCAGGATCGCCTTCGCCAGCGCTTCCTGGTGCTCGGCCATCGCAGCATACGAGATGGTCTGCCGCGCCACGGAAACCCCCTGCAGCGCGCCGGTGTCCTGCACCGGGAAGAAGCCTTTCGGCACCGCGACGTAAAGCCCCACGGTAAGAACCAGGGTGAGCAGCGCCACCAGCAGCGTGATCCCCTGGTGGCGCAGCACCACGTCGAGCGCGCGCTCGTAGCCGCCGATCAGCCAGCGGAAGGCATGATCGAGGGCGAGATCGACGCGGCCGCGCTCGGCGTCCTCGCGGTGGCGGACGAGCCGCGCGCACATCATCGGCACCACGGTGAGCGAAACGAGAGCGGATATGCCGATGGCCAGCGCCAGCGTGATGGCGAACTCGTGGAACAGTCGGCCGATGACGTCGCCCATGAACAACAGCGGGATCAGCACCGCGATCAGGGAGACGGTGAGCGAGATGATGGTGAAGCCGATCTGCTCGCTGCCTTTGAGCGCCGCCGCCAGCGGCGACTCCCCCGCCTCCACGTAGCGGGAGATGTTCTCGATCATGACGATGGCGTCGTCCACCACGAAGCCCGAGGCGATGGTCAGCGCCATCAGCGACAAGTTATCGAGCGAGAAGCCGAACAGATACATGATCGCCAGCGTGCCGACGAGCGACAGCGGTACGGAGAGGCTCGGAATCACGGTAGCCGGCAGATTGCGCAGGAACAGGAACATCACCATCACCACCAGGGCGACGGCGAGCACCAGTTCGAACTCGACGTCGGACACGGAGGCGCGGATGGTGACGGTGCGGTCGGAGAGCACGCCCACCGAAATCGCGGCCGGCAGCGTCGCCTGCAACTCGGGCAACAGCGATTTGATGCGGTCCACCACGGCGATGACGTTGGCGCCGGGCTGGCGCTGGATGTTCAGGATCACCGCGGGCGTGGTGTTCGCCCACGCGCCGAGCCGGCTGTTCTCCGGCCCGCTCACCACCTTCGCCACGTCGGACAGGCGCACCGGCGCGCCGTTCCTCCAGGCGATGATGAGGTCCCTGTACTGCTCCGGGCTGGAGATCTGGTCGTTGGCGTTGACCGTGGAGGCGAGCCTCGGCCCGTCGAAACTTCCCTTCGGCATGTTGACGTTGGCGTTGCCGAGCGTGGTGCGCAGATCGTCGATGGAAAGCCCGTGCGCGGCGAGCGCGCGGGGGTCCACCTCGATGCGCACCGCCGGCCGCTGCCCGCCGCTGATGCTGACCAGCCCCACGCCCGGCTGCTGCGAAATCTTCTGCGCCAGCCTCGTATCGCCGAGATCCTCGAGCGTGGTCAGCGGCAGCGTCTTCGAAGTGAGCGCGAGCGTGAGGATCGGCGCGTCGGCGGGGTTCACCTTGGCGTAGATGGGCGGCGCCGGCAGGTCGGAGGGCAGCAGATTGCTCGCCGCGTTGATCGCCGCCTGCACCTCCTGCTCGGCCACGTCGAGACTGACGCCCAGGCTGAACTGCAGCGTGATCACCGAGGCGCCGGCCGAACTGTTGGAAAACATCTGGTCCAGCCCCGGCATCTGCCCGAACTGCACCTCGAGTGGCGAAGTGATGGCCGAGGTCATCACCTCGGGGCTGGCGCCCGGATAGAAAGTCTGCACCTCGATGGTGGGGTAGGCGACGTCGGGCAGCGCCGAGATCGGCAGGAAGCGGTAGGCGACGGCGCCGAGCAGCAGCACCGCGGCCATCAGCAGAGTGGTCGCCACCGGCCGCAGGATGAACGGGCGGGAGGGGTTCACGGCTGCGGCCGGCGCCCTTGCGGGTTCTGGCCTTGCGCGGCATTCGCCGCGGCGGCCGGCGCCCTACCCGCGGCGGGCGGTGGCACCGTCACCAGCGATCCCTCGCGCAGGCGGTCGGTGCCGTCGGTCACCACCTCCTCGCCGGGAGCAAGGCCGGAGAGCACCGCCTGCCAGTCGCCGTCCACCGGGCCAAGCTTCACCACGCGCACGGCAACCTTGTGGTCGGCGCCGATCACGTAAACGAACGTTCCGGGAGCGCCGCGCTGCACCGCCGCCAGCGCCACGCGCACCACGTCGGCGAGCGTATCCAGCAGCAGATGCACGTTGACGAACTGGTTCGGGTAGAGCCGCACTCCATTGTTCGGAAACACCGCGCGCAGCTTCAGCGTTCCCGTGGTGGTGTCGATCTGGTTGTCGAGGCTCGCCACCTGCCCCTGCGCCAGTTCCGTGGTGTCGGCCTGGTCGAACGCCTGCACCGACAGTTTCGCCCCGGCATGCAGCCTGGCCAGGAGCTGGGGCACCACCGCCTGCGGCACGGCGAACAGCGCGGAGATCGGCTGCATCTGGGTTATCACGGCGATGCCGCTCGTGTCGGAGATCTGCACGTAGTTGCCGGGATCGACGAGGCGCAGCCCCACTGTGCCGTCGATCGGCGAGACGATGCGGCAATAGGAAAGGTTCAGCTTCGCGCTGTCCACCTGTGCCTGGTCGGCCTGCACCGACCCGGTGTCCTGTCCCACCAGGAAGCGTTGGTCCTGCACCTGCTGCTGCGAGATCGAATCCTGCCGCGCCAGGGTCTCGTAGCGCACGAGATCGGCCTTCGCCTGGCCGAGCAGGCTGGTATCGCGCTGAAGCTGCCCTTGCGCCTGCTCCAGCGCAACCTGATAGGGCCTCGGGTCGATCTGGGCGAGGAAGTCGCCCTTCTTCACCTTCTCGCCCTCGGTGAATCCGACCGTCATCAGCCTGCCGTTGATTTGCGTGCGCACGGTGACGGTGGCGAGCGGCGTCACCGTGCCAAGCTCGTCGAGCACCACGCGCACCGGGCCGCGTTCGGCCTTCGCGGCCCCCACCGGCTGCGGCGGCATCCCTCCCGCGGCGAAGGGCGCGCGCTGCGGCGTCACCACCGGGCGCGGCCACCAGTGCCAGGCGGCCGCGGCGGCCGCCACCACCAGCACCAACAGCACGAGGTTGCGAACGCCGTGACGCGGCGGCTCGCCGCCCGGCATCGGTGCGTCAGCCACGTTGGCGCCCCCCCTGCCGCGAGCAATGTGGCACCAGAGGGAAGACGCGCGGCAACGCATGGGCATTCATCGGCGGAACCTCACCCGGGACAGCCCCGCCGTTGCAAACGCTATGCCGCATTCCTGCCGCGCGCTTCCGCCCGCGGCGGGAACCGGCGGGTAGGCGTCACTGTCCTGGATGGGGACGGTTGCGTCAAGAAATCGGACGTCGCCTTGCACCATGCCGCCGGCGACGCGCAGAATGCCGAGCATGAGCGAGACCCTCCTCGACCTCAAGGACCTCACCTGCCCCCTGCCGGTGCTGCGTGCCAACAAGGCGCTGCGGTCGCTGCCGGAGGGCGCGCGGCTGCGCGTGCTCGCCACCGATCCTGCCGCCGTCGGCGATTTCCAGGCCTTCTGCCGGCAGACCGGCCACGATCTGATCGCCTGGAGCGAGGAGGCCGGCGTGTTCAGCCTGGTCATCCGCAAGCGCGGCGCATGACCGCCGGCCAGCCGGGAACGGTCGCCCTCGTCACCCATCCCGCCTGCCTCGGCCATCGCCCGCACGCGGGCCACGCCGAACGCCCGGAACGCCTCGCCCGCGTGCTCGCCGCGCTCGAAGCGGACCGTTTCCGTGCCCTCGCCCGCCTCGAGGCTCCCGCCGCGACGGAAGCGGAGCTTTGCCGCGTGCACGAGGAGGCCTACGTGCGCGGCGTTCTCACGCGCGAGGTGCCGGAGGGCGAGGTGGTGGCGCTCGATGTCGACACCGACCAGTCTTCGGGCAGCGCCGAGGCGGCGCTGCGTGCCGCTGGCGGCGCCATTCTCGGCGTCGATCTGGTGCTGGGCGGCGGGGCGAAGCGGGTTTTCGTCGCCACCCGCCCGCCGGGGCACCACGCCGTGCGGGCGGGGGCGATGGGCTTCTGCATCTTCTCCAACGCCGCCGTCGCCGCGCTCCATGCCCGTGCCCGCTGGGGAGTGCGGCGCGTGGCGGTGGTGGATTTTGACGTCCACCACGGCAACGGCACGGCGGAGGCATTCGCCCCGGACGCTGACCTGTTCTACGCCTCCAGCCATCAGATGCCCCTCTACCCCGGCACCGGCAAAGCCTCCGAGCGCGGCGTGGCCGGCAACGTCGTCAACGCGCCCCTCGCCCCGGGCGGCGGCGGGGGGGAATTCCGCGCCGCCTGGAGCGAAACCCTCCTGCCCGCGCTCGTCGCCTTTGCCCCGGAACTCCTGATCGTCTCCGCCGGCTTCGATGCCCACCGCGCCGACCCGCTGGCGCAACTCGAACTCGAGACGGACGACTTCACCTGGATCAGCGAACGCCTGCTGGAGGCGGCCGGGCAGTGCTGCGGCGGGCGGCTCGTATCGCTGCTGGAAGGCGGCTACGACCTTGATGCGCTGGCGGCCGCCGCCGCCGCCCACGTCGCCGCGCTCCTCGACGCCTGAGCCCGGGGGTTGGCGCCGCCCCTCCGGCGGGCTACCAGAAGACCGGAACGATCCTTCAGGCGGCGGCGAGGACCCACACCATGCCCACGAGTACCGAGACAGCGAAGCCGGCATCCTCCGCGCAGCCCGACGTAAGCGCGCTTTCCTTCGAGGAGGCGCTGGCGGAACTGGAAAAGATCGTCCGCGGCCTGGAAGCGGGGCAGCAGAAGCTGGAGGACGCGCTGGCCGCCTACGAGCGCGGCACGCTGCTTCGCGCCCATTGCGAGGCCAAGCTCGCCGACGCCGAGGCGCGGGTGCAGGCGATCGTCGCCGCCACCGACGGCTCCCTCTCGCTGCGTCCCTCCAAGTGAACTTACAGGAACCCGCCCCGATGCCGGATGCCGCCCCTTCGCTTCGCGCCGCCCTCGCCCAGGTCGCTTCCGAAGTCGAGGCCGCGCTCGACGATCTGCTGCCGCCGCTGGAAGGCGCCGAGGCACGGCTGATGGAGGCCATGCGCTATTCCACGCTGGGCGGCGGCAAGCGGCTGCGCGCCTTCCTCGCCGTGGAAAGCGCGGCGCTGTTCGGCGTGGACCGCCGCTGCGCGGCCCGCGTCGGCGCCGCCATCGAGATGCTGCACGCCTATTCGCTGATCCACGACGATCTGCCGGCGATGGACAACGACGACCTCCGCCGCGGCAAGCCCTCGTGCCACCGCGCCTTCGACGAGGCCACCGCCATCCTCGCCGGCGACGCGCTGCAGACCCGCGCCTTCGAGGTGCTGGCCGAGCCGGACACCCACTCCAACCCCGACGCGCGCTGCGAACTGGTGCTGGCGCTGGCGCAGGCCGCCGGCATGCGCGGCATGGTCGGCGGGCAGATGATCGACATGGTCGCGGAAGGCCAGACCCTCGCCGCCAACGAGATCACCCGCCTGCAGGCGCTGAAGACCGGGCGACTGATCCAGTTCAGCGCCGAGGCGGGCGCCATCCTCGGTCGCGCGGGCCCGGTGCAGCGCCACCTGCTCGCCGCCTACGGCCGCGACCTCGGCGCCGCCTTCCAGATCGCCGACGACGTGCTGGATGCCGTCGGCACCGCCGACGAAATCGGCAAGACCGCCGGCAAGGACGCCGCCTCGGGCAAGGCCACCCTGCTCGCCGCCCTCGGGCTCGAACGCGCCCGCGAACAGGCGCGCGCGCTTGCCGCCCAGGCCGCGTCCTGTCTCGACAGTTTCGGCCCCAAGGCCGATCTGCTGCGCGCGCTGGCCGCCTACGTGGTCGATCGCCGGCACTGAGCACGAAGGATTTTGCGATGGCGGCGCCCGGCCGCGTCCGCGCCGACCAGTTGCTCACCGAACGCGGCCTTGCCCCCTCGCGCAGCCGCGCCCAGTCGCTCCTGCTGGCGGGGCGCGTGTTCAGCGGCGAGAAGCGCATCGACAAGCCGGGGCAGATTCTGGCCGCGGATGCGCCGCTCGCCTTGCGTGGCGAGGACCACCCCTGGGTGTCGCGCGGGGGGCTGAAGCTCGCTCACGCGCTTGCCCATTTCGGCCTCGACGCCACGGGCCGCGTCTGCCTCGACGTCGGCGCCTCCACCGGCGGCTTCACCGACGTGCTGCTGGCGCACGGCGCCGCCCGCGTGCATGCCGTCGATGTCGGCTCCGGCCAGCTCGCCTGGAAGCTCCGCACCGATGCGCGCGTGGTGGTGCACGAACGCACCAACGCCCGTCACCTGACGCGGGAGGCGATCGGCGAAAGCGTCGGGGTTCTCGTGTGCGACGCGAGCTTCATCGGGCTGGCGACGCTGCTGCCGGCGCCGCTCGCCCTCTGCGCGCCGGGCGCCTGGGCGGTGGCGCTGATCAAGCCGCAGTTCGAGGCCGGCCGCGCGCTGGTGGGCAAGCACGGCGTGGTGCGCGACCCCGCGGTGCACGAGGCGGTGTGCGCGCGGGTGCGCGCCTGGTGGGAGGCGCTGCCCGGCTGGCGGGTGCTCGGCATCACCGAAAGCCCGATCACCGGGCCGGAAGGCAACCGCGAGTTCCTCATCGCCGTCGTCCGCGATACACTCGCGGCAGGGAGCAAGCGATGAAATACGTGATCTCCGAATTCGGCGAGGTAGCGGTGGACGGCCCGTTCCACGCGCAGATGGCGCGCACGCTGCAAGGCCGGGTGGCGGCGGCGGGGCACTACCGCATCAGCGCCGACGGTACGCGCGTCGAGGTCTACGGCCACAGCCGCGGCCTGCACATCCAGGCCAAGCCCGAGGACGCCATCCTCATCGCCCGCCACCTCGGCCTCTGACACCCGCGCCTCAGCGGTCGTAGAGCACCTTCAGCACCACGAACCACGGATAGCGGAAATCGACCACCTCGCCGTCGGGCTGCGCGAGCCTGCCGTCGGCGGTGACCGGCACGTGCGTCAGCGTCACCGCGTCGTCCACGTTGCCGCCGATGATCGAAAGCGGCGGGCCGGCATCGACGACGATGGCGCAATGCGCGGTGAAGGTGTCCGCCGTCGGCAGATCGGCGAATTTCATTCCCGCCGTGCCGCCGCGCCCGGCGCAGATCAGGTCGCCGGGACGGGGCGCGTAGGCTTCCGGCGCCTCGGCCGCAAGCGCCCAGCCGGCGGTGCGGCCGAGGTCCTGCTCACGCGCGAGGTTGATGTAGGTGTTGTGCGCGGCGGCGTAGGGAAAGCGGTCGCCCGCTCCGGCGATGCGCATGACATAGGAAACGAACGCCGCCGACCACGCGTAGTCGCCGTCCTCGCGCGCCGGGAACACCTTGCCGTTCTCGTCGTGCGTGCCGGTCCAGGCGGCTTCCGTCGCCCCGGTGCGCTGGCCGGTCCACCAGTATTCCCCCACCCTCTGCCACAGCCCCGGCTGGCGCTCCGGCTTGTCCTCGGGCAGCGGCGGCGGGCGGTTGCCGGGAGGGTCGTCGTCCACCTTCTGGCCCCACAGCCGCCATTCGCGCAGCGCGATGGCGACGGCGTCGGCGCGGCTGAACGGCTCGTAGGGGATGCGCGCGAAGGGCGGCACGTGATCGGTGCCGCTGGCGATCCCCGGCGCCCGTCGCGAAGGTGCCCGCGGCAGCGCGGCGCAGCCGGCGGCGAGTGCGGCAAGCGCGAAGGCGAAGGCGGAGAGGCGGACAGAGGCTGTCATCGCCGCGCCGGCACGCTCACCGGCGCGCAGTCGCGGCCGCCGCGAAGCAGGCAGTCCTCCACCGCAGAACTGCGGCGCAGCACGCGCACCAGCCACCAGCCGCCGAGGAGAAGCACGACGATCAGCAGCAGGGAGAGCATGGCACGACGGTGCGGAACGGGATCTTCATCCATGGCGGCATTGACAGCATAGCCCCGCCGCCGCTCTGTAGCGAGCATGCGCCGCCTCCCCACCCTGCCGCTGCTGCTGCTTGCCTGCCTGCTCGCCGCGCCCGGAGCGCAGGCCGCGGGCCGCATCACCAGCCATTATTTCCGCACCAGCGACGGCGTGCGCCTGCACTACCTGGAAGCCGGCAGCGGCCCGCACACCATCGTCATGGTGCCGGGCTGGACCATGCCCGCCTGGATCTTCGACCGGCAGATCCGCGCCTTCTCCCGCCGCTGGCGGGTGGTGGCGCTCGATCCGCGCGGCCAGGGTGCCAGCGCCATTCCGCCCCGCGGCTACACCGCACCACGCCGCGGCCAGGACATCGCCGAACTGATCGACCGCCTCGGCCCGCGTCCCGTGGTGCTGCTGGGATGGTCGCTCGGCGTGCTCGACAGCCTCGCCTACGTGCACGCCCACGGCGATCGCCGCCTCGCCGGCCTGGTGCTGGTGGACAATTCGGTCGGCGAGGAACCGCCGCCCGCGCCGCCGCCGTACTCCCGCCCCGAACCGCGGCTGCCGCGGGCGCAGAAAATGGGCCTGTTCGTGCGCGGCATGTTCGACCGGCCGCAGCCGCGCCCGTGGCTCAACCGTCTCACCGAGGCGGCGCTGCGCACGCCGCCCGCCGCCGCCCGGGCCCTGCTCTCCTATGACGAGCCACGCAGCTACTGGCGGGACGCGGTGTACGGCGCGGCGCGGCCGCTGCTCTACGTGGTACGGCCGCGCTGGGAGGCACAGGCGGCGAACCTCCGGGCGAAGCGGCCCGATACCGAGACCATCGTCATGCGCGGCGTCGGCCACGCGCTGTTCGTCGATGCCGCGTCCCGCTTCGACGCCAGCGTGGAAAGCTTCCTCAGGAGCCGCGTCTGGCCGTGAGCCGCCGCGCGCCCTTCGCCAGCCTGGCACCGGTGTTCCTGGTGTCGATGGGCTCGGTCGGCTTCGAGATCGCGCTCACCCGCTATTTCGCCGTCTCCAAATGGTCGGAATACGGCTATTGGGTCATCTCGATCGTCCTCGCCGGCTTCGCCGCCAGCGGCGTGGCGATGGCGCTGGCCCGCACCGTCTGCATCCGTCACCGGGACGCGCTGCTGCAATTCCTGCCGGCCACCCTGGTCGTTGCCGCCGCCGCAGGCTTCCATCTCGCGGCCATCAATCCGTTCAACCCGCTGGAATTGCAGAATCCTGTCACCTTCGGCGGGCAGTTGTGGCTGATCGGCGGCTACTACGCGGAGCTGATCCCGTTCTTCTTCCTCGCCGGGCTGTACATCAGCCTCGCCTTCGTCCTGAACGAAGGCGACATCGGCCGCGTCTACGGTTCCGACCTCACCGGCGCGGGCCTCGGCGCGCTCGCCGTGCTCGGACTGATGTTTCTCGTCCACCCGTTCCTGCTGGTGCCGTGGCTCTTGCCGCCCCTCGCTCTCGTGGCCGCCTTCGCCCCGGTCCGCCGGCCGCGCGCGCTGGCGCTGGCCGCGCTCGCGCTCGTCGCCGGCGAGGCTCTGCTGCTCACCGGCAAGGGGCCGCAAATCAACGATTTCAAGGCGATCTATGCGCCTCTGCACGTGCCGGGCAGCCGCAGCCTCGCCTCCCTGGACTCCCCCCGCGGCTACTACCAATTGCTCGACGATTTCACCGAGCGGGTGAACACCGACATCTCCAACGATGCCGGCATGCTGAACCTGCCCGACCCGCCGCGCACCTACGGCCTCTACCGTGACGGCGACCGCCTTGCGTCGATGCCGAAGGCGGCGCCGGTGGCGGGCTACGCGCCGGCGGCGCTTTCCGCGTTGCCGTACCGGCTGATCCCCAATGCCCGCGTGCTGCTCGCCGGCGCCTCCGGCGGCTGGCGCATCGCCGAGGCGCGCGCCCTGGGCGCGGCGCACCTCACCGTGCTGGAGCCGGAACCCGTTCTGCTTTCGGCGCTTCGCCACGGCTTCGCCGCCGCGCCCGCCTATCCGCCCACGCCAGGAATGCGGCTTTCCGGCGAAGGGCCGATCGCCGCCACCGAGGCCGGCGGAAAATGGGACATCATCGACCTCGCCTCGGACTTCCTCAACGCGGCGCCAGCCAACACCTCGGCCTTCGCGGCGGAGGCGATCGGGGGCTACCTGCGCGCCCTCGCCCCGCATGGCATCGTCTCCATCCCGGTCTCCATCCGCGAGTTCCCCGCCTACGCGGTGCGCATGCTCGCCACCGCGCGCGCGGGTCTGCACGCGGCGGGCGTGCGGGACGTGCCGGCGCACGTGCTGGTGATCCGCTCGGCCTGGAACGTGCGCATCCTGCTGTCGCCCCAACCGTTCGGCGCCGCCGAGATCGCCGCGGCACAGAAGTTCTGCGACGATCTTTCCTTCGATATCAGCTACTACCCTGGCATTGATGTGGAGAAGGCGCGGGCCGGCATCTACAACGACCTCCCCGCCGTCTCCTTCACCACCGGGCGCATCCTGCCGCACTCCGGACCCGACGACGCCATCGCCGATGAAGCGCTGGCGGTGCTCGAGGGAAAGCCGACCGCCTCGGGCGAAGCCTTCGACCTCACCCCCATCACCTTCAACCGCCCAGCCTTCTACGCGGTGCTGCGGCTTTCGCAGCTTGGCAGCATCCTGAAGCGCATCGAGATCCTGCCGCAGGCGGAACTCGGACCGCTGGTGACGCTGGCGGTGCTCGCCCAGGCGGTGGTGGTGGCGCTGCTGGTGCTGGCCCTGCCCCTTCTCGGCGGCGCGCGCTTCACCGCGGGAGACGTGCCCCGCGCGCGCACGGGGGGCTATTTCGCCGCCCTCGGCCTCGGCTTTTTCGCCATCGAGATCGTGCTGATCGAACGCGCGAGCTTCCTGCTCGACGACCGCACCACCGGCTTCGCCCTGGTGATTTCCGGCATGCTGGTGTGCTCGGGTCTCGGCAGCATGCTGGCGGACCGCTTCGAGGGCCGCGAGCGGCGCGGCATGCTGATCGCCGCGGCGGTGATCCTCGCGTGGTGCGCGCTGATGCTCGTCTTCCTGCAACCCCTGCTGCTCGCAGCTCTCGCCCTGCCGTTCTGGGCGCGCGCGGGGCTGCTGCTCATGCTTCTCGCCCCGGTCTCCGTGGCGCTCGGCCTGCCCTTCCCCCTGGGGTTGTCACGCCTGCGCGGCGGGTCCTTCCTGCCCTGGGCCTGGGGGCTGAATGGCGCGTTCAGCGTGGTGGCGACGCCGCTCGCCACGCTGATCGCCACCGAAGTCGGCTACGATCAGGTTCTCCTGCTGGCGTTCGTGCTGTATGCCTGTGCTACCGTGTTGTTTCCCTCGCCTCGGAGAGGCCTTCGTGACCGCACCTGACCTCCTGCTCGACCGCCGCCGCTTCCTCGCCGCCGCCGCCCTGCTGGCAACGCCGGCCGCCGCGGCCGCCACCCCCATCCCGTCCACCACCTGGACGCGCGCCGACTATTTGCGGGCGATGGCCGCCTCCGGACGGGCAACGGATATCAGCCCCGCGGCGTTCGCCGCCATCCAGGCGCGCAAGCCCGCCGCCATGGCGCGCATCGCCGCCTACCTCAAGGAACACCTGGGCCACGCCGACCCCACGGTGCTGGCCGCCTTCGAGGCGGTGCCGCGCGACTATTTCCACTACATGTACGAAGGCCACTACGCCGTTCCGTCGGAGGCCTACGAGACCAACCCGAAGCCCTGGGCAATCGGTTTCGGCTCGGCGCTGTCCGACTACCTCGGCCAGGCCTACATGACGCAGCTGGCGAAACCGAAGCCCGGCGAAGTGACGCTCGAGATCGGCACCGGCAGCGGCTTCCAGAGCGCGTTGCTGTCGCGCATCGTCTCCCAGGCCTACACCATCGAGATCATCAAGCCGCTGGGCGAGGCGGTGAGCCACATCTTCGCCCCGCTCGGCTACGACAACGTCCACACCAGGGTAGGTGACGGCTACTACGGCTGGCCTGACGTGGCGGGCGGCTTCGACATCATCATGGTGACCTGCGCCGCGGAATACGCGCCGCCCGATCTGTTCAAGCAGATGAAGCCGGGCGGACGGATGATCATCCCCATCGGCCAACCGTTCAAGCGCGGGCAGGTTCTCTACGTCTACTGGAAGGACGACAAGGGCAAGATCCACTCCCGGCGCGACGTCGGCGTGTATTTCATCCCGATGACCGGCGCCATCATGAAGCACCCGCGCCAGACGTAGCCACGCCGCGCCTCGCACGGCCGGTTGCCGAATTCGGAAGCGTCGTATAGTTTGGCTATATGACGCTTCCGGCCAATGCCCCCAGCCCCGCCTCCGCCCTGCTCGCCTTCCGCGGGCCGGGCGCGTTGCACGTCGGCGCCGAGCGCATCGCCATGCTGGAGGCGGTGGCCGCGCACGGCAGCATCACCGCCGCGGCGAAGGCGCTCGGCACCAGCTACAAGACGGTCTGGGACGGGGTGAACGCCATCAACAATCTGTTGCCCGCCCCGGCGCTGCACACGCAGGCCGGCGGGCGCGGCGGCGGCGGCGCCACGCTGACCGCCAGCGGCGAGCGCCTGATCGCCGCCTTCCACCGCCTGCAGGCAAAGCTCGACGCGATCACCGCCAGCCTTGGCCGCGACGAGGCCGAAGCGCCGCTCGATCTTTTGTTCTGGAACAACGCGATGAAAACCTCCGCCCGCAACGCCCTGCTCTGCCAGGTGCTCGCCGTCGCGCGGGCCACCGTGAATGCCGAGGTGACGCTGCAAGTGGCGCCCGGCCGCAACATCGTCGCCGTGGTCACCGCGCGCAGCGCCGGCGAACTCGGCCTCGCGCCGGGCCAGAACGTCCTCGCCCTGATCAAGGCGCCGTTCGTGATGCTGGCGCCCCGCGACGGCGTTCCGAGGCTTTCGGTCGCCAACCGCATCGACGGCCATGTCGTCTCGCGCCTCGACGACGGCGTGAACAGCGAAGTCACCGTCGCCATCGGCGAAGGCAAGACGCTCACCGCCGTCATCACCCGCAACAGCGCCGACGCTCTCGCCATCACCGAGGGAGCGGCCGTGAGCGCGCTGTTCGACGCCGCCCATGTCATTCTCGCAGTAGGGTAACGATATGTCTTTCAAGGTTTTCTTCCGGCGCGGGCTGTTGCTCGCCGTCCTTGCTCTCGCACCGGCGGCGGCGCAGGCGCAGACGCAGCCTCTGACGATCTTCGCCGCCGCCAGCCTGACCAACGCGCTCAGGGACGTGAACGCGGCCTGGCAGAAGCAGGGGCATCCGGCGTTCCGGGCGGTGCTCGGCTCCAGTTCCACGCTGGCGCGGCAGATCGAGGAGGGGGCGCCGGCCAACCTGTTCGCCTCCGCCGACCTCAAGTGGATGGACTACCTCGCCGCCCGCAAGCTGATCGTGCCGGAAACCCGCCGCTCGCTGCTCGGCAACACGCTGGTGCTGATCGTGCCGGCCGACAACAAGGTGACCGTCACCATCCGCCCCGGCTTCGACCTGATGAAGCTGCTCGGCAAGGATGGGCGGATCGCCACCGGCGACCCGGCGCACGTGCCGGTGGGCATCTATGCCGAGCAGGCGCTGAAGAAGCTCGGCCTGTGGCAGCAGGCGAAGCCGCGCATCGCCGCCGCCGAGGACGTGCGCGGCGCGCTCCTGCTGGTGGAGCGGGCCGAGGCGCCGGTCGGCATCGTCTACAGCACCGACGCCGCGGTCAGCCGCCAGGTGCGCATCGCCGGCACCTTCCCCGCCGATTCGCACCCGCCGATCGTCTATCCGTTCGCGGTGGTGAAGGGCGGCGACAGCCCGGCGGCGCGGCAACTGATGCAGTTCCTCGCAGGCCCCGAGGCAAGCGCCATCTTCGCCCGGTGCGGCTTCAAGGTGGGAGGCTAGGCGATTCTCACCGACGGCGAATGGCAGGCGGTCTGGCTGTCGTTCCGGGTGGCGCTGGAAGCGGTGGGCTTCGGCCTGCCGCTTGCGGTGCTGACCGCCTGGGTGCTGGTGCGCTGCCGCTTTCCCGGCCGCGCCTTGCTCAACGCCTTCGTACACCTCCCCCTGGTGCTGCCGCCGGTGGTGGTGGGATGGCTGCTCCTGATCCTGTTCGGCGTGCGCGGGCCGATCGGCTCGCTGCTGCTCTCCTGGTTCGGCATCCGCCTCGCCTTCACCACCGCCGCCGCCACGCTCGCCAGCGCGGTGATGGTGTTTCCGATCATGGTTCGCTCGATGCGCCTCGCGCTCGAGGCCGCGGACCTTGGCCTGGAGCAGGCGGCGCGCACGCTCGGCGCCGGCAGGCTCGACCGCTTCTTCACCATCACCCTGCCGCTCGCCTCGCCCGGCGTGCTGGTGGGCGCCATCGTCGCCTACGCCACCTGCCTCGGCCAGTTCGGCGCCGTCATCACCTTCGCCGCCAACATCCCCGGCGCCACGCAGACGCTGCCGCTCGCCATCTACGCGGCGCTGCAGCAGCCGGGGGGAGAGAGCCGCGCCGCCGAACTTTCCCTTATCGCGGTGGTGCTCGCGCTCGCTGGCCTCCTCGCCTCCGAGTGGGCGAACCGCCGGCTCAATTCGATGCTCGGCCGATGAGCCTCGACGTTTCCATCGGCCACCGCTTCCCTTCCTTCGAGATCGCGGTGGCCTTCAGCGCCCCCGCCCCCGGCATCACCGTGCTGTTCGGCGCCTCGGGCGCCGGCAAATCCACCGTCATCACCGCCGTCGCCGGGCTGCTGCGGCCGCAGCACTGCCGCGTGCGCATCGGCCCCGAGGTTCTGGCCGACACCAACAACGGCACCTGGACGGCACCCGAGAACCGGCGCGTCGGCATGGTATTCCAGGACGCGCGGCTGTTCCCGCATCTCTCCGTCGCCGACAACCTGCGTTACGGCCTGAGGCGGGCAAAGGTGCGGGGGCGGATCGACTTTGCCGAGGTCGTGGATCTTCTCGGCATCGAGCCCCTGCTCGGCCGACGCACGCACGCGCTCTCGGGCGGCGAACGGCAGCGAGTGGCGATCGGCCGCGCCTTGCTCGCGCAGCCCAGGCTGCTGCTGATGGACGAGCCGCTGGCCAGCCTCGACGCCCCGCGCAAGGCCGAGATCCTGCCTTATCTGATCCGCCTGAAGGCACGGCTCGATCTGCCGGTGCTCTACGTCACGCACGCCCTCGACGAACTGGTGCAACTCGCCGATTACGCGGTGCTGCTGGCAGAGGGCCGGGTGCAGGCCGCCGGCCCGGTGGAGGAAATCGCCGCCCGCGCCGACCTGCCGCTGGCCGGCCGTGCCGACGCCGCCGCCGTGCTCGCCTGCACCATCGCCGGCCATGAGCCAGAGCGCCAACTCACGCGCCTCGCCTGGGGCGACGCCGTGCTGTGGGTGGTGCAGATCGACCGCCCGGTGGGAGCGAAGGTGCGGCTCCGCATCCCCGCCCGCGAGGTGATTCTCGCCCGCGCCGGCCTGCCGCTCGCCGACAGCCTCAGTGTGCACAACGTCGTCTCCGGCGTCGTGCGGGCGGTGGCGCCCCGCCCGCCACGCCACACCGCGATGGTGGAAGTGACGGCAGGCGGCGGCAGCCTGCTCGCCCACGTCACCCCGGATGCGGTGCAACGCCTCGGCCTCGCCCCCAACGTTCCCGTGGCGGCGCTGATCAAGTCGATGGCGATCGAGGTGATCGGCGACACGGACGACACGGACGACACGGAAGCGCCGCCCGCCTACCCGGAACGCTGAAGCGGGACTACGCTCGCCGCGGAAAGGATTCCCGCCGATGCCGCTCCGCCTGCGCGAGCGTTCCCTCGCCTTCCGCGCTTCTTCGGACACCTTCGCTTCCTGCCACGCCGCCACCCTTCTCGCCCTGCCGGAAGGAAGGCTGCTCCTCGCCTGCTTCGCCGGCAGCGGCGAAGGCAAGGACGATTCCGCCATCTGGCTCGCCCTGCGCGGCCCGGGCGGATGGGAAACGCCGCGCCGGCTGTTCGCGGAAGCGGGGCTGCCGCACTGGAACCCGGTGCTGCACGCCGACGGTGTGCGCCTGCTGCTGTTCTACAAGGTCGGTGCGGACGTGCAGCGCTGGACCACCCGCGTCTCCGAGTCCCAGGACGGCGGGGAAAGCTGGTCGGCGCCCCGGCCGCTCGTTGCCGGAGATGCCCGCCCGCGCGGGCCGGTGAAGAACAAGCTCCTGGCGCTGGAAAACGGCGACTGGCTCGCCCCCAATTCAGTGGAGGCCGCCACCGCCTGGGACGCGAGCGTGGACATCTCCACCGATCGCGGAGCGCACTGGCAACTGGCGCCGGTGCCGCTCGCGCATCCCGCCGCCACGGCCCCGCCCGCCGATACCGCCTCCCGCTGGCCGGGCCTCGCCGCGCAGCAGTTGTGGGAGAACGACCCCGCCCGCGTCTTCTCCTGGGACGGGGTGATCCAGCCCAGCCTGTGGCAGTCCGGCCCGGAGCGGGTGCACATGCTGCTGCGCAGCACCAGGGGCACCATCTACCGCAGCGACTCCGCCGACGCCGGTCGGCACTGGTGCGCCGCCTACGCCACGGACCTTCCCAACAACAACAGCGGCCTCGACCTCGTGCGCGCGGACGGTGCGCTGGTGCTCGCCTGCAATCCGGTGCGCGGCAACTGGGGAAGGCGCACGCCGCTCGCGCTGCTCGCCTCGGCCGACAACGGCGCAAGTTGGCCGGAACGCTTCGTCGTCAAGGACGGCGAGGGCGAGTTCTCGTATCCGGCGATCGTCACCGATGGCACTTCGCTTCATCTCGCCTACACCATCGACCGCCGCGCCATCGCCTATGCCCACTTCGAACTGGCGCCCTGGGCGCCCTGATCGCAAGCGGTTGATTGGCGGCGCGTCCGGTAGCGGGGTAACGCTGGCGGTCCACCCGCGCCGCGCCCCGATCGCTGCGGCAGGCCGCGGGCATATCGGGAGGATATGGCAATGAAACTGAAAACTGCTCTGCTTTCCGCCGGCGCCGTCCTGCTGCTCGCCGCGCCCGCCGCCGTACCGGCGGCAAAGGCGGCCGGACCGGTGACGGTGACCGTGTGGTCGTGGACGCCGGTGACGCCCACGATGAACGCCGAGATCGCCGCCATCGAGAAGGCGCACCCCAACATCGTGGTGAAGGCCACCATCCAGCCGCACCCGGTGTATTCGGTGTCGCTGCAGGCCGCTGCCGGTTCCGGCAACCTGCCCGACATCGTCGGCCTTTCGCCCGGCGCGGAAACGCAGGCCTACAGGCCGCACCTGATCAACCTGACCCCAGTGGCGGAATCGCTGTGGGGGAAGAACTGGCAAAGCCACTACTCGGACGCGCTGCTCACCGAGGCGCGCTTCGGCAACCCCGCCGGCGACAGCAATTTCTATGCCTTGCCGCAAGAGGCGCAGCTCAACAACCTCTGGTACAACATCCCCGCCTTCAAGAAAGCCGGCATCAAGGCGCCACCGCGCACGCTCGCGGAAATGGAGGCCGACGCCGCGAAGCTGCGCAAGGCGGGCTACATGCCCTTCTACCAGGGCGCGGCCACCGGCGTGTTCGACGTCTGGACGTTCCTGATGATCGCGCTGCAGACGGCGCCGAACGCCGTGCTGCCGGCCGAGCAGGGCCAGGCCGTATGGGACCAGCCGGGCATGACGGAAGCCGCCCGCGTGTGGCAGGAGCTGTTCACCAAGCAGGTGGTGCAGCCGGGCGCCTTGAGCGCGCTGCAGTATCCCACGGGCGCCAATCTGTTCGCCGCCGGCCGCGTCGGCATGATCGGCCTCGGCTCGTGGTGGTTGCAGGAAACCGGTCTCTCGCAGGTGCCGGGCCTGAAGACGATGTCCGACTACGGCACCTTCAGCTTCCCGGCGGTGAAGGCCGGCGGCAAGCCCACCCCGCCCTTTGGCGGTGTCGACTTCGGCTGGGGGATCACCGACAAGGCGGCCGCCTCGCCCGACGTGCTGGCGGCGTCGAAGATCGTGCTGAAGGAGTTCATCAGCGGCGTGGGCGAGCAGGTGGCGCTGAACCAGCTGAACGACCTGCCGGCCTTCGGCGGCATGAAGCCAACCGTGCCGATGAGCGCGCATCTCACCGCAGTGTACGAAAACTACATCAAGGAACTGCCGCTCGCGCATCCGCACGTCATCGGCAATCCGGTGATCAACCAGAGCCTGATCAGCGGGCTGCAGGCGATCGGCGCCGGCAAGATGACGCCGGAAGCGGCGATGGCTGAAGTGCAGAAGACGGCTCTCGCCCAGCAGAAGGCGCACTGACCGTGTCCACCGGCGTGCCACGGCGCGTAGCGAAGAGGCGCATGGCACGCCGCAGGCGCCCCTGGGAGCCGTGGCTCTACGTGCTGCCGGGGCTGCTGGTGTTCGCCATCTTCATCGCCTACCCGATCCTGGCCAACATCGTGGGCAGCCTCGTCGGCACGCATGGCGAGCTCAGCCTCGCCAACTACCGGCAGGCTGCCTCCGATGCGGTGTTCTGGACCGCGGTCCGCAACTCCGGCATCTGGGTGGTGGCGTGCGTGCTCGCCGAGGGCGCCATCGGCTTCACCCTTGCGCTCGCCATCGAGCTTTACGTGCCCATCGGCAAGGTGGCGTTCCGCACGCTGCTTTTCCTGCCGATGGTGGTGACGCCCTCGGTGATCGCGCTCGTGTTCTCCACCATCTACGCGCCAGGCTATGGGCTCCTGTTCGGCCTGTTCGATTACTTCGGCCTCGCCGGCAGCTTCCCCGCGATTCTTGGCGATCCGTCCACGGCCACGCTCGGCGTCATCGCCGTCAACGTCTGGCAGTGGTGCGGCTTCTTCGTGCTGATGTACTGCGTCGGCCTCGCGCAGATCGACCGCGAACTGCTGGCCGCGGCGGCGATCGACGGCGCCGCCGGCCTCGCCCGCGTCCGCTACGTCATCTGGCCGCTGTTGTGGCCCACTACCACCTCGCTCGTCGTGCTCGGCACCATCGAGGCGCTGCAGCAGTTCCCGCTCATCTTTCTGATGACCGAAGGCGGGCCAGCCGATTCGACGCAGACGCTCGCCACGTACATTTTCCAGACGGCGTTCGTGCTGAACGAGACGCACTACGCCTCGGCCGTGGCGGTGGTGCTGTTCGTGCTCGCGCTCGTCCTCATCGTGCTGCAGTACCGGCTCGGCCGGGCGGAGCAGGCGGCCCATGCGTAAACCCCTCACCCGCTCCGGGCTCTTTGCCGGAGCGCTGCTGCTCGCCGCCACCGCCGTCAGTCTGGTGCCGAGCATCTACATGTTCGACATCTCTCTCCGCAACGCCACCGACAGCTTCTCTCCGGCGCTGATCGCCTCCCATGTCACCTTCGCCAACTGGCAGGCGATTCTTCTGCACGGCGACCTCGCCCGCTTCTTCCTGAACAGCGCGCTGGTGAGTGTCGCCACCGTGGCGCTCACCCTCGTCTGCGTCATCGGTCTTTCGTATGCGATCTCGCGGCTGCGCATCAAAGGCGGGCACATCCTGCTTCTGCTGGTGGTCTCGGCGCTGCTGCTGCCGCTCGCCTCGCTGCTCGTGCCCATCGCCAAGCTCCTGGAGATGCTCGGCATGACCAACAGCTACTTCGGGCTGATCGGCCCGGAAACGGCGATCGGAATTCCTTTCGGCACCGTTATCGTCAAGGCGGCGATGGACGAAATCCCTGTGGCGCTCGAGGAGGCCGCGCGCATCGACGGCGCCGGTTCCTTCGCCGTGCTGCTCCGCGTGGTGGTGCCGCTGGTGCAGCCGTCGCTTATCGTCGTCGCCATCTGGCAGTTCCTTTATTCGTGGAACGAGTTCTTCCTCGCGCTGGTCATCATGACGCGCGACGCGATGAAGCCGCTGCCGCTGGCGCCGCTCTACTACCAGGGGCCGTTCATGACCGACCCGGGCAAACTGTTCGCCATCCTCACGCTGATCGCGGTGGTGCCGATGCTCGCGTACATCGTGCTGCAGCGGTGGTTCGTCGCCGGGCTGATGGAGGGCGGCGTCAAGGGCTGACGCCCCGGCTTCAGGTGGTGGCGCGCGGCACGATGCGAAACGGCATCAGCACGCGCGCGGGCGCGGACTCGCCGGCGATGCGGGCCAACAGGTTTCTCGCCGCCATCCGGCCCATCTCGGCGCTGTCCACCGTGACGCTGGTGATCGCCGGCTCGCTTTCCCGGCACACCTCGAGGTCGCCGAAGCCGCAGATGGCCAGTTGCTCCGGAACGGCGAGGCCGCGCACCCGCGCCTCGGTAAGCATGCCGAGCGCCGTCATGTCGGAACCGCACATCACCGCCGTTGCGGGAGCGAGATCGGGAGCCAGGCGACGCATGGCATCGCGGCCGTCGGCGATACCGCTCGGCGCGGAATAGATCCATTCGCCCACCAGCGTGCCGCCAAGTTCCCGCACCGTGGCGGCGAATCCCGCGCCGCGCTCCACCGCGCGGGCATCGTTGCCGCGCGCCACGGCGAACCGTTTGTGCCCGCGCCCGGCGAAGAAGCGCGCCACCTCCACCCCCACCTCGCGGTGGTCGAAGCCCACCAGCATGTCGATCGGGTTCGGGGTGAAGTCGAACATCTCCACCACCGGCACCGCCGCCTCGCGCAGCAGCGCCGCAACCGCGGGCGGATGGTGGCTGCCGACCAGCAGCAGCCCGTCGGGCCTCCGCCCCAGCACGGCGCGGATCAGCCCCGGCATGTCGAGGTCCTCCTGGTAGCCGGAAAGCCCCAGCAGCACGTGGTAGCCGGCCTGGCTCATCGCGTCGGTGAACGCCGACACCGGAGCGGCGAACAGCGGGTGGGCGATGGTGGGCACGATGGCGGCGATCATGCGGCTGCGGCGGCTGGAAAGCCCGCCGGCGATCAGGTTCGGCACATAGCCGAGCTTGTCGATCGCCTCGCGCACGCGCGCCGCTGTGGCGGGGGACACCCGATCCGGCGCGTTCAGCACGCGGGAGACGGTCATCGGCGCCACATTGGCCGCGGCGGCAACATCGACGATCTTCACTGCGGCGGAAGTTCCGCGCTTTCGGGCCATTGTTTTCTCTCCCGCTCGCGATTTCGAGCGAGCAACCCTAGCCCGCTCCGGTGGTAGCGGTAAACCCGCTACCGATGCCGCCCAGCGTGCGGCGCACCGCGTCCTGCCAGCCTCCGTAGCGGCTTTCCCGCTCGGTGGCGCCCATCGCCGGCACGAAGCGCCGCTGCAGCGCCCAGCCGTGGGCGAACTCCTCTGGCGCGGGGCAGGCGCCGGCAGCCAGCCCGGCAAGATACGCGGCCCCCAGCGCCGTGGTTTCCGCCACCACCGGCCGGTCCACCGGCGCACCCAGCATGTCGGCCAGGAACTGCATCGTCCAGTCGCTCGCCACCATGCCGCCGTCCACCCGGAGCACGGTTTCCCCTCCCCCGCCCCAGTCGGCGCGCATCGCCTCCAGCAGGTCGCGTGTCTGGTAGGCCACCGATTCCAGCGCTGCCCGCGCCAGTTCTGCCGGCCCGGTGGCGCGGGTGAGGTTGAACAGCGCCCCCCGCGCCTCCGCGTCCCAGTGCGGCGCGCCGAGGCCGACGAAGGCCGGCACCAGATACACGTGCTGGCCGGCGTCGGCGCAGGCGGCCAGCAGGCCGCTTTCGGCGGCGTCGCGGAACAGGCCAAGCCCGTCGCGCAGCCACTGCACCGCCGCCCCGGCGATGAAGATCGCCCCTTCCAGCGCGTAGCTGCGTCTGCCGGCAAGCTGCAGCGCCACGGTGGTAAGCATGCGCGAGCGCGAGGCGACGGGCTCGGTGCCGGTGTTCAGCAGCACGAAGCAGCCGGTGCCGTAGGTGGACTTCACCATCCCCGGCGCGAAGCACGCCTGGCCGACGGCGGCGGCCTGCTGGTCGCCGGCGATGCCGAGGATCGGCACCGCGGCGCCGAGCAGCCCCGCGCTCACCGTGCCGAACGCTCCGGAGGAATCCCGCACCTCGGGCAGCAGCGCGGCGGGAACGCCGAACAGCGCCAGCAGGTCGGGGTCCCACTCCCCTTTGGCGATGTCGTAGAGCAGCGTGCGCGAAGCGTTGGTGGCGTCCGTCGCGTGCGCCTTGCCGCCGGAAAGCCGCCACAGCAGCCAGGAATCGATGGTGCCGAAGGCGAGCCGGCCGGCCTTGGCCGCCTCGCGCGCGCCGCTCACGTTCTCCAGCAGCCAGGCGAGCTTGGTGGCCGAGAAATAGGGGTCGAGCAGCAGGCCGGAGCGCGCCTGCGCCAGGGGTTCGTGCCCGGCGGCCTTCAGCGCGGCGCAGGCGGCGGCTGTGCGCCGGTCCTGCCAGACGATGGCGGGGTGCAGCGGCCGGCCGGTGGCCCGGTCCCACAGCACCGTGGTCTCGCGCTGGTTGGTGATGCCGAGGCCCGCCACGTCGGCCGCCGTCGCCCCGGCGCGCTCCAGCACCTCGCGCAGCACCTCGACGCTGTGGGTGAAGATCTCCTCGGCGTCGTGCTCCACCCAGCCGGAAGCGGGGAAGTGCTGCGGCAGTTCGCGCCGGGCGGTGGCCACCAGCGCCAGCCCCGGAGCGCGGAAGGCGATGGCACGGGTGGACGTGGTGCCCTGATCGAGGGCGATGACGAGATCGCGGGCCATGATGTTTCCTCCCTGACGGGCGAAGCTTCGCTTTTGCGCCGCCGGCCCGCAAGCGCCCGCCTGCGGCTCCGCCGCCCGAACAGCGGGCTCGGGTCCACTTTGCACTTGGCAGGCGGGGCGGGTTTGTCTATCCACGGCGGCGCCGCCACGACCCCTTCGTCTAGTGGTTAGGACACCAGCCTTTCACGCTGGTAACACGGGTTCGAGCCCCGTAGGGGTCGCCAAGCGATTTCAAAGAGTTAGACGGTATCTCGGTAGCCGGGGCAAAACCCCGGGTGGCGGGTGTTTTCCAGCTTGCGGCGACGCGGCCGGGTACGATTCGCTTGGGTTATGTCGCCGCCCACCGACCCTTCCGATCTGCCGCGCGCCGAGCTGGAAG
>JAJXZO010000074.1 GCA_021780035.1 Pseudomonadota bacterium
CTCGACTGGAACGCGCCCGCGATCGGCTTCTATCGCGCCATCGGTGCGCGCCCGCTCGACGAGTGGACGACGCAGCGGCTGGAAGGCGAGGCGCTTTCCCGTTTCGCTACGCATACGACAGGGCGGGCCGCCACCCTGCCCGCGCCCGAGTGAAAGGATCCCGGAAATGGCCGACCAAAGCTTCGATCTGATCGTCATCGGCGGCGGGCCAGGCGGCTACGTCACCGCCATCCGCGCCGCCCAGCTTGGCATGAAGGTTGTCTGCGTCGAACGCGAGCACCTGGGCGGCATCTGCCTCAACTGGGGCTGCATCCCCACCAAGGCGCTGCTGCGCTCGGGCGAGGTCAACCACCTGCTGCACAACGCCAAGGAGTTCGGCTTCGCCGTCGACAACATCCGCTGCGACTTCCCCGCCGTGGTGAAGCGCTCGCGTGCGGTGGCGAAGCGGCTTTCCACCGGCGTCGCCTTTCTGCTGAAGAAGAACAAAGTCACGGTGATCGACGGCCACGCCTGGCTGGCCGGGCCGCACCGGGTGGCGGTGGAGAAGGACGGCAAGCCCGTGGCCTCCCTCACCGCGCCCCACATCATTCTCGCCACGGGAGCGCGGTCGCGGCAGCTGCCGGGGCTCGAGGCCGACGGCAAACTCATCTGGAGCTACAAGGAGGCGATGGTGCCGGCCGCGCTGCCGAAGTCGCTGCTGGTGGTGGGGTCGGGCGCCATCGGCATGGAGTTCGCCTCCTTCTACCGCAGCATGGGCGCCGAGGTGACGGTGGTGGAGGTACTCGACCGCGTGCTGCCGGTGGAGGACGAGGAAATCTCCGCCCTCGCCAGGAAAGCGTTCGAGCAGCAGGGCATGCGCGTCTTCACCTCGTCCACGGTGACGGTACTGAAGAAGAGTGCCGACAGCGTGAGCGTGCGCATCGACGGCGAGGGCAAGGGCATCGCGATGGAGGTGGAGCGCATCATCTCCGCCGTCGGCATCGTCGGCAACGTCGAGAATATCGGCCTGGAAGGCACCGGGGTGAAGGTGGACCGCACGCACGTGGTGGTGGATGCGCTCTGCCGCACCGGCGAGCCGGGAGTGTACGCCATCGGCGATGTGGCCGGACCGCCCTGGCTCGCGCACAAGGCGAGCCACGAGGGGGTGATGTGCGTGGAAGCGATCGCCGGCAGGAAAGTGCACCCGATCGACTGGAGCCTGATCCCCGGTTGCACCTACTGCCGGCCGCAGGTGGCCTCGGTGGGCATGAGCGAGGCGAAGGCAAAGGCGGCCGGACGCAAGGTGAAGGTCGGGCGCTTCCCCTTCGTCGGCAACGGCAAGGCGATCGCGCTCGGCGAGCCGGAGGGGCTGGTGAAGACGGTGTTCGACGCCGACACCGGCGAGTTGCTGGGCGCGCACATGATCGGTGCAGAGGTGACGGAGATGATCCAGGGCTTCGTCATCGCGCGGACGCTGGAAAGCACGGAGGCGGAGCTGATGCACACCGTCTTCCCGCATCCGACCATCAGCGAGGCGATGCACGAATCGGTGCTCGACGCCTACGGCCGCGCTCTCCATATCTAGCCCGGAGAGCGCTTGGGAAGTTCGCATGAGCACGCGCATCGTCATCGACCACGCCGCCGCCCGCGCGGCGCGCCACCCGGAGAAGGCCCACCGGCCGGACAACCCGGTGGCGCGCAAGCCGGTCTGGATCCGGGTGAAGGCACCTTCGCACCCCGTGTATCACGAGACGCACGCGCTGATGCGCGAGCAGCGGCTGAACACGGTGTGCGAGGAGGCGGGCTGCCCCAACATCGGCGAGTGCTGGAGCCAGCGCCACGCCACCATGATGATCATGGGCGACACCTGCACCCGCGCCTGCGGCTTCTGCAACGTGCGCACCGGCCGCCCCGATCCGCTCGACGGGGGCGAACCCGCACGCGTGGCGGACGCGGTGGCCCGCCTCGGCCTTGCGCACGTGGTGGTCACGTCGGTCGACCGCGACGACCTCGACGACGGGGGGGCGGCGCATTTCGCCGCCACCATCCGCGCCATCCGCGCCGCCGCGCCCGCGACGACCGTCGAGGTGCTGACACCGGATTTCCTGCGCAAGACCGGCGCGCTGGAAGTGGTGGTGGAAGCCAGGCCCGACGTGTTCAACCACAACCTCGAAACCGTGCCGCGGCTTTATCCCGCCGTGCGGCCGGGGGCACGCTACTACCAGTCGCTGCGGCTGCTCGATTCCGTGAAGCGGCTCGACCCGACGATCTTCACCAAGTCGGGGCTGATGGTGGGGCTTGGCGAGCAACGGCCGGAGATTCTGCAGGTGATGGACGACCTGCGCGTGGCCGACGTCGATTTCCTCACCATCGGCCAGTACCTGCAGCCGAGCGTGAAGCACGTGGCGGTGGCGGAGTTCGTCACGCCGGAGAGCTTCGCCGAATACTCCGCCCTGGCCCGCGCGAGGGGCTTCCTGCTGGTTTCCGCCTCGCCGCTCACCCGCAGTTCGTACCACGCCGACGCCGATTTCGCGGCGCTGAAGGCGGCCCGGCTGGGTTCCTGAAATGCCGCAGCACGCGGAAAGCCGCATCGTTCCCTTCCAGCCCGAGCAGATGTGGGATCTGGTGATCGATGTGGAACGCTATCCGCAGTTCCTACCCTGGTGCGTGGACACCCGCATCCACGAGCGTACCGATTCGCTGCAGCTTGCCGAGATGGCGATCGGCTTCGGGCCGTTCCGCGAGAAATTCATTTCCCGCAACACCATCCGGCGGCCGGAGTACATCAAGGTGCGCTACGAGCGGGGACCGTTCCGCTACCTGCACAACGACTGGAATTTTTCCGCCGACCCGCGCGGCTGCAAGGTGGACTTTTGGATCGACTTCGAGTTCCGCAGCCGGCTGCTGCAGGCGGCCATCGGCGTGGTGTTCGCCGAGGCGACGCGGCGGATGGTGAATGCGTTCTTGCAGCGCGCCCGGGTGGTCTACGGCGCACCGGCTTCGCCGCCCGCCCGTCCACCCGTGCTTCCGGCATAGCGCGGCACGCAACCCCGCCGCGCTTCCGAGAGAAATTTCCCCCGGAAGCGCGAGGGGGTCCGGCGTGGCCGGTATATTACGACAGCTTCCCTACGACGCCCTCCAGGGCGTCCCACACCTTGTTGCCATACTTCTTGCGCCAGTCTCTGTAGTAGCTGGTCGCCATCAGCTTGTTGCGGAAGGAATCCAGATCGGGCTCGGTGACGGCCATTCCCTGGGCGTGAAGGAGGTCCTGCGTCTTCCGGGCGTCCGCCAGAATGGCGGCCCGCTCCTCCATCGCCGCCTTCTTGAAGTTGGCGGACAGGATCTGCTTGATATCGTCCGGCAGCTTCGCCCACATCGCCTTGTTGCCGATGATCCACCAGCCGTCCCACATGTGGTTGGTCAGCGCCAGGTTCTTCTGCACCTCATACAGCTTGAACGTCTCGATCTGCTGCACGCCGCCCTCGGAGCCTTCGACGACGCCGGTCTGCAGGGCGGTGTAAAGCTCGCTGAGGTCGATGCTGGTCGGGGCGGAGCCGAGGTTGCTCCAGAGCGAGGTCCATACCGGGCCGATCGGCAGACGGAGCTTGAGCCCTTTCACGTCGCCGACGTTCATGACCTTGCGCTTGGTAGTCGTAAGCTGACGGAAGCCGTTATCGAGAGAAACCGGGTGGCAATAGAAGCCGTTGTCGTCCAGGGTCTGGCGGACGATCGCGCCAAGCTCGCCGTCCACCACCTTCCACACCTGATCGTAGTTCTTGAAGGCGAAGCCGACGCTGAAGATGCCGGCGACCGGAACCACGTTGGAGATCATGGAGCCGCCGGCCATCTGGAAGTCGAGCGCGCCGCTGTGGACTTCCATCACCATATCGACGTCGCCGCCAAGCTGGCTCGACGGATAGGTCTGCAGGTGGATGCGGCCGTTCGACTCCTTGGCCATCTCGGCGCAGGCCTTGTCGAGTATCTGAACGGCGATATGGCTCTTCGGCATCGACATGCCGATTTTCAGGTTGTACTCGGCCGCGTGCGCCGGACGGCCCGGAACGAGAATGGCCGGCGCCGCCAATGCGGCAACCGTTCCGAAGGTGATTTTGCGACGTGTTATTTGCATGACGCTCTCCCGTAAGTTGGCGATTATTTCTTCTCTCTCATCAGGAACAGGCTGCTGGTAGACTCTGCCCTGATGGCATTGCACCTCAAGGCAGCAGCTACCGTGTATCGCCTGATGACAGGACGATACACAATCCGCGCTACGGATAGCCGTATATCCGATGATCTGGAAAATAGCGGCCGAAACGGCCTTCGTCAATCAGAGCTTTCATGACGCGCGAGCCGGCAGGACGGCGTCCGCCATCGGCGGAGTCGTCCCCGGCTGCGGCGGATGCGGGCGCCGCTCAGATCGGGCAGGCGCCGCTCGCGCATTGGAGGTGCACGAGATCGATCATCTCGTGCAGCGCCGGGTCGCTGATATTCGCCACGATCTCGGTGAACTTCTCCTCCGGCAACTCCTCCTCCGGCAGGTACTCGTAGCCGAGTTCGGAATCGGGCCGGCTGGGCAGCACCGCGCAGCAGCGCACCTTCGGCTGGTACTCGCGCACGATGGAGCGGAACGAGTCGATGCCGTGGCGGTCGGTGAATACCTTCAGCGTGTACGACACCTGGTTGCCGCGGTCGGCACCGATCCAATAGCGCTCCAGCAGTTGCAGCCAGCGGTAGTGCTGCTCGGGGCTCGCTTCCGGCGCGGTGACCAGCCGTTCGCCCATGCCGAGGCGCTGTATCAGCGGCAGGGTGGGGAAGCCGACGATCGACATGCTGGGAAAGCTTTTCAGGGTGCGGACCGGGTAGCCGCGCGATTCGTACTCGGGCAGCAGCCTGTCGCTGCCCGTCATCCACTTGCCTTCGGCGTCCTTGGTGCCCTGGAACATCACCCAGCGCAGGTACTGCCGGCGCGCCGGCAGATGCGCGCCCTCGGTGAGGCCGAACAGCTTGCTTGTGGTGCCGGCGGGCTTCACCGTGGTGACGGTGAGCGGCGGCGGCAGGCCGCGCTCGGCGGCGTAGCTGTCCCCCTCTTCCTTCGCCACCTCGGAGAGATGCGCCAGCATGTCCCAGAACGGCCGCGAGCGCTCCTCGTCCAGCAGGTCGTTGAAGTCTAGGCCGTAGCGCATCCAGGCCCACTCGTGCAGGCCGGTGGGGCCGATGCCGATGCGGTTGGTGCGGCGCACCTCCTGGCCGTAGAGCGCGTCCATGGTGTTGGCACGGGTAAGAAAGCGCACGCCGAGGCGCACCGCCTCCTCGACCCGTGCGTCCCATTCCGCCGCCACGTCGTCGGGGACGCAGCCCGCAACGTAGTCCTCCGGCACGCCCGGGCAGGCGAGCAGCGGCGCGAAATCGGCGATCACGCAATAGCCGCCAGTGACGTGCAGGACGATCTCGCCGCACGGGTTGGTGGTGACCGGGAAGCGCGCGACGTTCGCCCGCCGCGACAGCTCCGCCAGCAGATCGGCCGCCTCCTCCACCTGGTACCGGCTGGAATGGAAGTCGCGGCCGTCGGCGTAGATCGGCTTCTCCCAGGCCGCGCCGGTGCGATGGTCTTCCAGGCGGTCGCCGTTGATGAAGCCCGGCTCACCGTTGATGTAGGCGCAGCGGGTGACGTCCTCAAACACGCGGAGCGCGTGACGGGTTAGCGCCTCCAGCGACTCCGGCGCGACGCCGGCGCCGAGCTTGGCGCTGGCCCGCTCGACGCGCTGCCAGAACTCGCGGTCCACCATCACCGAATTGTTGGCGGTCCACAGCCCGCCCTCGCTTTTGCAGCGGATGAACCGGAAGATGCCGGGATCGCGCCAGCTCTTGGTGGCCATGCGCGCGGCCCGTCGCGCGCCGCCGACCTGCACCTCCACGGAGAGGAAGTGGTCGATCAGCATCGCCTGTTCCCACGGCGCCAACGTATTGCCGGGCTTGCGCGCCGGCTCCACCACCTCGCGGCGGATGTTGAGCAGGGCGCGCAGCATGGAGATCGGCCCCGAGGCCGGGCGTCCCTGCATGCCGTGGATCGGCGCGCCGCGGCGGCGGATGGCGGAAAGGTCGAACAGCACGGTCTTGCCGCGCGCCCCAGCGAAAGCCATGCTCTCCAGCAGTTCCACCGCCTTCGCCCAGCCCTCGCGGCTGTCGGCCACCTCGTGCACGACGGTACCCGCGGGCACCTCCTTCGGGTCGGCCACCAGTTCGTGGGCGATCCAGGCGCGCGCCGCCTCGGCGTCCATGGTCAGCGGCCGGCCGGAGGTGGTGGGAAGCTCGCCCACGAAGCGGCACACCTCGTCGTCGGTGCGCGGATAGTCGGGGTGCCCGGGCGAGAGGTACAGCAGAATGTCGGGCGCCTGCGCCCAGTCCACCACGATCAATTCGTCGTCGTAGGAGCGGCCGACGCCGCTGCCGTTCAGCAGCAGGTAGAACTTGGCGAAGCTGGCGATGGCGGTGGCGCAGTTGGTGAACACCTCCATGTTGCGGCTCGCCTGCCCGGCATCGCCGTGCTGCAGGTGACGGCCGGAGGTGATGAGCGCGCCGGTGGCGATGGCGTTGCGCAGCCGCGCCTGCTCCTGTTGTTCCTCATCGGTGAGCGGACGGCCGAGCAGCGACATGTTGCCCGCGGCGACGCGGTCGGCGACGCGGCCGAAGTCTTCCTGGTCCTCGGGGCGGAACACCGTCCGCCGCCCCACCGCGAGGCCCATGCCAGGTTCCAGCGGGCGAGCCGGCAACGGGTCGGTGCCGAAGGCCGAACGTCCGAGCGAGCGCGGCTCGGCCGTGCGGACAGCGCGCAGCGATGCTGGAGCCAGCGTCCCGTCCATCCGACTATCTCCTATATGTGGGAGTACCATCGCCTTCAGGACACAATATATAGCCGTCGGCTTCGAGGAGTCAACGACGAGGCGGGGCCGCGCTACCCCTCCAGCAGTGCCTGTGCGCAGGCCTCGAGGATGGCCTCCTCGTCGATGCCGTAAGTGGCGTAGAGGTCGGGGAGGTCGCCGCTCTGGCCGAAATGGTTGACGCCCAGCGGCACGACGTGCTGGCCGCGCACCGCGCCGAGCCAGGCGTGGCTCGCCGGGTGGCCGTCGAGCACGGTGACGAGCGCCGCGTCGCGGTGGAGGGTGCCGAGCAGGGCCTCGACATGCGCCACCGCGCCGCGTTCGCCCCGCCGGCGCGCCGCCGCCGCCTCCCGCCAGCCGACGTGCAGCCGGTCGGGGCTAGTGACGGCGAGCAGGCCCGCTTCCGGGTCTTCCTCCCGCACGGAGGCGAAGGCGGCGATCGCCTCAGGCGCCACCGCCCCCTGGTAGACGAGCGCGATCCGCGCCTGCGGTCCCGGCGCCACCGCCCAGTGGCCGCCGGCGATCACCGCGGTGGGGTCGAGGCGTCGGGTGGGCTGTTCGATGGCGCGGGTGGAAAGCCGCAGCCACACCGCCGAGCCCTCCGGAGCCTGCATGTGGACAAGCGCATGGCGCAGCAGGATGGCGAGTTCGTCCACATGCGCGGGCTCGTAGCTTGCTAGACGATCGGTGCTCATGCCGATCAGCGGCGTGTTGATGCTCTGGTGCTGGCCGCCCTCCGGCGCCAGCGTGATGCCCGACGGCGTGGAAACCAGCAGGAAGCGGGCGTCCTGGTAGCAGGCGTAGCCAAGCGCATCGAGACCCCGGCTGACGAAGGAATCGTAGAGCGTGCCGATGGGCAGCAGCCGCGCCCCGTGCAACGCCGGCGCCAGCCCCGCGGCGGCGAGCAGCAGGAACAGGTTCTGCTCGGCGATGCCGAGTTCGACATGCTGGCCCTCGGGGGTCATTCCCCAGCGCTGCGCCGAGGCGAGCTTGGCGTCGCGGAACACGTCGTTGCGGGTGTGGCGGTCGAACACGCCGCGGCGGTTCACCCAGCCGCCGAGGCTTGTGGATACGGTGACGTCCGGGCTGGTGGTGAGGATATGCTGAGCGAGGTCCTTGAACGCCCCCTGGCCGCGGCCGATCTCCGCCAGGATGTCGCCGAAGCCGGCCTGCGTGGAGAGCTTCCGTCCGGCGACCTTGGGCAGCGGCAGCGCCTCCGGCACCGCCACGACCGGGGCGGTCAGCACGCGCCCCCGCGGCGCGAGCGGCTCGGCGAACGGGACGGAAGCCACGAAACGGCGGAACTGTTCCTCGTCCACCGCGAGCCCCTCGGCGATGTCCCATTCGTGCCCGGAACGGATGCCCATCTCGGTGCGGAACACCTCCATCTGCTCGCGCGTCATCAGCCCGGCGTGGTTGTCCTTGTGCCCGGCGAACGGCAGTCCCATGCCCTTGATGGTGTAGGCGATGAAGCAGGTGGGCTGGTCGGAGGCGGCGGAGGCGGCGCGCAACGTCTCGATCACGTAGTCGGTATCGTGCCCGCCGAGGTTGGTCATCAGTTCGGCCAGCGCCGCATCCGACAGCGGATCGATGATGGCGCGCACCCCGCGCGAACGGCCGAGGTCGGCGAGCAGCGCCTGCCGCCAGGCCGCGCCCCCCTGGAAAGTGAGCGCCGAATAGAGCGAGTTCGGGCAGTCGTCGATCCAGTGCCGCAGTTCCTCGCCGCTCTCGCGGGAGAAGGCGGACTGCAGAAGGTGCCCGTATTTCATCGTCACCACGTTCCAGCCCATGTCGCGGAACAGGCCCTCGATGCGGCCGAACAGGCGGTCGGGCACCACCGAGTCGAGGCTCTGGCGGTTGTAGTCGATGATCCACCAGACGTTGCGGATGTCGTGCTTCCAGCCTTCCAGCAGCGCCTCGTAGATGTTGCCCTCGTCAAGCTCGGCGTCGCCGGCGATGGCGATGTGGCGTCCCGATGGCGGAGCGGCCTCGGACAGTCCGTGCAGGCGCACGTAGTCGGCGATCAGCGACGAGAAGCTGGTCATGGCCACGCCGAGACCGACCGAGCCGGTGGAGAAATCCACCTCGCCGCCGTCCTTGGTGCGGCTCGGATAGGACTGCACCCCGCCCAGACCGCGGTAGCGTTCGAGCCGCTCGCGGCGCTCCCGGCCGAACAGATAGTTGGCGGCGTGGAACACCGGCCCGGCGTGCGGCTTCACCGCCACCCGGTCGCCGGGGCGCAGCACGTCGAAATAGAGCGCCGTCATGATGGAAACGACGGAGGCGCACGAGGCCTGGTGCCCGCCCACCTTCAGCCCGTCGCGGTTCGGACGGACGTGGTTGGCGTGGTGGATCGTCCAGGCGGCGAGCCACAGCAGTTTCCGCTCCACCTGCCGCAGCAGGGCAAGTTTCCGCTGCTTCCCGC
>JAJXZO010000104.1 GCA_021780035.1 Pseudomonadota bacterium
GGCGTTCGAGCTCCTCACCGTGCGGGTGCGGGACGCCGACGGCGCCGAGGGCGTCGGCTATACCTATACGGTTGGGCGGAACGGCGCGGCGGTGCGCGCGGGGCTCGCGGAGATCGCCGCGGTTGCCGCCGGAGCGGACGCGGCGGCGATCGAGGCGCTGTGGCACAAGGTTTGGTGGGCGCTGCATTACGGCGGGCGCGGCGGGCCGGTGGTGCTGGCGCTTTCCGCCTTCGACATCGCGCTGTGGGACCTGAAGGCGAAGCGCGCGAACCTGCCGCTGTGGCAGGCGCTGGGCGGCTACGAGGCGCGCGTGCCCTGCTACGCCGGCGGCATCGATCTAGAACTGCCGCTGGAGGCGCTGCTCGAACAGACCGACGCCAACCTCGCCAGAGGATTTCGCGCCATCAAGATGAAGGTGGGCCGCGCGCGCCTCTCCGAGGACGTCGAGCGGGTGCGGGCGATGCGGACGCACCTTGGCGACGACTTCCCGCTGATGGCCGACGCCAACATGAAGTGGACGGTGGACGTGGCGATCCGGGCGGCGCGCGCCTTCGCTCCGTTCGGCCTGGTGTGGCTGGAGGAGCCGATCGAGCCCGACGACGTGGCCGGGCACGCGCGCGTGCTGCGCGACGGCGGGCTTCCCATCGCCACCGGGGAAAACCTGCACTCGCCGTGGGAGTTCCGCCACCTCATCGCCTCGGGCGGGGTGAGCTACCCCGAGCCCGACGTCACCAACTGCGGCGGCGTCACCGCCTTCCTGAAGATCGCCCATCTCGCCGAGACGTTCGGCCTGCCGGTGACCTCGCACGGGGCGCACGACCTCACCGTGCATCTGCTGGCGGCGGTGCCGAACCGCTCCTACCTGGAGGCGCACGGCTTCGGACTCGAACGCTACATCGCCGAGCCCCTGGTGATCGACGAGGGCTTCGCCGTGGCACCCGATCGCCCCGGCCACGGAATCGGCTTCGACTGGGCGGGGCTGGAGCGGCTTTCCGCCTGAGGCGCGTTCAGCCGGGCTTCGGCTTGGCGACCAGCGCCGCGGGCAGCAGGTGCAACTGCCCGTGGCGGACGCCGGTTTCCGCCATGGTTTCCTCGGCGAAATGCTGCAGGTCGCCGGCCTCGCCGCGCAGGATCGCCACCTCCAGGCAGTTGTCGTGGTCGAGGTGGACGTGCAGCGTGGTGAGCACCAGGTCGTGGTGGGCGTGCTGGGTGCTGGTGAGGCGGCGCGCCAGTTCGCGCTGGTGGTGGTTGTAGACGTAGGAGAGGCAGCCCACCGCCGGGCCGGAATGGTCCTCGGCGACGCGGTCTTCCTCCAACCTGCCGCGCACGAGGTCGCGCACCGCCTCCGAGCGGTTCTCGTAGCCCTTGCGGCGGATGAAGGCGTCGAACTCCGCCAGCAGGGTTTCCTCCAGCGAGATCGTCACCCGTTCCATGAAAATTCCTCCGCCTGCGCCGGCCGAGCATAGCCGAAGCGGCATCGCTGCGCAGCCATGAGCGCAGGGCCGGCGCGTTGACAGCGCGACGTGCGGGAGCCTACGGTTTCACACGAATTCGGCAAACTTCCTACCGAGGGCGGCGGTGCCCCGGCGGGAAGCGGAACGGCGGTAAGCCCGGCATGAGCCTGCGCGCGCGAATCGGTGGCCTGTTTCTCCTGCTCGGCGGGGTCAACCTCGGGCTGTGGGCGCTCGCCGGCGTGCTGTTCCGCCACTACCCGATGCTGCTGGGCACCTGCTTCCTCGCCTACAGCTTCGGCCTGCGCCACGCCGTGGATGCCGACCACATCGCTGCCATCGACAACGTTACCCGCAAGCTGATGCAGCAGGGAAAGCGGCCGGTGGGGGCGGGGCTGTTCTTTTCCCTCGGCCATTCCACGGTGGTGATCGCGCTTACCGTCGCCATTGCCCTCACCGCCACCGCCGTCAAGGGCCGCTTCGGCGCGCTGGCTGATTTCGGCTCCGTTGCCGGCACGATGGTTTCAGCGCTGTTCCTGTTCGCCATCGCGGCGCTGAACGCGATGATCCTGCTCGCCGTGTTCCGCACCTTCCGCCGTGTTTCCAGGGGGGGCGTGTATGCGGAGGAGGACCTGAACCTGCTGCTCGCCCGGCGCGGCCTGCTCGGACGGCTGTTCCGCGGCCTGTTCCGGCTGATCGGGCACTCCTGGCAGATGTATCCCGTGGGACTGCTGTTTGGCCTCGGCTTCGATACCGCGACCGAGGTGGGGCTGCTCGGCATCGCCGCCACCGAGGCCTCGAAGGGGCTGCCGATCTGGTCGATCCTGCTGTTTCCCGCGCTGTTCGCCGCCGGCATGGCGCTGGTCGACGCCGCCGACGGGGTGCTGATGCTCGGCGCCTACGGCTGGGCGTTCGCCCGGCCGCTGCGCAAGCTGTTCTACAACCTCACCATCACCGCGGTTTCCACCGTGGTGGCGTTCCTGGTCGGCGGCGTCGAGACGCTCGGCCTGTTGCAGAGCAAATTCGCCCTGGCCGGGCCGTTCTGGCGGCTGATCGCCGCGCTCAACGGCAATTTCGGCACGCTGGGCTACCTGATCGTCGGCATCTTCGCCGCCGGATGGGTGGCGTCGGTGGCGTTCTACCGCGTGCGCGGCTATGACGGGATCGCCGTGCGCACGCGCTGAGGCCAGGTCTCAGGCACCGAACAGGTAGGCCGCGAGCAGCTTTTTCGCCTCGGCGACGATACGGCGGCGCTCCGCCGCGTCTGTCTGTTCGAAGGCGAAGGCGATCAGCCGGTCGCCCATTTCGGTGGCGATGCGCAGCCGGAAGCCGAACTCCTCGGGCTCCGGCACCGCGAACGCCTCGGTGGCGAATTCCTCGATGGTGCCGGCCAGTTCCGAGTTCGCGTAGGTGTCGCGCGTGGGGCGGCTGACGTAGCGGCCGCCGCCGGGCGCGCCGAAGGCGATGATGCGGAAATCGGCGTTCGCCTCCACGTAGGCGACGAAGCAGTCGATCACCGCGCCGAGGAACGCCGGCCCGTCGGCGGGGGGCGACGTCATGACCAGCCCGAAAAGCCGCTGCTGGAAGATCTCCATGTGCTGCACGGCGATGGCATCGACGATCGCCTGCTTGTCGGGGAAGAAGCGGTAGAGCGCCCCGACGGAGAGCGAGGCGGCGGCGGCGATCTGCGCCGTGGTCAGAGCCTCGACCGCCACGCCCTCGGCGAGCAGGGCGGCCGCCGCCTGCAGCACCCGCTGCACGGTGCCCTGGCTGCGCTCCTGGACCGGATTGCGCCGCTGCGTCGCCTGCACGTTCATGGGGGCTGGTCTAGCGGGGACGCGGAGCGAGCACAATTGACAGGACGCTCGGCAGCAGTGCAAAACGCGAATGCGACGTCGCGTTCGCATGGTGCGCGGCAATCAAGGATGAGAGCGGTGCCGGTACCCCTGAACCAGCTCGTGCGCGTCGGCGCGTACGTGGTGAAACAGCATCTGCGCGGACGGCGGCATTACCCGCTGGTGCTGATGCTCGAACCCCTGTTCCGCTGTAACCTCGGCTGCGCCGGCTGCGGCAAGATCGACTATCCGGCGCCGATCCTGAACCGACGCCTGTCGGTGGCCGAGTGCGTGGAGGCGGCGGAGAGCTGCGGCGCGCCGGTGGTGGCGATCGCCGGCGGTGAGCCGCTGCTGCACAAGGAGATGCCCGAGATCGTCGACGCGCTGCTGGCGCGCGGCAAGTTCGTCTATCTCTGCACCAACGCGCTTCTGCTGGAGAAGCGCCTCGACCAGTACAAGCCGCACCGCAACTTCGCCTGGGACATCCACCTCGACGGCGACCGCGAGATGCACGACCACGCCGTGAACCAGGATGGCGTGTTCGACCGCGCGGCGGCGGCGCTGAAGGCGGCGAAGGCCAAGGGCTTCCGCACCTGCATCAACACCACGCTGTTCGACGGCGCCGAGCCGGGGCGGGTGGCGGCGTTCCTCGACGAGGTGATGGCGATGGGCGTCGATGGGGTGATGATCTCTCCCGGCTACGCCTACGAGCGGGCGCCCGACCGCGAGCACTTCCTCAACCGCCGGAAGGCGAAGGAGCTGTTCCGCGCCATCTTCCGCGCCGGCCGCGGCAAGAAGTGGAAGTTCAACCAGTCGTCGCTGTTCCTCGATTTCCTGGCCGGCAACCAGCGCTACACCTGCACGCCCTGGGGCAAGCCCACGCGCAACGTGTTCGGCTGGCAGCGGCCCTGCTACCTGCTGGGCGAGGGCTTCGCCAAGACCTACGACGAGTTGATGGCCACTACGGAGTGGGACCGCTACGGCACCGGCCGCTACGAAAAATGCGCCGACTGCATGGTGCATTCCGGCTACGAGGCCACCGCCGTTATCGATGCCGTGCACCATCCGTTGAAGACGGCGCTGGTGGCGCTGCACGGGCCGCGCACCGAGGGGCCGATGGCGCCGGAGATATCGCTCGAGAACCAGCGCCCGGCGGAATTCGTCTTCAGCCGCCACGTCGAGGAGGCGCTGGAACAGCGCGAAGGTCAGCGGCCCGGAGACGACGACCCGTCGCTTTCCCACGCCGCCGACTGACGCACCGCGCCGCGAAGCGCCGCCCGCGCCACCGCCGCGTCGCCGGCGAGGAGGGCTAGCGGGCGGATCTGCCCCGGATGGCGGAGCAGCGAGGCCGCCACGCGGAACGGGGCGATCGCACCGCCCGCGTCGAGTGCGGCGAGCGCGGCCGGCGGCAGCGCGCGCCCGGCGGGGTCGCAGACCGCCCGCAGCACCGCGAACGGCAGGTTGTGCGCCTGTGCCGTGCGGGCCACCGCCCCGCTTTCCAGATCGACGGCGAGCGTTCCGGTGGCGGCGAACAGCGCCGCCTTTTCCTCCACTGTCGCCACCGGCTGTGCGGCGGCGAACAGCGCACCCGCGGGCGTGCCGAAGCGCGAGGCCAGTGCCGTGTCGATGGCGTAGTCACCCTCGGTGGTTTTCAGCGTGCGCGGGATGACCAGCGCGCCGGGAGGCAGCGCGGGATCGAGCCCGCCGGCGAGGCCGAAGCTGAGCAGCGCGGCCGCACCCCGGGCGATCAATGCCTCGGCCGCCGCCGCCGCGCCTTCGGGCGTGCCGCCGCCGGCCTGCACGAGGCCGAGCGGGCGGGCGAGGCGGGCCTCGGCGGCGAGGCCGGTGACGATGCCGAGCAGAAGCGGGGGCGGCGGCATGGAGGGGTCAGCGCCGCATGCTGGTGAGCCCGGTGGGACTCGAACCCACGGCCCCAAGATTAAAAGTCTCGTGCTCTACCACCTGAGCTACGGGCTCATCCTTCGCGGTCGGCGGCCTGCCTGCCGGGGAGACACCTTCTGGCATCGGCCCCCGGGCTTGTCCAGACCGAACGGCGGGCGCCTCGTCTCAGCGTTGCCGGTAGCGGGTGGCACGCAGCAGCACCAGCCGCGAGGCGAGGCTGATCGCTAGCACGAACAGGGTTACGAGCAGGGCGGCGGCGTAGGCGAGGGCATTCGCCGCGGCGAAGGGCTCGTTGATGAAGGCCCACACCGCGTAGGTGAGGTAGCCGATCGGGCTGCCGGTGAGGTGGCCGTTCCAAAGGTAGGCCGACCAGCCGGCGGTGTAGAGCAGCGGCGCCGTTTCCCCTACCGAGATGGCGAGCGCCAGCAGCACTCCGGTGACGATGCCGGGCAGGGCCTGGCGCATGCAGAGGAAGATCCTCACCACCCAGTCGGTGGCGCCGAGCGAGTAGCCGGCCTCGCGCAGCGACATCGGCACCTCGCGCATGGCAAGCTCGGTGCTGCGGCAGATGTAGGGAAGGCAGAGGATGGCCAGTGTGATGCTGGCGGCGGCGACCGAGAAGTGCCAGCCCAGCCACTCCAACATGGTGATGTAGCCGAAATAGCCGAGCACGATGGAGGGCACGCCGACCAGCACGTCCGAGAGAAAGCGGACGGTGCGCGCCCAGCGGGTGCTGGGATACTCGGAGACATAGATGCCGGCGGCGATGCCGAGCGGCGCGGCGAGAACGAGCGTGCCCAGCGCGATGACCGCGGTGCCCTCGATGGCGTTCAGTAGGCCGCCGCCGGTGCCCTGGGTGACCTTGGTGAAGATCGTCGGGCTGAACGCCGAAAGGCCGCGCACCACCACCAGGCCGATGATCCATACCATCGCGGTGCAGAGCAGCAGCAGCGCGAGGCCGCACAGGCCCCAGCCGAGCATAGACCGGAGCCTGCGGCCGGAGAGGCGGGCCTGGGCAAGAAAAACGGGGTGGGGAAGCGGGATGGCGTGCGCGCTCATCGTCAGCTCCGCCGGTAGGACTTGGTGCCGGCGAGCAGCAGCCGGCCACCCGCGTTGACGATGACGGAGATCAGGCACAGCACCAGCGCGACTTCGGCCAGGGCGCGCACGGCGAGGCCGGTGGGATCTTCCAGCGCGCTGTCGACCTGCGAGGCGATGAAGGCGGCCATGGTGGAAACCGGGGCGTAGATGTTCGCCGGCAGCGTGTTGAGTGCGTTGCCGCTGACCATCAGCACCGCCATCGTTTCTCCGAGCGCGCGGCCGGTGGCGAGGATGGAGGCGCCGATCACCACCGGGCGCAGGCCCGGCATGATCAGGTGCCAGATGGTTTGGAAGCGGGTGGCGCCGATGGCGGCGCCGGCCTCGCGCATCTGGTCGGGTTGCATGGCCAGCGCGTCGCCGAGCGTGGCGGTAATCAGCGGCACCACTATCAGCGCCAGAACGAGGCCCGAGTGAGAAGGCCGAAGCCGCTGCCGGTGGGGCCGCCGAAGCCGGGCAGCCAGCCGAGCACGCGGGCCATGGCGGGAAAGACGGTGTGAGAAAGCGCCGGCACCAGCACGGCGAAGCCCCAGAGGCCGAACACCACGCTGGGAACGGCGGCGAGCAGTTCGACGAGGAAGGAGAGCCAGAGCCGCGGTTTCGGCGGTACCGCCTCGGCGAGGAAAATGGCGGCGCCGACGCCCACGGGCACGGCGATGACCATCGCCACCAGGGTGGTGAGCAGCGTGCCGGCGATGAGAAAGAGAATGCCGTAGTGCGCGCCGGGCAGGATGGAGACGCCGCCGACTTCGATCGGGTCGGCGTAGAGCTGGCCCAGGCTTCACTGCAAGTGGAACAGGAAGCCGGCGCCGTTGAACTGGATCGCTGGCCAGGCGTAGACGGCGAGGAAGAGGAAAATAGCAGCCATGCTGGCCGGCACGACGCCGGCCAGCATGGTGACGACGGAGCGGAAGCTCATCGGGCTCCCTTCATGGCGTCAGTGGATCTTGGCAACCTGCGCCTCGCTGAGTTTGCCGACGCTCGCGGGGAGCGCCACGAAGTTCACCTGGTCCATGAACTTCTGCGCGTTGCCGCCGTTGCCCTGCAAGGCCCAGGAGAGGAAGGACTTCAGCTCGGTGGCGGTCGCGGCATTCGCCTGCGCGGACTTCACGATGGCGTACTCGTAGTTGATGATCGGATACGAGTTCGCCCCCGGCGCGAAGATCAGGCTCATGCGCTCGTCGGCGGGAGTGTGGGCGACCATGGCGCTGGCGGCGGCCTGCACCGTTTCGGCCGTGGGCAGGACGAAGTTGCCGTCCTTGTTCTTGAGCGCGGCTTTGCCGAGCGCGTGCTGGTCGATGGCGGCCTTGAAGCTGACGCCGATGTAAGCGACCGAGTACGGCGTTTTCTCCAGCGTGTTGACCATGCCCCGGTTGCCCTCGGCGCCGAGGTTACCGGAAACCGACGGCTAGCTGACCGTGGTGCCGTAGGCGATCGAGGAGAGCCACGCCGGGGTGGTGGCGGAGAGATACTGCGTGAAGATGAACGTGTCGCCGCTGCCGTCGGTGCGGTGCACCGGGATGATCTTCTGCGCCGGCAGCTTCACGCCCTGGTTCATCGCCGCAATCTGCGGGTGGTTCCACATGGTGATCTTGCCCATGTAGATGTCGGCCAGCACCGGACCGCTGAGCTTGATGTGGTCCTTGTTCAGCCCCGGAAGGTTGAAGTTCACCATCTGGCTGGAGATGGCCAGCGGGATGTTCAGCATGCCCGCGTGCTGCTTCATCATGGCGTTGCTGAGGTAGGCGCCGGAGGCGCCGATCTGCGCCAGACCGGACACGGCCTGCGAGATGCCGATGCCGCTGCCCGTGCTCTGTGTGGTGATCTGCACGTCCGGATGGCTCTTCGTGTAAACCGGCACTCAGATGTTGAACAGCGGGTAGAGCAGGCTGGAGCCGGTTTCGAGAAGCTGGACCGGCTGTGCGGCCTGAGTGCTGTTGATACCTGCCACCGCGACCGTGGCGACGACCGCTGCCGCAACCGTCCTGGTGAGTGAGATGCCGAAGCGCATTGCTAAACCTACGAGTGTTGAACCCGGTCTCGCTGTGGCGACCCTGCCGGCTGCGGGCAGGGAAGCGCCGGCGGATGTCATGGAAGTGTCAAAGTGACGATCGCGGCGCGCGGACGATGCCGGCGGCGCTTCAGTCGGCACCGATGCGGGAGAGGTCGATGCCGTTGCGGAACACCACTGCCGCCGACACGGGCCACAGGACGAAGCCCTTGGCCGCCACCGTCGGCAGCCAGGCGGCGAGGGCATCGAGCGTTTTCGGATGCGGATGGCCGATGGTGATGACGTAGCCGCGGTGGCGGGAGATCGCCTCCGCCCGGGCAAGCTGCTCAGACACCGGCATCGAGGTGTTGATCGGGTCGAGGAAGATGTCGTTGCCGGCGGCGGGAACCCCGGCGCGGAGCGCGCAGGGCAGGCCCTCGCTGTGTGGCACCACCACGCTGTCGAGGAACAGCATATTCTGGTGCCGGACTTCCTCGGCCACCAGGGTCATCAGCGGCGCGCTGAGCGTGGCGACGCTTCCCATGTGGTTGTTGAGGCCAACCGTGTCCGGCACCGCGGCGATGGCGGCGCGCAGACGCTCTAGGTTGATGGTGGGGGGAAGGTCGACGCGCAGCGGATCGGGCCCGGTGGCCGCCGTGCTGTTGGAATAGGCCTGCATCGGCATATGCAGCAGCGCCTCGTGGCCGCGCGCGGTGGCGGCGCCCACTTGTTCGGCGAGGCGGGGGGCGAAGGGGAACCAGGCAAGGGTGAGGGGGCCGGGCAGGGCCACCGCGCGCTCGGTTTCCCGCATCACGCCCAGGTCGTCGATGACGACGCTGATCGCCGGCCGGCTGTCCGCGTCGGAAGCCTGGATGGCGAAGCGGCGCCAGCGCGGCAGGGAGGCCGAGGCGGGC